>NZ_PZKG01000092.1 GCF_003034985.1 Cereibacter changlensis JA139
CCCGAAGGACGCGGCTTCGGCCTGCCGGATACGCTCGCGCGGGCCGCCCAGGCATTCCAGAACCGTCAGCCGGGAAGCGCCGAAGCCCTGCGCCGCGAGCCATGTGGCAAGCTCGGCCGGGGCGGTGCCGTCGCGCAGCAGGCAGATCGCCCGCACCCCCTGCCCGAGCAGCGGGCGCAGGCGGGTCAGGGGCGCGGCGTGGAGACCGAGGCAAAGCACCTCTTCCAGCCGCCAGCCCAGCCGGGCGGCGGCCAGCGAGAAGGTGGAGGGCGCGGGGAAGGCCTGCCATTCGCCCGGCGCAAGATGCGCCGCGAGACTGCCGCCCGCGCCGTGCCAGAACGGATCGCCCGAGGCGAGCACAGCTACCCGCTGCCCCCGGCAGGCCAGCACCGGCGCGACCGAGAAGGGCACCGGCCAGTCGCGGCCCCGCCCGCCCGCCAGCGCAAGATGCCGCGGGCCGCCGAAGACCAGCTCGGCCTCGTCCAGCGCTTTGCGGCTTGCGGCGGAGAGACCGGACAGGCCATCTTCGCCCAGACCGATGATCGACAGCCAGGGCTCAGCCATGCTTCACCCCCTCATCCTTGGCGGCACCACCGAGGCCACCCGGCTGGCCCATGCGCTGGCCGTGGCGGGGGTGGACGCCGTGTTCTCCTACGCGGGGCGCACCGACGCGCCGGTGGCCCAGCCGCTGCCGACGCGGATCGGCGGCTTCGGCGGCGCAGCGGGGCTGGCGGAGTATCTGCGGGCGGAGCGGATCAGCCATGTGATCGACGCGACCCACCCTTTCGCCGCCGGGATGAGCCGGAACGCGGCTGAAGCCTGCGCCGCGATCGGCATCCCGCTGCTGGCGCTGGAGCGCAAGCCCTGGGTGGCGGGCGACGGCGACCGCTGGACCAGCGTGCCCGATCTCGACGCCGCCGTCGCCGCCCTGCCCGAGGCGCCGGGCCGGATCTTCCTCGCCATCGGACGGCAGCACCTGCAGGCCTTCGCCGCCAAGCCGCAGCACCATTACCTGCTGCGCCTCGTCGATCCGCCGCCCGCCCTGCCGCTGCCCAAGGCCGAGGCGGTGATCGCCCGCGGGCCCTTCACCTTGGAGGGCGACCTCGCCCTTCTCGCGGCGCAGGACATCGGGCTGATCGTCGCCAAGAACTCCGGCGGCGAGGGGGCGCGGGCGAAGCTCGAGGCGGCGCGGCAACGGCAGATCCCGGTGATCCTGATCGACCGCCCCGCCCTGCCGGAGCGGGCGAGCGTCGAGAGCGTGGCCGAGGTGCTGGACTGGCTGCATCAGGCACGCCTCGGGGTGTAGACCCAGCGGCCGACGCGACGGGTGGCGGAGTTGCCAACGATCACCATGGTGCGCATGTCGGCCATCTCGGGCCGCGCCTCGGCCAGCGTCACCGTCTGCAGCCGTTCCTCGGGAGTGGAGACGGCGCGGGCGAAGGTGATCATCCGCTCGGGTGCACATTCCTCGCGCAGGATCTCCAGCACGCGGGTGAAGCCTTCGGGGCGGCTGGCAGAGCGGGGGTTGTAGAAGGCCATGGCGAAATCGGCCTGCGCGGCGAGGCGAAGACGGGTCTCGATCACCGCCCAGGGCTTGAGATTGTCGGACAGGTTGATCGCGCAGAAGTCGTGGCCCAGCGGCGCACCGGCCCGCGCCGCCGCCGCCAGCATCGCGGTGATGCCGGGCAGCACCCGGATGTCCAGTTCCTGCCAGAGGGGCGCATCCTCCAAGGCCTCGAACACCGCCGAGGCCATGGCGAAGACCCCCGGATCGCCGGAGGAGACCACGACGACCCGCCGCCCCTCGGCGGCCATCTGCAGCGCGTGCCGCGCGCGGTCCAGCTCCACCCGGTTGTCGGAGGGATGCAGCACCAGCCCCGGACGCGCCGGGATGCGGGCGACATAGGGGATGTAGCCGACGATATCCGTCGCTTCGGCCACGGCGTTCGTGACTTCCGGCGTCACCAGAGCCTCGTCGCCCGGGCCGAGACCGGCGATGACCAGCCAGCCGCTCACTCCGCAATCTCCGGGCGGCGGCCCTGGCCGTGGACCAGCACGATGGCGAAATACGGGCAGTCCTCCGGCGCCTCGGCCAGCATCGCCACGCGCTGCCCCGGCATGGTGCCGCGCTCCACCAGCCAGGCCTGATCGAGCCGACCGGCGCTGGCGAGGGCGCGGCGGATCTTGGGCAGGTTGCGCCCGGTCTTCATCACCACCAGCGCATCCGCCGTGCCCATGTGGCGCACCAGATCCTCCTCGGGCAGCGTGCCCATCAGCACGGTCAGCACATCGTCGCCCCAGGTGATCGGCTGGCCGGTCGCGGTCCAGCAGCCGGTCATGCCGGTGATGCCGGGGATCACCTCGACCGGGACGCGGCCCTGCAGGCGGCTGTGCAGATGCATGAAGGAGCCGTAGAAGAAGGGATCCCCCTCGCAGAGCACCAGCACATCCGTCGTCTCGACCAGCTGCGTCAGCCGGGCCGCCCAGTCGTCGTAGAAGCGGGCGAGCGCGTTGGTGTAGTCGGGGCTGGCGAAGGGGATCTCGGTGGTGACCGGATATTCCATCGGCAGTTCCACCGCATCGCCCCGCAGCATGCCCTCGACGATGGCGCGCGCCTGCCCGGCCCGCCCGGCCTTGCGGAAATAGGCGACATGCGTCGCCTGCCCGATGGCGCGGGCGGCGCGCAGGCTCATCAGGTCGGGGTCGCCGGGGCCGAGGCCGGCGCAGATCACACGTCCCATCATTCCCTCCGGCAGGCGAGCGCGTTGACCGCGGCCACGGTGATCGCCGAACCGCCGAGCCGGCCCAGCACGGCGAGCGACGGCACCGGCGGGGCCTCCATCAGCGCGGCCTTCGACTCGGCGGCGCCGACGAAGCCCACCGGGCAGCCGATGATCGCGGCGGGGCGCGGGCAGTCGGGGTCTTCGAGCATGTTCAGAAGATGAAAGAGCGCCGTCGGCGCGTTGCCGATGGCGACCACCGCCCCCGCCAGATGCGGCCGCCACAGCTCCAGCGCCGCCGCCGAGCGGGTATTGGACATCGACTTCGCCAGCTCCGGCACGGAGGGATCGTGCAGCGTGCAGATCACCGCATTGTCGGCGGGCAGGCGGCTGCGGGTGATGCCCTCGCTCACCATCCGCGCGTCGCAGAGGATCGGCGCCCCCGCCTCCAGCGCCGCGCGGGCGGCGATGGCCATGCCGGGCGAGAAGGCGACATGCGCCTCCAGCCCGACCATACCGGCGGCGTGGATCATGCGGACGGCGACGATCTCCTCCTCCGGCGTGAAGCGGGCGAGGTCGGCCTCGGCGCGGATCATGGCGAAGGATTGGCGGTAGATCGCGGCCCCGTCGGTTTCATAGTGATGCATCGGAACTCTCCAGCAGGGCGGCGATGGAATTGCGGCGGGGGGTCCAGAGGCCCGCGTCATGCAGGCGCCGGAAACAGGAACGCAGCGCCTCGAGCGCCTGCGGATTGGCCTCGGCGAGGAAGGCCACGAGATCGGGGCGGCCCAGCGTCGCCTCGTGATAGAGGTCGAAGAGATGGGCCGGCACCACCTGCGCCAGATGCGCGAAGGCCGCCATGTGATCGAGCGTCGCGGCGATCTCGGCGGCGCCGCGGAAGCCGTGGCGCATCATGCCCGTCGCCCAATCGGGGTTGGCGGCGCGGGCGCGGACGGTGCGGGCGATCTCTTCGGTGAGCGAGCGGGCGCGCGGGGTCGTCTGCGTCGTGTCGAGATGGTAGAGCGCGGGGGCCTCGCCGCCCAGTCGGGCGACGGCGGCGGCGAAGCCCGCCTCATGCGCGGCATAGTCGGCGGCCAGCAGCAGGTCGGATTCCGCCAGATCCTGCGGGTGCACGAAACTGTCGGCGGCCAGCACCCGCGCCTCGATGCCGGGGCGGTCCTGCCGCGACTGGCCGTCCTTGCCGATGGCCCAGCTCGAGGCGGCAAGCCATGCCTCGCCGGCCGCCAGTCGAGCGCCTTCGGTGAATTCCTCCAGCGCCGAGCCCATGCCGAGGCCGAACATCCCCGGTTTCGGGCCGAAGACCCGGGCGGCGCGCTGGCGGTAGGGATTGTCCCCCGGCGGCTCTTCCCGCTCGGCCAGCGCCTCGGCCCCGGCTTCGAAGAGTTGGGCAAGGCCGGGGAAGATGTCGCGGAACAGGCCCGAGACCCGCAGCGTCAGGTCGATGCGCGGGCGGCCCAGGAGGGCGAGCGGGATCACCTCGAAGCCCGCCACCCGGGCCGAACCCTCGTCCCAGCGCGGCGCGAGGCCGGCCAGATGCAGCGCCATGGCGAATTCCTCGCCCGCCGTCCGCATCGAGGCCGAGCCCCAGAGATCGATGACCAGCCCGCGCGGGTAGTCGCCATGGTCCTGCAGGTGGCGGCGGATCAGCTCTTCGGCCAGCTTCACGCCCTGCGCATGGGCGGCGCGGCTCGGCACGGCGCGGGGATCGACGCTGAAGAGGTTGCGCCCGGTCGGCAGCACATCGGCCCGGCGCTGCGGCGAGCCGGCGGGACCGGGCCGGACACGGCAGCCGGAGAGCGCCGACAAGAGCCCGTCACGCTCCGCCTCGCCGCAGTCGCCGCGCCCGAAGACATGCAGGCCGACGCCGAAGCGGCTCTCCTTGATGTCGCAGACGAAACGGTCGATCCGCACGATGGCCTCGGCGGCGGAGGCGCCGGGCGGGATGCCCAGATCGTCCTCGACGCCCCGCGCCCGGGCTTCGTCGCGGATCGCGCCGATCAGCCGACCGCGGCGTGCAGGGTCGAGCCCGTCGGCCGTGGAATATTCATCCAGCAGCCGCTCCAGCCCGGCCAGCGTCTCCGGCATCCCGGCCTCGGCCAGAGGGGGCGGCAGGTGACCCAAAGTCAGCGCGCCGATGCGCCGCTTGGCCTGCGCCGCCTCGCCGGGGTCGTTGACGATGAAGGGATAGATCACCGGGGTGGCGCCGGTCAGCGCCTCGGGCCAGCAGGCGCCGGAAAGCGCCACCGCCTTGCCCGGCAGCCATTCCAGCGTGCCATGCGCCCCCATGTGGATCAGCGCCTGCGGCGCCTGCGCGCGGAGCCAGAGGTAGAAGGCGACGTAGCCGTGGCGCGGCGTGCGCGTCAGGTCGTGATAATCGCCGTCGCGGGTCAGCGCCTCGCCGCGCTCGGGCTGCAGCGCAACGAGCGCCCTGCCCCGTCGCAGCGCAGCGAAATGAAAAGCATTTTCACGGCAGGCGGGGTCTTCCTCGGGCGCACCCCATGTGTCGTGAAGATCGGCCTGCAGTTCCGGCGGAAGGCTGGCCAGCGCCGCGCGATAGGCGTCGAGCGGCCAGCTTTCGAAACTGTGCTGCAGGCTCTCCAGTGGCGTGCCCGGAGCGATGCCGTAGCCCGCGCCCGCCAGATCCTCCAGAACCGCCTCGGTGGAGGCCAGCGCGTCGAGCCCGACGGCATGGGCCATCTGCCAACCCTTGCCGGGATAGGTGGAGAGCACCAGCGCCAGATCGCGGCTCCCGACCGGCGTCCGGCGCAGGCGGTCCCAGGCGCTTACCCGCGCCACCACGGCCTCGATTCGGGCGGCGTCGGGGCGGTGGGCGAAGAGATTGAACTGCAGCGCCGGGTCGCGCTTGCCCGGCGACTTGAAGCTGACCACTCCGGCGAAGAGCCGGCCGTCGACCTCGGGCAGCACGACATGCATGGCGAGATCGGCGGGCGAGAGGCCCCGGTCGGAGACCGCCCATTCCCGCCGCCTCGCGGTGGAGAGCGCGACCTGGAACACCGGGCAATCCGCCGCCTCGAAGGGCGTCATGCCGTCGGGCCCCTGCGCCGAGAAGGCGGTGGCGTTGACGATGGCCAGGGGCGGATGCGCGCGGAGATGCGGGGCGAGCCAGTCGGCGAGGCCCGGGCTCTTCAGCGAGGGCGCGAAGACGCCATGCGCGGCGAAGCCCGCCTGCCGCAGCGCCGCGATCAGCGCGTCCACCGGCGCGGTGTCGCCCGCCGTCAGATAGGAGCGGTAGAAGCTGACCAGCACCCCCGCGCTTTCCGGCGCCGGGATCACGCCGCGCCCGGGGTCGTAGAAGCCCATGTCGGGCACGGTCTTGGCGCCGATCACCGGCCCGGCATAGAGACCTGCCGCCAGCGCGAGCTGCGCCAGCGCCGCCTGCGCCGCCACCGCCCCGCCCGCGTCGCAGAGCGCCGTCAGCCTCCGCAGGGTCGAGACCGGCAGAGTGGAGAGCCGGTCGAGCCGCGCATCCTCGCGCCCGTCGGCGGGCAGCACGGCGAGGGCGATGCCCTGCCGCCGCGCCAGATCCTGCAGGGTGGCGAGCCCATAGGCCCAGTAATCCTCGCCGCCGATCACCCGCACCAGCACCGCCTTGGCGCCGCCCAGCGTGCGCTCGGCATAGGTGTCGACCGAGAGCGGATGGCGCAGCGCCACCAGATTGGCGAGCCTGAGCGAGGGCAGCGTGCCCTTCGCCCGGTGCCAGCCCGCCGAGAAAGCCCCGAGGTCGCTGTCGGAGAAGGACAGCACGACCAGATCCGCCGGGTCCTGCCCCGGATCGAAGGGCGTCTCCGCCTCTTCCAGACCATGGCTTTCGCGGAAGACCAGATGCACCCGTCAGGCCCCCAGAACGGCGCGGATCGCGGCTTCGTCGATGTGGTGATGCTCGGCGATGACCACGAGGCGCGACTGGCGCGGTTCGGCGCCCCAGGGCCGGTCGAACTGCATCCGCACCCGCTCGCCCACCGCCTGCACCAGAAGCCGCATCGGCTTGCCGGTCACGGCGACATGGCCCTTTACCCGCAGGATGTGCTGCTCGCGCGCCAGACGGACGATGGCGGCGCTCAGCGCCTCGGGGTCGGCCACTTCCGGCAGCGCGATCACCACCGAGTCGAAGTCGTCATGCTCGTGATCGTCGGCGCCGTCGTGATGCGAGGGCCGCGCCGCCAGATCGTCCTCCGCCGCCGCGCCGAGCCCGAGGATCACCCGCGGGTCGATTACCCCGTCGGTCATCGCCAGCATCGGCACCTCGCGCGGGGTTTCGGCGGCGATCAGCGCCCGCGCCTCGGCCAGCCCCGCCTCGCCCGCCAGATCGGCCTTGGACAGCAGGATGATGTCGGCGCAGCAGATCTGGTCCTCGAAGACCTCCGACAGCGGGGTCTCGTGGTCGAGACTGTCATCCGCCGCCCGCTGCGCCTCCACCGCCGCCACGTCGGGAGCGAAGCGGCCCGCCGCCACCGCCTCGGCATCGGCCACCGCGATCACCCCGTCGACGGTTATGCGCGACCGGATCGCCGGCCAGTCGAAGGCCTTCAGCAAGGGCTTCGGCAGGGCGAGGCCCGAGGTCTCGATCAGGATGTGGTCGGGGCGCTGCGGCAGGGCCATCAGCGCCTCGATCGTCGGGATGAAATCATCGGCCACGGTGCAGCAGATGCAGCCATTGGCCAGTTCGACGATGTTCTCGACCGGGCAGGACTCGTCGGCGCAGCTTTTCAGGATGTCGCCGTCCACGCCCACCGTGCCGAACTCGTTGACGAGGATCGCCAGCCGCTTGCCCTGCGGATTGGCCATCAGGTGCCGGATTAGAGTGGTCTTTCCCGCGCCGAGAAAGCCGGTGATGACGGTGACGGGGATCTTGGTGAGCGCGGTCATGGGGCCTCCAGCGGCGGGATGCGGGCAAGGGATTGTTTGCGGAAAATCTCGGGTCGCTCGCGCCAAGGCACGATGCCATCGGCGGCCCCGGCATAGGCGGCGGCCCCCGCGAGGATGGCCGGCGCGTCGGTCTCGGGGTTCAGCCGGCCATAGACATAGGTCCAGCGGCCCGGCGCGCTGAGCGCCACGGCGCAGCCCTGCGAGCAGGCCGAGAGGCATTCGACCGGGCGGATCGTCACGCCCTCCGGCAGGTCGCCGGCGCGGAGCGCCTCGTGCAGCCGCGCGCCGGGCGGCAGCGCGCCCTCGGGCACGGGCTGTCCCGCGCGGCATGTGGTGCAGACGTGAAGCGTGACGGCCATCCCCGGTCCTTGTGCGTAAGGCATGGGGGAAGCGGGCCAATGGAGGACACGACAGGGCGGGCCGGGCGCGTCATCACACCGGTCGCGGAACACCCCGTCCGCCCGTTAAGTCTCTGTGCTGGCAGGTCTCCCGGCTTGCGGATTCTGGGTCTTCACCCAACGGACGCCCGCCTTCCCGACCTTGCGGTCAGTGGCCTCGGGCGGCCTTTCCGGTCACGGTCGCGGGGGCGGCTGCGCCTCGGGCCGAAGCCCTGTCGCATTCCCTCTTCGCCTGTCATAAACAGGAACCAACACGGGGGCATGTGACGCAGGAGCCTCCCCGATGTCAAGGAGCAGCACCGCATGAGCGACAGCACGGAACAGGCCGAACTCGACCGCCACGCCGGCAAGATGGCCAAGAAGAAGGCCGCCCGCGACCGGATGATGGAGGGCAAGAGCGGCGAGAAGGGTCTGGTGATCGTCCACACCGGGGCGGGCAAGGGGAAGTCGTCCTCCGGCTTCGGCATGATCCTGCGCTGCATCGCCCATGGCATGCCCTGCGCCGTGGTGCAGTTCATCAAGGGGGCCTGGGACACCGGCGAGCGGCGGCTGTTGACGGAAAACTTCGCCGATCTCTGCCAGTTTCACGCCATGGGCGAAGGGTTCACCTGGGAGACGCAGGACAAGGCGCGCGACATCGCCGCCGCCCGCGCCGGTTGGGAGAAGGCCAAGGAGCTGATCCGCGATCCGTCGATCCGGCTGGTGCTGCTGGACGAGATCAACATCGCGCTGCGCTACGGTTATCTCGATCTGGAGGAGGTGCTGGCCTTCCTGCGCGACGAAAAGCCACATCTGACGCATGTCGTTCTGACCGGCCGCAACGCCGCCGAGGCGCTGATCGAGGCGGCGGATCTGGTGACCGAGATGACGCTGGTCAAGCACCCGTTCCGGTCGGGCATCAAGGCGCAGGCCGGGGTGGAGTTCTAGGCCTTCGGCCCACTGAAGATCGGGCGCAGGACGGGCCCGAGCGCGGTGGGCAGGAAGGCCAGCAGGAATAGCGCCCAGCCGAGGGTCCAGAGCGTCGCCGCCCCGGCGATCAACCCGGCGTAGTGGTCGGGCAGCGCATCGACCGCCAGCCGCGCGCCCGTGGCGAGCCAGATCAGCGCATAGCCGAGGATCAGCATCGGCCCGGCCCGCAGCGCCGGACCGTCGCGCCGCGCCGCCGCCCGGGCGGCGATCGACAGGATCATCCCGCCCATCGCCCCCATGGTCAGCGCATGCACCACATCGGCCTCGCGCAGGATCTCCGGGAACAGCCGGGCGAGGCCGACCAGCATCAGCCCGAAGGGCAGCCAGAGGAAGGTCAGGTGCAGCATCGCCAGCAGCGGATTGCCGAACGCCGTCAGGCTGGCCCAGCCGGCGAAGCGCCAGAACTGGACAAGCGCCGCCAGCATCAGCGCGACGGCGCTGGCCCGCTCGACCCCGGCGAGCGTCAGGCCGAGGGCGGCGAAGAGCAGCAGAAGGCCCAGCCGGTCGGCCAGCGGGTTCTGCCGGGGCATGCGGCCCCTGCCGATCAGCTTGAGCCAGTTGCCGGTGAAGGCGGGCAGCATCTTGCCGCCGATCACCGAAACCTTGATGGCGAAGAACATCCAGAGCGCGCGGGTCAGCGCCTGCATGTCGAAGGGCAGCGTGCCCTCGCGGGCGGCCACGACGAAGAGCAGATCCGCCAGCCCCAGCGCCAGGACCGCCGAGGGAAAGCCGAGCTTGCCCCAGACGCGCGCACCGAGGATGTCGCGGTAGAGCAGCCCCGCCACCAGCCCGAAATAGCCGATCCCGGGCAGCAGCAGCAGCGGCAGCGGCAGGCTGTCGCCCCAGACCATCGCCAGCCGCTCCAGACACCAGAGCGCGACAACGGCCTGCAGCAACCGCCCCGTCACCGGGGGCCGCCCGGTCCAGCCAGTGACGGCGGTGAGGAAATAGGCCGCCATCGAGGCGCCGCCGAAGCCCGCCAGCATCTCGTGCGCATGCCAGTGCACCGGCGTGCCGAGGCCGGGCGACGGCAGGCCGAGCGCCACGCCCCATTGCCACCAGGCGAGCGCAAGGACCGACCAGAGCCCCGCCGCCAGGAACAGCGGCCGGTGCGGCGCGAGCCAGAGATCGGAGAGGCGCTTCGGCGAGAGGGTCATCGGGCGGGTCCGGATTGGGCAGACCTGCTATGGACCGCCGCGGCCCGGTCCCGCAAGGGGGCTGGCCGCGGCGGGTCTGCGCGTCAGCGGTCTATCTGGGCCAGCATCTCGGCCGGATAGCGGTCGCCCTGCACCTCGATCTGCGTCAGCACCCCGCCGATCTCGGCCAGCTCCTGCGGCGAAAGCTGCAGGTCCGCCCCGCCGAGGTTCTCCTCCAGACGGTGCAGCTTGGTGGTGCCGGGGATCGGCACGATCCAGGGCTTCTGCGCCAGAAGCCAGGCCAGCGCGATCTGCGCCCGCGTCGCCCCGAGCCGCCCGGCGATCTCGGCCAGAAGATCGACCAGCCGCTGGTTGGCCCGCCGCATCTCTTCCGAGAACCGCGGCAGCTTGGCGCGGAAGTCGCCGGGCGCGATCGGTGTCGCGGCATCGATCGCCCCGGTGAGGAAGCCGCGGCCCAAGGGGCTGAAGGGCACGAAGCCGATGCCGAGTTCCTCCAGCACCGGCAGGATCTCCGCCTCCGGCTCGCGCCACCAGAGCGAATATTCACTCTGCACCGCCGCCACCGGCTGCACCGCATGGGCGCGGCGGATGGTCGAGGCGCCCGCTTCGGAGAGGCCGAAATGCTTGACCTTGCCCTCGGCGATCAGCGCGGCCACCGTGCCCGCCACCTCCTCGATCGGCACGTCGGGATCGACGCGGTGCTGGTAGAACAGGTCGATCCGGTCGGTGCAGAGCCGCTTCAGCGAGGCCTCGCAGACGGCGCGAATAGTCTCGGGGCGGCTGTTGGCGCGCTTGTCCGGCGTGCCGCCGATGAGGCCGAACTTTGTGGCGATGACCACGGCGTCGCGGATCGGCGCCAGCGCCTCGCCGACGATCTCCTCGTTGGTGAAGGGGCCGTAGACCTCGGCGGTATCGAAGAAGGTCACCCCGCGCTCATGCGCCGCACGCAGGAGCGCCACCGCCTCGTCCCGCGGCATCGGCTGGCCGTAGGAGCTGTTCAGGCCCATGCAGCCGAATCCGAGGGCGGAGACCTCCAGCGTGCCGAGTTTGCGTCTGTCCATGGTCTATCCTTTTCTGTCCGGGGCGGCAGAGTAGCGGCTGTCCCGGCGCTTGTCTGCCGCGCAGGCGGACTTTCTGCGAAAGTCCGGGGAGGCGATCTTTCTACGAAAGATCGGAACGGCGTTTTCGCAGAAAACGCGTCCCTGACAGGATTTTCGCCAGAAAATCCGTGTCTCGCGCAGCTGGATCGGCACCGCGGGGATGGACAGTGCCCGGCCTGCGGCCTAAGTCCCGGCGGCATCAGCCAGTGCACGCCCCGGGCGGCATAGCCAGCAGGACCGCGCGAGGATGGCGGCACGCCCCTCCGCCCCGGAAGGAGCCGCCGATGCTGAGCCAGTTCTTCGCCTATTACCGCCCCTGGCGCCTGCTGTTCTGGGTCGATTTCACCTGCGCCGTGCTCTCCGGCCTTTTGGAACTGGCCTTCCCGCTCGCCGTCACCGGTTTCATCGACCATCTGCTGCCGACCGGCGACTGGAACCTGACGGCGCTGGCGGCTGTGGGGCTGCTGCTGATCTACATGCTCAACGCCGGGCTGATGGCCATCGTCATCTACTGGGGCCACCGGCTCGGGATCAACATCGAGACCGAGATGCGCGCCCGGGCCTTCGACCATCTGACGCGGCTGTCCTGGCGCTGGTTCGACCGCGCCCGCACCGGCAAGCTCGTCGCGCGGGTGACGCGCGATCTGGAGGAGATCGGCGAGGTGGCGCATCACGGGCCCGAGGATCTGTTCATCGCGGTGATGACCTTCGTCGGCGCCTTCCTGCTGATGCTGTCGATCCATCCGCAGCTGGCGCTGATCACCGCGTTGGTGGTGCCGGCCACGGTGTTCATCGTCACCATCTACGGCGGGCGGATGACCCGGACCTGGCAGGAGATCTATGCCCGCGTCGGGGCCTTCAACGTGCGGCTGGAGGAGATGCTGGGCGGCATCCGCGTGGTGCAGGCCTTCGCCAACGAGCGGCACGAGCGCGCGCTTTTCGCCGCCGACAACGCCCGCTACCGCGCCACCAAGCTCGATGCCTATCGCGTCATGGCCGCCTCTTCGGCGCTGAACTACATGGGCATGCGGCTGGTGCAGGTGGTGGTGATGGTGGCGGGCGCCGCCTTCGTGCTGGAGGGCAGCATGACCACCGGCGGTTTCGTCGGCTTCCTGCTGCTGGTCGGGGTGTTCTTCCGGCCGATCGACAAGATCGCCGCGGTGATCGAGACCTATCCGCGCGGCATCGCCGGGTTCCGCCGCTATCTGGAGCTGCTGGCCATCGAGCCCGAGATCGCCGATGCCCCGGAAGCCTCTCCCGCCCCGGCGCTGCGCGGCGACATCCGCTTCGAGCATGTCGATTTCGGTTATGAAACGGGTCGGCCGGTGCTGCGCGACATCTCGCTCGAGGTGGCGGCGGGCGAGACGGTGGCCTTCGTCGGCGCCTCGGGCGCGGGCAAGACCTCGCTGCTGGCGCTGGTGCCGCGGTTCTACGATCCGTCGGCGGGGCGCATCCTGATCGATGGCAAGCCGCTCGGCGCCTATACGCTGGAAAGCCTGCGGCGGCAGATCGGGCTCGTGTCGCAGGATGTCTTCCTGTTCGGTGGCACGCTGCGCGAGAACATCGGCTATGGAAGGCTGGAGGCCTCGCCCGAGGAGATCCGCCGCGCGGCGGAACGGGCGCAGCTCGGGCCGCTGATCGCCAGCCTGCCCGAGGGGCTGGAGACGGTGGTGGGCGAACGCGGGGTGATGTTGTCGGGCGGCCAGCGCCAGCGCGTCGCCATCGCCCGGGCCTTCCTGAAGAACCCGCCGATCCTGATCCTCGACGAGGCGACCTCGGCGCTCGACCGCGAGACGGAGCGGGAGATCCAGAGCGCGCTGGAGGCGCTGTCGCAGGGCCGCACCACGCTGGTGATCGCGCACCGGCTGGGCACGATCCGCAATGCCGACCGAATCGTGGTGATGGAGGCGGGCCGGATCATCGAGACCGGCGCGCATGACGAGCTGATCGCCCGCGCCGGGGCCTATGCAAGGCTGGCGGCCTGAACTACCTTCCGGCGCCGCTCAGGCGGTCGCGGCCAGCGCCTCGCGCACCGCGATCTCGGCCATGGCCAGCGCCGCCTCGCGGCTGCGGGCGGCGGCGATGAAGCGGCCGTTGTGGCAGAAGCTGGCCCCCGACACGCCCGAGGCGGCCTCCAGCGCGGCGTCGGTCAGCCCGGCCCATGCGGCGGGCAGGTCGGCGCGCAGCTCGAACCCGTCGGCGTTGCGGCGGATGCCGGTCAGGCACCAGTCCTGCTGGCGCGGATGCACCACGAAGAGCAGGTGGTCGGCCCCGGCCTTCACCACGGCGGGGCGGAAGGGCATGCCCATCGGCAGCTCGAGGATGCGGCTCTCGCCGGCCTCGGCGATGGCCTGCTGCACAACGGATTCGGCGCGCAGCTTGGCGGCGCTCATCGCGATCCGCGCCTCGGCGAAGCTGCGCGCGATGGCCAGCGCCGCTTCGAAGCTGCGGGTCTCGGCCTCGGGGTCGGTGTTGTCGAAGACCGGCTTCAGGGTTTCCAGCAGGGTCGGCAGCGCCATCCCGGCCAAGGGGCCCGTGAGGCTCGAGGCGCCGTTGTCGGCGAGGTCGATCGGCAGCACGAAGCCGGCATCGAAGGAGGCATGGATCGCCTCGATATCCGCCTCGGGCAGGTCGAAGCTGGCGAGATAGGCGCGGCCATACTGTTTCCAGACCAGTCCGAAGGAGCTGTAGGGCTGGCCGTCCTCGCGCAGCGGCGCGCCGCGCTGGTGGTGGTCGAAGATCCCCGCCTCGGCATCATAGCTGCCGCCGACATCGTAGATGATGCGGTCCGGACCCGGGGTGATCCATTCCGGCGCGCGGCTGCGCACCAGCCGGGCCTCTGGGAACAGCCGGGTGAGGATGACGCTGGAGAACAGCTCGTCGGCGTGGAAGCCGCCGGAATGGGTCACGAGATAGGCCGGGGTCATGGGGTCGCCTTGGCTTGGGGGAAGCGGCTTACGCCGCAGCGCGACCGGGCCGCCGGGCGAAGATCGCCTGCCAGCCTGCCACGGTCTTTTCGTCGAGATAGAGCAGCCCCGCCACATCCTCGACCGGCAGCCCCTCGGACAGAAGCAGCAGGGCATTCGCCATGCGGGCCTGCACCACATCGGGGGCCTTGCTGTGCAGCGCCTTCAGCAGCATGTCGCGGTCTTCGGGGGAAAGGATCATGTCGGTCACGGTTCTGGCGGTCCTGAGGAATGAGCCCGTCCGATTGACACAGGAAACCGCGAACGGCAATGGGGTCGCGCGTCGCGCGCCGCAGGTTCTGCCTCTGGTGGTCGCCATTCCGCCCCCGGTTGCCGCCGCGCTCGGCCCCCTCCCGCTGCAGTCGGCCCCATGACCGCCCTGCGAGAAGCGGCAAGTCGGGGCGGTCGCGACCGCCTTCAACCTTCGGATAAGCACCGCGAGGACCTTTCAACCGTGGGGCGAAGCCGCACAGGAATTGGGCGCGCGGAAGATTCGCTTCGCCGCCGAGGCTCCGGCGCGGGGCCCGCGCGGCTGCCTGTCAGCGGATTTTCCTGTTCCGGCCCCGGCCCGCGTGTTAATCCTGAATCCATAGCACGCGCAGCCTTCCCCCGATTTTCTGACCTTTGCACTGTCGTTTCCTTGTTGAGAAGGGATTTTCGCGAATGCGTAGCGCCGCCGGATCACCCCTTGCCGCGCCTGTCTTGGAGCCTGCCCCGCGCGGGGCTCCGCGAAACCCGTACTGCGCTGGCCTGTCGCCTTCCCGGACCGCATGAAGCCTAGCCCGGCGATCACCCTGCGGGGCGGGGCGCCCGGCATGAGAGAGAGGACGGAAAGATCGGCGTCGTGACCAGATCCTTCGACCAGAGCGCCTTCGATGTCGCCATCGTCGGCAGCGGCCCGGCCGGGCTCGCGGTGGCAAGCCGGCTCATAGGGCATGGCCTGTCGATCGCGCTGATCGAGGCCGGGAACGAGCGGCACGACCCGCAGGACGAGCGCCAGAGCTTCGCCGCCGAGAACGCGGTCTCGGTTCTGCATCCGGCCGCGCATCTCTATCGCCGCCGGATGCTCGGCGGGGCCTCGACCTCCTGGGGCGGGCGCTGCATCCCCTTCGACCGGGTCGATTTCAGCCGCGGCGCCGGGGGCATGGGCTGGCCCTTCCCGCTGGAGGAGGTGGAGCGGCACGTCCCCGAAGCGCTCGACTTCCTAGACGCCGGGCGGCCCGAGCATGACGAGACGGCCTTCGCCGAGCCGCTGCGCTGGAACAGCGCCGCCTGCCCCGATCTCGACCTCGACACGATCGAGCGTTTCTCGCTGCCGACCGACCTCTGGCGCAAGCTGCGCGGCGAGCTGCGCGACAGGCCGGACCTGCAGCTGATCCCCGACCACCTCGTGCTGTCGGTGGAGCTGGCGCCGGACGGCGGCAGCGCCGTGGCGCTGCGGGTGCTGGACCGGCAGCGCCAGAGCGAGCGGCGGCTGGTCGCCCGCCAGATCGTGCTGGCCTGCGGCGGGATCGAGACGACGCGGCTGCTGCTCGCCTCGCGCTCGGTGCCGAGCGCGGCATCGGCAACCACAGCGACCATCTCGGGCGGCATTACATGACGCATGTGATGGGCGACATCGGGGGAGTTGGTGCTGGCCCCGGGGGTCCGAGCAGGCCCAAGCTGGACTACCGCCGCACCCACGACGGGGTCTATGGCCGCAGCCTGATCCGCATCGCCGAGG
>NZ_PZKG01000093.1 GCF_003034985.1 Cereibacter changlensis JA139
GCAGAGCCTCGGGGCCTGGACCATGGGCGATTTCTCGGTGGTGCTGCGCGGCCGCTACGAGCTTCTGTGGATCGTCGCGGCGCTGGTCGGTCTCGCCATCTTCGCCGCCGACCGCTTCACCGTCGCCGGCATGGGGCGCGACTTCGCCACCAACCTCGGGCTGAACCACCGGCGCATCGTCGGGACCGGGTTGACGCTGGTGGCGCTGGTCAGCGCGGCGGTGCTGGTGACGGTGGGGACCATCCCTTTCCTCGGGCTGATCGTGCCCAACATCGCGGCGCTGGCGGTGGGCGACAACATGCGCCGCACCCTGCCGCTGTCGCTGGTCGGCGGGGTCGGGCTGGTCTTGGCTTGCGACATCCTCGGCAGGATCGTGATCCGGCCCTACGAGATCCCGATCGGCGGCACGATGGGCATTCTCGGCAGCGCCGTCTTCCTGTTCCTGCTGCTGCGGGGCCGGTCCCGTGTCGCCTGAGCTGCGCGACCGCATGATCGCCCGCCGGATGGTCGCGCTGGGTCTGGCGGCCCTGCTGGCGGCGGTGCTGTTCATGACGCTGGGCGCGCGCGGCAACTGGGATTTCGTGCTGCCGTTCCGCGGCCGCAAGCTGGCCGGCTTGGCGATGGTCGCGGTGGCCATCGCCCTGGCCACGGTGATCTTCCAGACGGTGACGCGCAACCGCATCCTGACCCCGGCGATCATGGGCTTCGACTCGCTCTTCGTGCTGGTGCAGACCGGGCTCGTCTTCCTCTTCGGTTCGGCCCGGCTCTCTGCGCTGGACCCGCGGCTGAGCTTCGCGGTCGAGACGCTGCTGCTCTGCGGCTTCGCCGGGTTGCTCTATCGCTGGCTGTTCGGCGCGAGCCAGCGTGGGCTGCACCTGCTGCTGCTGGTCGGCATCGTCTTCGGCACGCTGTTCCGCTCCTCCGCCGGGCTGATGCAGCGGCTGATCGACCCGGACGAGTTCCTGGTGCTGCAGGACCGGCTCTTCGCCAGCTTCAACGCGGTGGATCAGGACCTGCTCGGCTTCTCGGCTCTCATCCTTCTGGCGGTGAGCATCGCCCTGTGGCGGATGTTGCCGCTGCTCGACGTGCTGGCGCTCGGCCGCGATGCGGCGATCGGGCTCGGCGTCGATCACGACCGGACGGTGGCTATCGTGCTGGGGCTGATGACCGTTCTGGTCGCGGTCTCAACCGCGCTGGTCGGGCCGGTCGGCTTCTTCGGCCTGATGGTCGCCAACCTCGCCTATCTGCTGCTGCCCACCACGCGGCATGCCGTGCTGCTGCCGGCGGCGGCGCTGATCGCGCTGGTCGCGTTGATCGGCGGGCAGACCATCCTGGAGCGGGTCTTCGACTATGACACCGCGCTCGCCGTCGTGATCGAGTTTCTCGGCGGCCTCTTCTTCATCCTTCTCGTCGTCAGGGGCAAATCGCGATGATCACCGTCGAAGACCTGTGCAAATCCTACGGCGAGACCGCCGTGCTGCGCGATGTGGTGCTGAGCCTGCCCCGCGGCGGGCTCACCGGGATCATCGGCCCGAACGGTGCGGGCAAATCCACTCTGCTGTCGATCATCGGCCGGATGATGAAGGCCGACAGCGGCCGGGTGCTGCTGGAGGGGCTGGACCTCGCCCGCGCGCACGGGGCCGAGGTGGCGCGCCGGCTCGCGGTGCTGCGGCAGGACAACCACCTCGCCGCCCGGCTGACGGTCCGCGATCTGGTGGCCTTCGGCCGCTACCCGCATTCGCGCGGCCGACCGACCGAGGCGGATGCGACCCACACCGCCCGGGCCATCGCCTATCTCGGCCTCGAGCCCTTCGCCGACCGCTTCCTCGACGAACTGTCGGGCGGCCAGCGGCAGCGCGCCTTCATCGCCATGGTGCTCTGTCAGGACACCGACTACATCCTGCTGGACGAGCCGCTGAACAACCTCGACATCCGCCATGCTGTCGGCATCATGACCCTGATCGGCAAGGCCGCGCGTGAGCTGGGCAAGACCGTGGTCGTGGTTCTGCACGACATCAACATGGCCTCGGCCTGCTGCGACCGGATCGTCGCGATGAAGGACGGCCGCATCCTGCGGCATGGCCCGCCCGAGACGGTGATGCAGGCGGACTTCCTGGAAGAGGTCTACGAGACGCCGATCGAGGTGCATCGGCTTTCCGGCCGGCTGGTGGCCGTCTACTGACCCCGGCGCTGGAACCCATCGCCGGGCGCTCCGTTGGGTCTGGAAAGGAGCGCGCATGACAGATCGGAATGGCGCGGGCGGGGGCCCGCATGTGGTGATCCTCGGGGCCGGCTTCGGCGGGCTCGAGGCGGCGAAGACGCTGGGGGCGTGCGGCGTCCGGGTGACGGTGATCGACCGGCAGAACCACCACCTGTTCCAGCCGCTGCTCTACCAGGTTGCCACCGCCGCGCTCTCGGCCCCGCATATCGCCGAGCCGATCCGCAGCATCCTCAGCCGCTTTCCCAGCGTCAGCGTCAGGATGGGCGAGGTGGAGCGGATCGACCCGGAGGCGCGCCGGCTGCACTGCGCCGACGGAGCGGAGATAAGCTACGACTGGCTCATCCTCGCCACCGGGGCGAAGACCGGCTATTTCGGCCATGACGACTGGGCAAGGGTGGCCCCGGGTCTGAAGACCATCGAGGACGCGCGGCAGATCCGCACCCGGGTGCTGATGAGTTTCGAACATGCCGAGCGTTGCGAGGACCCGGCCGAGCGCGAGCGGCTGATGACCCTCGCGGTCATCGGCGGCGGCCCCAGCGGCGTCGAGCTTTCCGGCGCGCTGGCCGAGCTCAGCCGCTTCACCCTCGCCCGCGACTTCCGCCGCATCCATCCCGAGGCGGCCCGCATCCTCTTGGTCGAGGCCGGGCCGCGGTTGCTCTCGGCCTTCGGCGAGGGCTCCTCCGACTTCGCCCGCCGCCGGCTGGAGCGGCTGGGGGTGAAGGTGCTGACCGGGCGCAGCGTCGAGGCGATCACCGCCGAGAGCCTGACCGTCGGCGGCGAGACGCTGCCGGTCGGGCTGGTGGTCTGGGCCGCCGGCGTCACCGGCTCGCCGCTGGCGCGACAACTGGGCGAGGTCGACAAGGCCGGCCGCATCGCGGTGACGCGGCGGCTGGAGGTGGTGGGTCAGGAGCGGGTGCTGGCCTTGGGCGATGTCGCGCGCTGCGAGGGCGAGGACGGCAAGCCCCTGCCGGGGCTGGCGCAGGTCGCCAAGCAGCAGGGCGCGCATCTCGGGGAAAGTCTCGCGCAGCACTTGCAGACCGGCGCGCCACTGACGGAGTTCCACTACCGCAGCAAGGGCAACACCGCCATCGTCGGCCGCCATGCCGCAGTCTACGAGACCGGCAAGCGGGCGCTGCGCGGCTGGGGCGCCTGGCTGCTCTGGGCGGTGGTGCATGTCTATCTGCTGGTCGGCTTCCAGAACCGCATCGCGGTCTCGATCCAGTGGCTCTGGCTCTACCTCACCTATCAGAGCGGCGCGCGGCTGATCTCCATGGCGGAGATCGGCCCGGCGGAGGTGAAGGAGTCGCTGGGCGAACCGGTGGAGGAAGGGCCGGCGCGGGCCTGAGACTTCAGCGGCGGCGCAGCAGGAAGAAGAAGGGCCGTTCGCTCTGGCGCAGGTCCATCGCCCCCAGCAGGTGCTCGTCGTCAATCCGGCGGAAGGCGTCGAGGATCGGCAGCGCGTCGTAGATCATCGTCGCCGTCACCACGCCGCGATACTCCACCATCCGCAGCCGGGCTTGTGGCCGCCGGCTGCGCAGCAGCCGCAGCGCCGGCCTGCCGATCGCCGCGACCGCCCTGTGCCGCAGCAAGGGCGCAAAACGCAGCGCCAGCCCCAGGGGCAGGAAGGCGGGGCTGATCGCGAAAACCCCGCCGTCCGTGCCGAAGAGCAGGGGATGCGCCGCCTCGGGCGAGTCGAAGCGCTTGCCGCGCCAGCCATAGGCTTCGAGCAGCCCGTCCAGCGGATGGCCGGTGGCGACGCCGCGGCCTTCCCAGTCGCCGATCATCTTGGCGAGGCTTGCCGGCGGCAGCCGGTCGAAGATCTCCAGCGCTGCGCCTGTCGTCAGCAGGCCCGCGCTGAGCCGGGCGAGGGCGTCTGGGGCAGGGTTGGTCATCGGCGCTCCATGGCATCTCTCCAAGGCTAGCGCGGGCGGGTCCCGGGTCCAGCGGGGAACGGGCTGTCGGAGCGCAGCGATGGACCGCCGAGAGTCTGGCTGCGACATTCTGCCGCACCTGCGTCACGGCGCTCGCGGGCTTGGAAACTTTACCGAGAAAGCGTCGAGACCAATCGCGTCATGGTGGAATAATAGGATCAATGTGAGAATATTGCGGCGTTATTAACGCCGACATTCTTCCCTTGGGCGAGTGCCAGCCAATCGCGTCATTCAGAGATTGTCGGAGTTCAAAACGGATGCGGTTCCGGCCCGACGCCGATTTTTTTATGCGACTCGGTTTGCCGTGCTACGGTGAGGCATTCATCAGGATTTAGACGGACTATTGTTGTGGGTATAAGGGGGGCGCCTTCAGGCGTAGCCAATTGCGCATTAATTATATCCCAGCTTTTGTGATGGCCGTTCTTCTCGGCTCTGGCGACCTCTTCGCTTCGCAGGAAGACTATCTGATCAATGTCGGCGACCAGATCGAGCTGGATATCCTCGACGACAGCGATCCATCGCAGAAATACACGGTGGGTAGCGACGGGTCCATTCAACTGCCCTTGATCGGAGGATTCCGTATTGCCGAGCTGTCGATAGAAAAGGCGCGCGACAAGCTTTATAACGCCTATGTCTCGCGGGAGATTTACGTAAATCCCACAATTGCCATTTCGGTGGCGGCTTTCAGGCCTGTCTTTGTCATGGGCGATGTTCGCGCACCCGGATTTTACGACTTCCACCCGTTTCTCACCGCCGAACAGGCGCTTGGCCTCGCCGGTGGAGCCATGCTGCTCTACGACAACGAGGAGACGCGTATTCTCGAGCGGCGCAATCTGACCGCCCAGCTTTCCGCAGTGCAGACCGACCTCGTCCGGCTCGCCGCCAAGGTGGCGCGCAGCGAGGCCCTGCAGCGCGAAAGGCCCGAGATCGACTGGAACGACGTGCCCAAGCCGGTGCGCGACGTCCTCGACCCGGCGGCCTTCCAGGCGCTGAAGCCGAAGGAGGACAAGATCCTTGCACTGGAACGCGCCGACCACGAGGTGCAGAAGACGCTGCTCGCCTCGGCCATCGCCGAGGCCGAGAGCCAGCTGAAGCTGCTCACCGACCGGCAGACGGTGCAGACCGACGCGCTGGCCTATGACACCGAGGACCTGACCCGCAAGCGCGAGCTGGCGCAGTCGGGGCTGGTGACCAGCTCGTCGCTGTCGCAGCTCGAAAGGGCGGCGAAGGCGGGGGAGGGACAGCTGCTGCAGATCCTCGAACAGCAATCGGTGCTGCGCCGGACGCTGGGCGATCTGCGCCGCGAGATGTCGCGGCTGGAAAGCGCGCGCGGCCAGAGCCTTCTGAGCCAGGCGCAGGACCTGCAGACCGAGGTCGAGAAGAAGCTCGGCGAATACGAGTCGGTGAGCGACCGGATCGACCTCATCACCCAGTGGATGAACGCGGCGGTGAACGCCAACGACGCCTTCCGCATCGAATACGAGGTGCGGCGGCGCACGGTCGAGCAGACGGTCAGCCTTCCGGTCGACGGCCAGGCCGAACTGCTGCCCGGCGATCTGGTGGTCGTGGCCGTGCGGCCTCCCGAAGGCGCGGAGGAGATGTCGCAATGAGACGCGCGGTGGCGGAGAACGGCGGCATGACAGGCCCGGCGGCCGAGGCCGAGAATCGCCGTGGCACTGAGGCGACTGACGACCTCGGCTTCATCGCCGATGTGATCCGCCGCCGGAAGTGGCTGATCCTCGCCTGCACGGTCTTGGCGCTCGGCGGGATGTATGCCTATGTCAAGCAAGCGGTGCCGGTTTACGCCGCCTATTCCCAAGTCATTCTCGACACCCGGCAGGAACGGGTGACCGACGTCGAGCAGATCGTCTCCGATCTCGCGGTGTCCAACTCGGTCATCGCCGGCGAGATCGTCTCGCTGAAATCCAACACGCTGATCGGCCGGGTGGTGGACAAGCTGAACCTCGCCGGCGAGGCCACGTCTCAGGCCGGCGTCCCGCCGGAGCTGCGCGACCGGGTGATCCAGAAGGTGACCGCCAACCTGACCGTGGCGCAGGTCGGCATCTCCTACGCCATCGGCATCTCCTACAAGGCAAACGATCCCAAGCAGGCGGCGCGCTTCGCCAATGCGCTGGCCGAGGAATATATCGCCGACCAGGTCGCGACCAAGCGCGCATCGACGCTGCGCGCCACCGCCTGGCTGCAGAAGCGGCTGGGGGAGCTCTCCTCGGCGGTGGAGGCGGCGGATCAGGCGATCCTCGACCTGCGGGCAAAGACGGCGGACGAGGTCGGGGCCAACCAGGAGACGACGGCGCAGTATCTCGTCGACCTGAACTCCCGCCTCGTCGCCACCGCCTCGGAACGCTCCGACGCCCGGGTGCGCTACGAGATCGTCTCGCAGCGGCTGAAGGATTCCGGCCTGACCGCCGTCGCCCATGTCGTCTCCTCGCCGCTGCTCGAGACGCTGCAGCGCGAGCGGATCGACATCGCCAGCGAACAGGCCCAGACCGACGCGAGGCTGGGCCGCCGGCATCCCGACACGGTGCGTCTCGACGCCAGAGTGAAGGACCTCGACGAACGGACCGAGGCCGAGGTGCGGCGGATCATCGAGAGCATGAAGAGCGACGTCGATGTGGCGACGCAGCGCGAGGCGGCGCTGCAGAACCAGATCAAGGACATCGAGAAGCGGCTGGTGATGCTCTCGGCCGCAGCGGTGAAGTTGAACCAGCTGGAGCGCGAGGCCTCCGCCATGCGGATGGTCTACGAGAACTTCCTGTCGCGGCTGACCGAAACCAACGCCCAGTCGGATTTCCAGCGCCCGGACGCCCGCATCGTCACCGTCGCGGTGCCGCCGACCGCGCCCACCTCGCCGCGCAAGAAGCTGCTGCTGATGGTCGCCGGGGTCTTCGGCCTGTCGCTCGGCATCGCGGGCGCCTTCCTGCATGAGGCGGTGACCAGCCGCGTCCATGCCAGCGGCGAACTGCGCCAGATCACCGCCTGCCCGGTGCTGGGGATGATCCCGATCGAACCGCGGCGGCGCAAGCGGCCCTGGCTGGCGGATGTGCTGTCGCGCGGCGACTACTCGCCCTATCTCGATGCGATCAGCGCGCTGCGGGCCCAGCTTTTCGATGTGCGCAGCGTCGGCCGGCCCAAGGTGCTGATGCTGACTTCGGCGCTGCAGGGCGAGGGCAAGTCCAGCACCTGCGCCGCCTTGGCCGCGGTGCTGCCGCGGGTCTCGATCAGCGCGGTGCTGCTCGATCTCGACCTGCGCCGCTCGATGACCCGCAGCGTACTCGACCTCTCGTCGCAGCAGGGCTGCGTGGTGGACTACCTCGCCGGGCGGATCGAGCTTTCGGAGCTGAAGCCCGCCGAGCTGCCCTTCGGCCTGCGCGTTCTGGCGCCGCTGCGCTCGTCGCCCAACAGCGCCGATCTGCTGGCCTCGCCCCGTCTGGGCGAGTTGGTGACGATGCTGTCGCGCCAGTTCAACGTGGTGCTGATCGACGCGCCGCCGGTGCTCGACATCGCCGACGCGCTGGTGCTGTCGCGCCACGTCGACACCACGCTGCTGGTGGTGCGCAGCGGCATGACGCCCAAGACGCTGGTGACCAGCGCGATCGAAAGGCTCGAGGAAGCAGGCGCGCCGGTGATCGGCACGGTGATGACGCAGGTCGGCAAGGGGCATACCGCGGCCCGGGAATTGTACAGGTATGATTATGCTCGATGACCAGATGAGAACCCAGCGTGTCGCCATCATCCATTACTGGCTGGTGTCGATGCGCGGCGGCGAGCGCGTGCTGGAGGAGCTGTTGCGGCTGTTCCCGCAAGCGGAGATCTTCACCCATGTCGCCGACCGTTCGAAGCTGTCGCCAATCATCCTCGACCGGCCGCTGCACGAGACCTTCATCGCCCGGCTGCCCTTCGCCAGGACCCATTATCAGAAATACCTGGCGCTGATGCCCCGCGCGCTGGAAGAGATCGACCTGTCGCAGTTCGATCTCGTCATCTCCTGCGAGAGCGGGCCGGCCAAGGGGGTCATCGTGCCGCCGCATGTGCCGCACATCTGCTATGTCCACACGCCGATGCGCTATCTCTGGGACCAGTACCCGGTCTATCGCAGCCGGCTGTCGGGGCTGAAGCGGGCCTATTTCTCGATGCTCGCGCACCGGTTGCGGATGTGGGATGTCACCTCAGCCTCCCGGGTGGACCGCTTCATCGCCAATTCGCAGTTCGTCGCCGATCGGGTGCAGCGCTACTATCACCGCGAGGCCGATGTGGTGAACCCGCCGGTCGACCTCGGCCTCTACCGGCTGCCCGTGCCGGCGCAGCCGCGCAGCTATTACCTCTTCGTGTCGCAGCTGGTGCATTACAAGCGCCCCGATCTGGTGATCGACGCCTTCCGCGGGCTGAACCAGAAGCTCCTGGTGGTCGGCGAGGGCGAGGAGGCGGCGCAGCTCGCCCGCGACCTGCCGAACAACGTCTTCATGCTGGGCCGGGTCTCGAACGAGGATCTCGCAAAGCTCTACGGCTGCGCCAAGGCGCTGATCTTCCCGGGCGAGGAGGATTTCGGCATCGTCCCGGTCGAGGCCATGTCCTGCGGCACGCCGGTGATCGCCTATGGTCGCGGCGGCATTCTCGACAGCGTCACCGAGGGCGTCTCCGGCGTCTTCTTCGACCGTCAGGACGCCGCTTGCCTGCAAGCCGCCGTGCTGCGCTTCGAGCGGACCTATGCCCGGTTCGACGCCCAGCGGATCTCCGACCTCGCGCAGCGGTTCGGGGCGGAGCGGTTCCGGCGCGAGATCTCGATGATCATCACCTCAGAAGTGGCCAATCACTCGCTGAGGATGAACATGGTCAGCGCCGACGGTGTGCCGCTGCCGGTGTGAAGCGTGAGGGTCGCGCGGCGACCCTCCGTCTCGTCGTAGTTCCGCCCGCCGGTGTTCAGGTTGCGCTCCAGCCGGGGAAAGCTGCTGCCGGCGAGGGTCAGCCGCAGCCGGTGACCGGCTTGCAGCAGATAGGCGATGTGGCGCATGTCGACCTCGGCCTCGACCACCTCGCCCGGCTGCATGAGGTTCGGCGCCGCGAACCCGTCGCGCCAGCGCAGCCGCAGCGCGCCCTCCTGGATCATGCGCGAGCGGCCGTCAGGGCCGACATCCGACAGCCGGGCCACGATGTCGGCGTCCGGCGTGTCGGTCGAGACGAAGAGCCGGGCCGAAAGCGGGCCGGCGATCAGCAGGTCGCTGTCACCGGGGTCGGAGGTATAGACCAGCACGTCCTGCCGGGCCTCGACCTCGTCCTGGTAGCGCGGGCCCGCCCGGTCATCCAGCGCCCCGGTGCAGCAGATTGCCCCGCCGATCGAAGGTACCGGATCGGCCGGATCGCTGACAATGCTGTCGGTCGCCGCCGTCCCGGGCGTTTCGAGCAGCCGCCCGTCGCCGGCCGCCGAACGGGTGTCGCCCCCCGAGCCGAGCAGGAACTCCCGCCGCTCCGTGCCTTCCGGCGGCCAGCTTTCCGCCTCGCGCCAGCGGTCCTCGACGAGGACGTAATAGAGATAGGGCGGCAGCTCCGGCGCAGGCAGGTCCTGCAGGTAATGCCCCATGAAATCCACGAAGAGACTCTCGAAGGGCAGCATCGCCTCCGGCCCGACCGGGGTGTCGCCCACCGCGCCGGACCCGGCAGCCCCGGAGTGGTTGCAATGGGTGCCCGGCGCGATCAGCAGGTGCTGCTCTGGCGCCGTCTCGCGCATCTTGGCGGTCAGCGCGAAGCTGCCGCCGATCGAGGGGTCGTACCAGGTGTCCACCATCAGCCCCGGCGTGGCGAAACTCTCCGACCCGTCGATGAAGCCCGCCGCCTTCCACCAGGCCGCATCGGCGAAGCGGCTGACGAAATCCTCCCAGTCGGTCGCATCGGGCCGCACCCTGGCGACCATCGACAGGAGCGGCAGGCCCGGTAGGGCCGTGGCGTAATCGACGTAGGGCGCGTCCATCCGGTCGCCGGTCTTGCCGCCCGCGGCCGAGAACCAGCCGAAGGAGGAGGCGAGGTTCAGGATGCCGCCCTCGTAGCCGCCGAAATAGCTGGCCCTTCCGTCAAGCGCCCCCGCGGCGCCGCCCGCGCCCAGCGGGATCATCGCCCGGTGCGCCGGATGCCGCCCCGCCGCCAGCAGGATCTGCGTCTCTCCCAGCGCTGAGCAGCCGACGGTGCCGACCCGGCCGTTCGACCAGGGCTGCGCGGCGATCCAGTCCAGCGTCGCCATCGCGTCGGCCTGTTCGTGGCGGTAGAGGGCGAATTCCCCCTCCGAGGCGTAGCGGCCGCGCATGTCCTGCGCCACCACGGCGTAGCCGCGCGCGACGAAGACGTCGATCCAGTAGAACACGTCGCCGAAGCGGTCCTTGCCATAGGGCAACCGGACCAGCACCGTCGGGCGCGGTCCGGGCGCGTCGGGCAGGTATACATCGGTCGCCAGCCGCACCCCGTCCGGCATCCGGACGAAGGACTGCTGCGCCGCCGGCGCGCCGAGGCCCGCCGGCAGGCTGCGCCAGGCCCAGAACCGCGCCTTCTCCGGCAGCCGATCGACCGGCAGGAAACCGAGGGTCAGGAGCGCCGCCAGCAGCACGGCGAGGGGGAAGGCCCGGTGCATCACCGCAGCCCCGACCGCAGCGGACCGCCGGCTGTCATGCCGGCGGCGCCTGCCGCGCGGGGCGGGCCTCGGCGAGGAAGACCTCGATCTCGCGGGCCAGCGCGTCGGTGCCGATCCGGACCTCGCGCATCGCCAGGATCTCGGGGATCCGCACCGTCTTCAGCCGGCCGGTGACGATATGCTCCCAGCCGAGCGAGGCGTCGAACCTTCCGCCGCGCGGCACGTCGTCGGTCACCGCATGCAGCACCGGGATGTCGATCGGGGCCGGGTGGTAGCGGTCGCGCGCCCGGGTCAGGAAGTCGAGGAAGCCCTCCTGCTCCGGCTCCAGATCCATCCGGCGTACCCGGTCGATCAGCCGCAACGCCCGGGCGACATGCAGCAGGCCGGAGCGGCGGACCAGCGTGTAGCTGCCGAGGAAGGCCCCGCCCGACAGCTGGCCCAACCGCCAGCGCCGGATCTTGCGCCGCAGCGTGTGCATCCGATCCTGCCAGCGCATCCGCCGGTCCGACATCAGCCGGTCGACGAAATGCGGTTCCCAGACATCCTTCAGCACCACGGCGGCGATCTCGTGCCCCTCGGCCTGCAGCACCCGCGCCGCCTCCAGCGCCACGTTGCCATGCACGCAGATTCCGAACAGCAGGTAGGGCCCCTGCGGCTGCGCCTTCACGATGATCCGGGCGTACTCCGCGGCGATCTCCTCCATCCGGCGCGGCGGGTGGACGGCGCCGGGGGCGCCGTCGAAAATCCGCACGCAGAAGGTGGGGCGCTCGGCGCTGAAGCCGGCATGAATCGCCAGCGCCGTCGCCGCGTTGTTGACCGCGATCAGTGGCGTGCCGGTTCCGGTCCGCGCCAGCGGCAGGATGCGCCAGTCGTCCTCGGCCGCGGCGGGGCGGGCCATGCGCTCGGCGATCCGCGCCGCCAGCCCGCGCAGGGTCGGATCTTCGTAGATCGCGCCGATGCCGGGCGCATAGCCGAAGACCTGCTGCACCCGCCCCAGCATGCGCAGCACCAGCAGCGAATGCCCGCCATGGTCGAAGAAGCTCGCCCCCGGCCGGATCGCGGAGACGCCGAGGATCTCGCGCCAGATCTCCGCCAGCCGGTCCTCGACCCCGTCGACCGGGGCGGGCGAGGCGATCGGCGGCGGCGCCTTGCGCGGGATGCGCAGAGCGGCGCGGCGCGGCTGGCCCTGCGCGTCGCGCGGCAGCTCCAGAAGCACGCTCACCCCCAACGGCAGCTCCGCCGCCGGCAGCCGCGCGGCGAGATGGCTCATCACCTCCGCTGGCAGGTCCTCCAACGGCGTGGACTGGCCCGGCGCGGGCGCGACGAAGACATAGCTGCCGCCACGGTCCTCCACCGCCGCCACGTCGGCCACCGACCCGAGTTCGCGCGCCACCGTCTCCAGCCGGCCGAGATGGCTCGCCCGGTGCTCGCGCCGGTCCTCCAGCGCCGGGTCGAGCGGCAGCGCCTTCAGCGGCAGCTCGGGCGCATCCAGCGCCTGTTCGAAAGCGTCGAGCAGCAGGGCCAGCAGCGCGTCGATGGTGCCGGGGCGGAACAGTTCGGTGGCATATTCCAGCGTCACCCGCCAGCCCGAGGGCCGGCCGACGATCTGGAAGTTCAGGTCATAGACCGCGCCCGGCGAATGCGACGGGGCCGAGACCAGCTCGAAACTGCCGTAGCGCCGGTTCTGCAGGAAGGTGCGCTGGATGTTGAAGTTCACCGAGATCAGCGGCGTGCGCGACGGGTCGCGGGCCGGATTCATCAGCTCGACCAGCTTGTTGAACGGCATCGCCTGATGCGCCAGCGCCTCCTGCACCACCTCTCGCACCCGCAGCAGGTGGTCGCTGAAGCTCGCCTCCGGGTCGGTCGGCAGGCGCAGCACGAGATTGTTGATGAAAACCCCGATCAGCAGCTCCAGATCGACATCGTTGCGCCCGGCGATCTGGGTGCCGACCAGGATGTCGGACTGGCCGGTGAAGCGCGCGAGGCAGCGCGACAGCACCGCCGAGCCGAAGGCGAAGACCGACACGCCGCGCCGCTTGGCCTCGGCCTCCAGCCGCTCGCCGAAACTGGGCGGCAGGTCGGCGGAGATCATCGCCGCCCCGGTGCCCCGCTTCGCCGGGCGCGGCAGGTCGGGCTCCACCTCGAAATAGGGGGCGTCGGCCAGCTGCGCCCGCCAATAGGCCGCGTCATCCTCCAGCACGCCGCAGGCCAGGTATTCCTGCTGCCACAGCGCGAAATCGCCGTATTGCAGCGGCAGGTCCGGCAGGTCGGGCTCGCGCCCCTCCTCCAGCGCGGCGGCGATGGTCCCGATCTCCTGGCCGAGGATGCGGATCGAGAAACCGTCGAAACAGGCCTGATGCGCCACGATCAGCAGCATGGCCCGCTCGGCGCTGATGCGGACCAGCGTCGCCCTTATCAGCCCGGGCTGGCTGAGGTCGAAGGGGACGCTGCCATTGGCATGGGCGATGCTTTCGATCCGGGCGGCGGGGTCCTCGTCGCCCGCCACGCGCAGCTCGACGACGGCGAGGCGGAATCGCACATTGGCGGCAACCTCCTGCACCAGCGCGCCGTCGCGCTCCACCAGCCGGGTGCGCAGCACCTCGTGCCGGTCGATCACCCGCTGGAAGGCGGCCTCGATCGTGGCGGGTTGCACCGGGCCCCGCAGTTCCCAGCGGACGGCGACGTTCAGCGCCGGGTTGCCCGGCGTCACCTGATCGAGGAACCAGCAGCGCAGCTGGGTCGCCGTGGCGGGAAAGCGGGCGATGACGAGTTCGGGAAGCGGATCGTGCAGGGTCATGATGCGAAGGCTCCCTCGCGGCGCGCGCCATGGCGGAAGGATTTCAGCGAGGGCCGGCTGCTCGCCGCGCCATCGCCCTCGCGCGCCGCGGCGAAGGCGGCGAGCTCGCGGATCGTCGGATGGGTCAGCAGGTCCCGCGCCTCGAGGTTCAGCCCGGCGTCGAGCATCCGCGCCGCGATGCGGAACACCGTTAGCGAATCCGCCCCGAGACTGTAGAGCGTCTCGGTGGTCGAGACCGCCTCCACCCCCAGCACCTTGGCCCAGATCCCGGCCAGCCGCTCCTCCATCGGCGAGGCCGGGGGGGTGATGTCGCGCGGCTGCAGCAGGCCGTCCATGCCTTCGGGCGCCTGCAGCGCCTTGCGGTCGAGCTTGCCGTTCAGCGTCTGCGGCAGCGTCTCCAGGCGGACGTAGCGCGCCGGGACCATGTAGTTCGGCAAGCGCTGCTCCAGCGCCCGCATCAGGCTTTCGGGAGCCGGGGCGGCGCCGGGCGCGGCCACGACATAGGCCACCAGCTGCTTGTCGCCGCCGGGCGGGGCGCGCAGGTCGACCGCCGCCTGCGCCACGCCCTCCACGCCGCGCAGCGCCATCTCGATCTCGCCCAGTTCGATGCGGAAGCCGCGCAGCTTGATCTGTCCGTCGCCGCGGCCCAGCAGCTCGATCGTCCCGTCCGCCAGCCGCCGCGCCCGGTCGCCGGTGCGGTAGAGCCGCCGCGTCGCGCCGTCGAGCGTCAGGTCGCGGAAGGCCGCGGCCGTCAGGTCGTCGCGGCCGAAGTAGCCGCGCGCCAGTCCGGCGCCGCCGATGTTCAGCTCGCCCGTCACCCCCACCGGCAGCAACTGGCCCTCTGGCGACAGCACCTGCAGCTCGGTGTTGGCGATAGGATGGCCGATGCTGATCACCGCGTCCCCGGGGCGGATGCGGTTCACCGCCGACCAGATCGTCGTCTCGGTCGGGCCGTAGAGGTTCCAGAGCTCGGCCCCGCCCGCCATGAGCCGCCGCGCCAGATCCAGGGGCAGCGGCTCGCCCCCGGCGAGGATGCGCAGCCCGGCCACCGGTTGCAGCCCGGCCTCCAGCAGCATGCCCCAGAGCGTCGGAGTCGCCTGCATCACCGTGATGTCGCCCCGCTGCAGCCGCCGGACCAGTGCGAAGCCGTCCAGCACCTCCTCCGTCGCGGCGATCTCCACCGTGCCGCCGGTGATCAGCGGCAGGAACAGCTCGAGGATGGCGATGTCGAAGGAGACGGTGGTGACCGCCAGCAGCCGGTCCGACGCACCGAAGCCGGGCTCCGCCGCCATCGAGGCGAGGCAGTTCACCACCGCCCTGTGCGGCACCTCCACGCCCTTCGGCGCGCCGGTCGAGCCGGAGGTGAAGATGACATAGGCCGGGCCTTCCGGCGCCACCTCGGGCAGCTCCGCCGGCGGGGCGGCGGGGCCGTCGATGGCGACGGGCAGCACGCCGAGACCCTCTGCATAGGCCGGCAATTGCGCGTCGGGCAGGATCAGCGCCTTGACCTGCGCCGTCTCCAGCACCTGCCGCAGCCGCGGCGCCGGGTGACGCGGGTCGAGCGGCACGAAGGCGTGACCCGCCTTCAGCACCGCCAGCAGCGCCACCGGCAGGGCTTCCGACCGGTCGAGCGCCACCGCCACCCGGCCACGTCCCGGGGGCAGGGCGGCCAGCAGCCGGGCGGCCAGCGCATCGCTGCGCAGCGCCAGCTCGGCATGGCTCAGGCTGGTGGCGCCGAAGGCCACCGCCGGCGCGTCGGGCGTACGGGCCGCCTGCGCCGTGACGAGATCGTGCAGCACCTGCGTCTCGGGTGGCGTGATCGCGGTGGCGGACGGGCAGGGCAGGTCGGCCAAGGTCACCAGCGGCAGCTGCCGCAGCGGCTGGGCGCTGTCGGCGCCGATCGCCCGCAGCACGGTCGAGAGGTGGTCGACCCAGCGCCGCACCGTCGCCGGGTCATAGACATCGGCGTTGTAATCCACGTCCAGCCGCAGCCCGTCCGGCCCCTCGATCATGTTGAAGAACAGATCGAAGTTCACCGCCGCCTTCGGGTTCGGATGCGTCCGGATCTGCAGCCCCGGAATGGCCAGCCCGTCGGCAACCCGTTCGAGGTTGAACTGCACCTCGGTCAGCGGCAGCCGGTTCAGCGTCCGCTCGATCTTCAGCTCGCGCACCAGCGTGCCATAGGTGAGGCCCTGATGATCCAGCGCGGCCA
>NZ_PZKG01000094.1 GCF_003034985.1 Cereibacter changlensis JA139
GCCTGCTTGCCGGGCTCAGCGACGACGAGCGCGGCTATTGGCTGGAGCGTTGCCGCAACCGGCTGGCCGATGGCCGACCGGGCTGCGTCATGCTGACCGGCGACTTCTGGCCGGAGACGGCGGGCGCCGAGGCCATCGTCCTGCTGCGCGACGGGGCGGAACACATCAGCACCGAGGGGCTGGCGATGGTGGACGGCCTGCTGCAGCGCCGGGCGGTTAGCACGCTGACAGGCCTCTATCCGCAGCTGTCCGGGACGGTGATCGCCGATCTGCTCGACGCCGCGCCGGCGCCAGCGCCGGTGCCGCTGAACGGGCTGCGGCTCGGCGGCGAGATGCTGTTCCTCGCGCCCTGATCATCCTCTGGGCGCCCAGAGGATGATCGCCGCGCCGGCAAGGCAGACCGCCGCGCCGATCAGGTCGAAGCGGTCCGGCCGCATGCCCTCCACCGCCCAGAGCCAGAAGAGCGAGGCGGCGATATAGACCCCGCCATAGACCGCGAAGGCCCGTCCGGCCTGTTCGGCTGGGCTCAGCGCCAGCAGCGTCGCGAAGAGCGCGAGCGACAGCATCCCCGGCGCCAGCCAGAGCGGCGAGCGCCCCAGCCGCAGCACGGCCCAGACGGCGAAACAACCGCCGATCTCGGCGATTGCGGCGGCGGCGTAGAGGAGAAGACTGGTCATGCGGCCCCTGTCCTGCGACGCGGCGAGACTGGCCCAAAGGCCGTCGGGCCGCAAGGACGGCCGGCGCAGAAGGCGGAAGAGGCAGGAGAAAGTGGCAGCCCGTAGGGGAGTCGAACCCCTCTTACCAGGTTGAAAACCTGGTGTCCTAACCGATAGACGAACGGGCCACGCTGGCAGTGGCGCGGTGTTAAAACGCCGCGGCGGACAGCGCAAGGGGGAAATTCACTCCCCCGCGCAAAACTGTCACAGACGCACCGCATCCTCGAGCCGGAACTGCACCTTGCTGCGCCCGCCCCAGGTGTTGACCTCCAGCCGGCCCGCCAGATGGAAGCGGTTTGCGCCCGGATTTTCCAGCAGCGGCCCCAGCGGGCCGTCGAAGGCGCCGAAGGCCACGCCATCCACCCGCGCCCCCTCGCCGTCGCCGAAGCTCAGCCGCAGGTGGTTCTCGCCCATCCGCCGGGTGGTGACGCGCTGGTCGGCGAAGGCGAAGCGCGGGGCCGAGGCGGAGGCTCCGTAGGGGCCGGCGCTGTCGATCTGCTCGCAGAAGGCCATGCTCGCCGCCGAGGGCATCAGCAGGCTGTCGAGCCGGAGGTCGGCCGGCCCGCCGAGCCCCGCCCCCTGCCGCGCCAGCAGCTCGCCCAGCCGCTCCATCGCCTCCGCCATGCGGTCCTCGGCCACGGTCAGCCCCGCCGCCATCCGGTGTCCGCCGCCCTTCAGCAGCAGCCCCTCGGCCGCCAGCCGCTGCACCGCCGCGCCGAGATCGACGCCCGCGACCGAGCGGCCCGACCCCTTGCCGATGCCGCCCTCCAGCCCGATCACCACGGCGGGTCGGTTGGTCGCCTCCTTCAGCCGGGCGGCGACGATGCCGACGACCCCCGGATGCCAGCCTTCCCCCGCCGCCCAGACCAGCGGCCCGTCGAGCCCGCGCGCCTCGGCCTGCGCCAGCGCCTCGGCGCGGACCCGCGCCTCGATGTCGCGCCGCTCGGTGTTCAGCTGGTCGAGCCGCTCGGCCAGCGCCTTGGCCTCGATCGGGTTGTCGGTCGCCAGGAGCCGCGCGCCGAGATCGGCCTGCCCGATCCGCCCGCCGGCATTGACCCGCGGCCCGAGCAGGAAGCCCAGGGCATAGCTGTTCGGCGCCGCATCCATCCGCGCCACCTCGGCTAGGGCCACCAGCCCCGGCCGCTCGCGCCGCGCCATGACCTTCAGCCCCTGCCGCACCAGCGCCCGGTTCACCCCGATCAGCGGGGCGACATCGGCCACCGTGGCCAGCGCCACCAGATCGAGCATCGCCATCAGGTCCGGCCCCTGCCGGCCCTCCAGCCTCAGCCGCCGGTTCGCCTCCACCAGCAGGAGGAAGACCACCGAAGCCGCGCAGAGGTGCCCGAGCGAGCCGTCCTCGTCCTGCCGGTTGGGGTTCACCACGGCGAGCGCGGGGGGCAGCGTCTCGGCGCCGAGGTGATGGTCGAGCACCACTACATCGGTGCCCGCTGCGGCGGCGATGGGCTCGTGAGACAGGGTTCCGCAATCGACGCAGATGATCAGGTCATGCGCCGCCGCCAGTTGCTGCATGGCGGGCACGTTCGGGCCATAGCCCTCGTCGATCCGGTCGGGGATGTAGAGCGTCGAGGCCAGCCCCAGCGCCCTGAGCCATGTGATGAGCAGCGCCGCCGAGGTGCCGCCATCGACGTCGTAATCCGCAAAGATCGCGATCCGCTCGCGGCGGCGCAGCGCCGCCAGCAGCCGGTCGGCGGCGGGCCCCATGTCGCGCAGGCTCAGCGGGTCGGGCAGCAGGTCGCGCAGGGCGGGGGCGAGGAAGAGCTCGGCATCCGTGGCCGCCACGCCGCGCCGCACGAGCGTGCGGCACAGCGGCAGGGGCAGCCGGGTCGTCTGGGCCATGGCTTCGGCCAGACGATCCTCCTCGCCCGTGGGGCCGACCCAGCGGCGGCCGGTCGCTGACGCCTCGACGCCAAGGAACGCGCGCGCCGCCGGAGCCGTCATTTCACCGGGCTGCGGTAGCTCATGCGACGCACGGAGCCGGTCTTGGACCGCATCAGGATGGTTTCGGTGGTGACCCAGCCGGGTTCGCGCTGGATGCCCGCAAGGATCGAGCCGGAGGTGACGCCGGTCGCGGCGAAGATCACGTCGGCGGTCACCAGCTCGTCGCGGGTGTAGATCCGGTCGAGATCGGTGATCCCGGCGCGCTTAGCGCGCATCCGCTCGTCATCGTTGCGGAACAGGAGCTGGCCATACATCTGCCCGCCCATGCATTTCAGCGCCGCCGCCGCCAGCACACCCTCGGGCGCGCCGCCCGAGCCCATGTACATGTCGATGCCGGTCAGATGCGCCTCGGCGCAGTGGATCACGCCGGCCACGTCGCCATCGGTGATCAGCCGGATCGCCGCGCCGGTGGAGCGGACCTCTTCGATCAGCGCCTCGTGGCGCGGACGCTCGAGGATGCAGACGGTGATGTCGGCGGCCTCGCCGCCCTTGGCCTTGGCCAGCGCGTGGACCCGCTCGGCGGGCGACATCGACAGGGTCACGGTATCGACCGCATAGCCCGGGCCGATGGCCAGCTTTTCCATGTAGACGTCGGGCGCATGCAGCAGCGAACCGCGCGGCGCCATGGCGATCACGGTCAGCGCGTTGGGCATGTCCTTGGCCGTCAGCGTCGTGCCTTCCAGCGGGTCGAGGGCGATATCCACGGCAGGGCCATTGCCGGTTCCGACCTCTTCCCCGATGAACAGCATCGGCGCCTCGTCACGCTCGCCTTCGCCGATCACCACCACCCCGGCGATGTCGAGCAGGTTCAACTGTTCGCGCATCGCGTTGACGGCGGCCTGATCAGCGGCCTTCTCGTCGCCGCGCCCGACCAGCCGGGCCGAGGCCAGCGCTGCGGCCTCGGACACGCGGGCAAGGCCGAGTGAAAGCATGCGGTCATGAAATTCTTGGGCGTCAGCCATTTTACTATCCTTAGGGTGCAAGTCTCCGCCCCCCTCTCTAGTGAAGGCCGGCCCGGGGATCAAACCTCTTCGATGCGGATCGCCACCGGATCGCCGACAAGCACTCCGGTCGCCGCGAAACGGCCGATGGCATGGGCGATATCGGCGCCCGTCGCCTTGTGGGTGACGATCAGCACCGGCGCGTTGCCGCCCGCATGGCCATATTGCCGCATCCGGTCGATCGAGATCCCGGCGTCGCCCAGCGTCGTGGCGATCTTGGCAAGCGCTCCCGGCTTGTCCAAGAGCGTCATGCGCAGGTAATAGGGTGCGGGCGTCGCCACCTTGGCGGCCACCGGCACGGCAAGACGGCTCGCGCGCTGGCCGAAGGTGGGCAGCCTGAGCCCGCGCGCGAGGTCGATCACATCGGCCATCACCGCGCTGGCCGTCGGGCCCTCGCCGGCGCCGGGACCGCGCAGCACGATCTGGCCGACCGCGTCGCCCTCCAGCACCACCATGTTGGTGCCGCCCTGCAGCTGGCCCAGCGGGCTGTCCATCGGCACGAGGCAGGGCGTCATCCGCTGCTCGAGCCCGCGGCCCGACATCTGCGCCACGCCCAGAAGCTTGATGCGGAAGCCCAGATCGGCGGCGTGGCGGATATCGTCGATCGAGATCGCGCCGATCCCCTCCAGCTCCACTGCGTCGAAGCTCACCCGCGTGCCGAAGGCGATGGCGGCGAGCAGGCTCAGCTTGTGGCCCGCATCGATGCCGCCGACGTCGAGGTTCGGGTCGGCCTCCAGATAGCCGAGCTGCCGCGCCTCCTCGAACACCGTGTCATAGGGCAGGCCCGCGCTCTCCATCCGGGTGAGGATGTAGTTGCAGGTGCCGTTCATCACACCCATCACCCGGCGCATGCCGTTGCCCGCCAGCCCTTCGGTCAGCGCCTTGATCACCGGGATGCCGCCGGCCACCGCCGCCTCGAAGCGGATCGCCAGCCCCTTGGCCTCGGCGGCCTCGGCCAGCGCCTGTCCGTGATGCGCGAGCAGCGCCTTGTTGGCCGTCACCACATCCTTGCCGGCCGCCAGGGCCGCCTCGGTGGCGAGCTTCGCCGGACCTTCGGAGCCGCCCATCACCTCGACGAAGACATCGATGTCGTCGCGCCGTGCCAGCGCCACAGGATCGGTCTCCCAGGCATAGGCGGAAAGGTCGGCGTCGCGGTTCTTCGTGCGGTCGCGCGCCGAGACGGCGGTGATCACCACCGGGCGGTCGCAGCGCGCCTCGATCAGCGCGGCATGGCGCTGCACGATCCTGACGACGCCGATGCCGACGGTGCCGAGACCGGCAAGACCAAGACGCAGGGGCGCAGCCATGAAACCTCCGAAAGCAAGACCCGGCGTTGCTCCGGGTGTGGGTGCGTGGGTCTGTTAGCGCGTTGCCGCGAGGCATGCAACGCGGGCCGCCGGAAATGCGCCGCCTGCCGGGGCAGGGGCCGTCAGCCCCGGTAGTGGCGCAGCACGAAGACCCGGATGGCCGAGGCGAGGCCGACATCGGCCTCGCGCGTCTCGTCGATCTCGACGGCGAGCGCGTTCACCGCCAGACCGCGGGCGCTGGCGATCTCGCGGAAGGCGCGCCAGAACTCCTCCTCCAGCGAGACGCTGGTGCGGTGGCCACGCAGGGTGAGCGAGCGTTTTTCCGGGCGCCCGCTCATTCCGGATCGCGCTTATCGGCCTGGTCGCGCTTGTGGGCGTCGAGCGCGGCGCGGGCCTTGTCGGCCTGCGCCTGCTCCAGATCGCGCTCGGCCTTGGTCCGGCCGAACTTCGCGGCATTGGCGTCAGCCTCGGCCCGCTTCGCTGCGCGGTCGCGCGCCTTGCGGGCCTGGGTGAGGTTGACGACCTTGGCCATCAGCCCTTCGGGCCGATCATGTCTTCGGGCCGCACCACGCGGTCGAAGGTCTCGGCATCGACATAGCCGAGCGCGATGGCCTCTTCGCGCAGCGTCGTGCCGTTCTTGTGCGCGGTCTTGGCCACCTTGGTCGCCGCGTCATATCCGATGGTCGGCGCCAGCGCCGTCACCAGCATCAGCGATTCCTTCATCAGCTTGTCGATCCGCGCGGTATTGGCCTGGGTGCCGACCACCATGTTGTCGGTGAAGCTGCCCGCGGCATCGCCCAGAAGCTGCATCGACTGCAGCACGTTGTAGGACATCATCGGGTTGTAGACGTTCAGCTCGAAATGGCCCTGCGAGCCGGCGAAGCCCACGGCGGCATCGTTGCCCATGACCTGTGCGCAGACCATGGTCAGCGCCTCGGCCTGGGTCGGGTTCACCTTGCCCGGCATGATCGACGAGCCCGGCTCGTTCTCGGGCAGGATCAGCTCGCCCAGACCGGAGCGCGGGCCGGAGCCGAGGAGGCGCAGGTCGTTGGCGATCTTGAAGAGCGAGGCCGCGACGGTCTTCAGGGCGCCCGAGAACATCACCATGGCGTCATGCGCGGCCAGCGCCTCGAACTTGTTCGGGGCGGTGACGAAGGGCAGGTCGGTGATCTCGGCGATCCTGGCGGCAACGCGTCTGTCCCAGCCGACGCGGGTGTTGAGCCCGGTGCCGACGGCGGTGCCGCCCTGCGCCAGTTCGTAGATGTCGGGCAGGCACATCTTCACCCTGGCGATGCCCTTCTCGACCTGCTTGGCATAGCCGGAGAATTCCTGGCCCAGGGTCAGCGGCGTCGCATCCTGCGTGTGGGTGCGGCCGATCTTGATGATGTCCTTGAACTCTTCCGACTTCGCCAGCAGCGCCGCATGCAGCTTTTCCAGCCCCGGCAGCAGCACGTCGCGGGCCATCATGCCGATGGCAACATGCATCGCGGTGGGGAAGGTGTCGTTAGAGCTTTGGCCCATGTTCACATGGTCGTTCGGATGCACCGGCGTTTTCGAGCCCATGGTGCCGCCCAGCATCTCGATCGCACGGTTCGAGATCACCTCGTTGGCGTTCATGTTCGACTGCGTGCCGGACCCCGTCTGCCAGACGACCAGCGGGAAGTTGTCGTCGAAGCGGCCGTCGATGACCTCGGTGGCGGCCCTGGCGATGGCTTCGCCTAGCTCCGCCGAGATGTCGCCCTGGTCGATGTTCACCAGCGCGCAGGCCTTCTTGATGACGCCGAGCGCCCGGACGATGGCCACGGGCTGCTTTTCCCAGCCGATCGGGAAGTTCTGGATCGAGCGCTGGGTTTGCGCGCCCCAATACTTGTCGGCGGGAACCTCCAGCGGGCCAAAGCTGTCGGTCTCGGTGCGGGTTGCGGTCATCGGCAAGCTCCTTGATGTCTCGCCGCCGTCTTAGGGGGGACGGCGGGGAAAATCAATCGGCATACCGTCGCATACCGGCTTGGCCTATTTGCGGAACTTGTCCAGGCTGACCACCTGGGCGTCGTGGCGCGGCGGCTCGTCGTCGCCGTCGTCCTCCTCGAGATCGCCCTCGTCATCCTCGGCTTCCTCGTCATCCTCATGCGTCTCGAAGCGCAGGCCGAACTCGACCGACGGATCGACGAAGGTGCGCACCGAGTCGAAGGGGATCACCAGCGGCTCAGGCTGGTTGCCGAAGTTCAGCGTGACGGTGAAACCCTCGTCGGTGACGACGAGGTTCTCGAACCAGTGCTGGATCACCACGGTCATCTCGGTCGGGTAGCGCTGGCGCAGCCAGTCGGCGATGGCGACATCAGGATGGTTGGTGTCGAAGGTGATGAAGAAATGATGCGCCCCCGGAAGCCCGTGTTCCGAGACATCCGTCAGCACGGACTGGATCAGCCCGCGCATCGCGCGATGCATGAGGTTGCCGTAGTCGATGGAACGCGCCATGCCCAATCCTTTCCAATTTCCGGCCAGCATAGGGGATTCGCCTCCGAAGGGAAGGGGGCGACCCTTGGGATTTTCAGCCATGACGGGCGTTCCCGGTCAGAGCCATGCGACAGCCGCCGAAGCGCCTGCGCAAAGGGCGAGCACCAGCGGCAAGGGCAGGCGCAACCGCAGCAGGAAAAGCGCCGCGGCGAGCGCGAGGAGCAGCGCCACGGGGTCGAGGCTGGCCCAGTCGGGATGCAGCAGGCGCAGCGGCCCGGCCTCCCACAGCCCGACGCGGTCGAAGAGCACATGGGCGGCGAACCAGAGGCCGAGGTTGGCGATGACGCCGACCACCGCGGCGGTGATGCCCGAGAGCGCCGCCGAGAGCCGCGGGGCATGGGCGAGCCGGTCGATCCAGGGCGCACCGGCGAAGATCCAGAGGAAGCAGGGGGCGAAGGTGGCCCAGAGCGCGACGAGCGCGCCGGCGACGCCCCAGAGGAGCCCGCCATCGCGATGGGCGGCGAGGTAGCCGACGAATTCAGTGACGAGGATCAACGGTCCCGGCGTGGTTTCGGCCAGCCCCAGCCCGTCGATCATCTGCGGCAGGCTGAGCCAGCCCTTCTCCTGCACCACGGCCTGCGTCATCCAGGCCAGCACGGCATAGGCGCCGCCGAAGGTGACGACGGCGAGCTGCGAGAAGAAGACGCCGATCTGCGTGAAGAGCCCGCCCTCCAGCAGCGCCAAGAGGGCGAGGGGGGCGAGCCAGATCGCCCCCCAGAGCGCCGCGCTGCGCAGGGTGGTGCGGATCATGTTGGGCGGCGGGGGGCTGGCCTCGGTCGTGGCGCCGGTTGCGGTCAGCGCGCCCCAGAGCCCGGCGGCGAGGATGATGACCGGGAAGGGCAGGTTGAGGGCGAAGAGGCCGAGGAAGGCCGCGAAGGCGATCAGCGCATGGCTGCGGCGGGTCAGGGCGCGGCGGGCGACGCGCAGCAACGCCTCGAAGACGATGACGATCACCGCCGCCTGCACGCCTTCGAACAGCGCCCGCACCAAGGGCACGCTGCCGAAGCTGGCGTAGATCATCGCCAGCGCCAGCACCACGGCAGCCCCCGGCAGCACGAAGAGGAGCCCCGCGATCAGCCCGCCCGCCGTGCCGCGCTGCTTCCAGCCGGCCCAGGTGGCAAGCTGCATCGCCTCGGGGCCGGGCAGCATCATGCAGAAGGAGAGCCCGCGCAGGAATTCTTCCTCGGTCAGCCACTTGCGTTCGTCGACCAGCTCGCGGTGCATCAGCGCGATCTGCGCGGCGGGGCCGCCGAAGGAGAGGATGCCGATCCGGGCGAAGACGCGGGTCAGGTCGGTGAGGCTGGCTTGCATGGGGGCTCCGGCTGGCTGGGGGCGGAGACTAGCGGCGGATTGTGACAGCGCAACCTCAGCTTGCCGGCTTTTCCAACTCGCGCAGGATCTTGGCGCGGATGGCCTGCGGATAGTCCTGCAGGCCACGGGCGGTCATCACGAAACCGCCGCGCGTGACGACGAGGCGGCTGTAGAAGGCGGTGATCGGGGCGGAGGGCCCCATGTCCTCGATGGCGATGGCGTTGATCTCGACCCCGGCGGCCTGCGCGGCGCTGCGGGCGCGGCCGACGGTGTAGCCCGCATTCTCGGGCCCGTCGCCAGAGATGTCGATGACGCGGCGCTTGCAATCCGCGACGGCCTCGAACTGGGCGAGGGAGAAGCCGATCGCCTCGCCCACCGCCGTGTCGGAGGCGGTGAAGGCGCGGGGCAGGCTGCGGGCGGCTTGGGCAAAACGGGAAATCTCGGCGCCCGACAGCATCCGCCGCCAGGGCAGCACCAGCGCCTGCCGCCCGACGCCGGACCATTGCACAGCGGCCAGCGCCACCTGACCCCGCTGCAGCACCTCCGCCACCTCGGGGTCGTCCAGCGCATCGGCAAGGCCCTCGACCTGCAGTGCATATTCCCCGGCGTCGATCGAGCCGGAGATGTCGATGGCCAGAAGCAGCGCCGTCTCGCAGGCGCGGGCGGGGTGGGCCAGACAGAGGGCGAGGGCGAGACAGCGCAGCATCCCGGCAGCCTGCGGCCGAAGCCTGCGCAAGGCAAGCGTGGTCAGCCGCGGGCGAGGGCGGCGGCGAGCACGGTGTCGACGTCGGCGCTCATCGGCAGGGCCCGGGCGAGGATCTGGGCGGTGGGGAACCAGCCGACTTCTGAGACATCGTCCTGCGGCTGCGGGGCGCCGCCGACATAGGCGCAGAGCACGGCGGCGAGGAAGAAGTGATGCGCCACGCCGCCCGAGGCGTCGGGCAGCAGGATGTCGAGGTTCATCAGGTAGTCGACGGGGGTGGCGATGACGCCGGTCTCCTCCACCAACTCGCGTGAGGCGGCGGCGAGGCCGGTCTCGCCGCGCTCGACATGGCCGCCGGGAAAGCCCCAGAGCCCGGCGTCGGGCTCGTTCAGGCGGCGCACCAAGAGGACATTGCCCTCGTGCAGCACGACGGCGAGGACGGCGAGGGAGGGGCGCGCGGCGGTCATGCGCAAGTGCTACCCAATGCGGGCGGCGCTGACCATCTGGAATAGGGGATTTAGTGCAGGTTTCTGTTGCCAGGTACCTGCGAACCCCGCCTTACGCGGCTAAGCGCAAGGGCTTAAGTTTCGATAACTCGAACTGCTTACGCAGCCAGAGCCATCGGAGCACGGTTGTCGTTGGCAACTGCACTTGCGGACCGATAACGGTGGTACCTCACCGAGCAAAAGCTGGCCCCTTTAGACGTTCGTCGATCCTGTTTCGGCCCCCTCCGCCCCCAACGCGGGGAAAGTCTGGTGGAGCCGCCGGGTACCGCCCCCGGGTCCGATCCGTTTATTACGGGTGCGTTTATCGCCATAGTCACGGTTGCCCGTGACAGGCTGAATGTAGGTCGGGGGCGGGGCGGGCGCAAGGGGAGACCGTCTGGCCTCAGCCTTGGGCGTTCTGCCATTCGGGCAGCGGGAACAGCCGGTCGTAGGCCCAGTTGTAGACCAGCGCATAGACCATGTAGAACAAGGCGAAGGCCGCATCCATCACCAGCGCCTCCCAGAACGTGATGCCGAGCCACCAGGCGATTACCGGCAGCAGCACCAGCAGAAGCCCCAGCTCGAACAGGACCGCATGGGCGATGCGCTGCGGCAGCGTCTTCTGCGTGCCGCCCGTGAGGCGCTGCATCAGGTGGTCGAAGCCGATGTTGTAGATGTAGGTCCAGAGCATCGCCAGCGTCGCGCCGATCACGGCGATGGCGCCGATCTCGTGCAGCGGCTTGCCGAAGGCGATCATGCCCAAGGGAGTGACGAGGACGAGGCCGATCAGCTCGAAGCCGGTGGCGTGGCGGATGCGGTCGAGGGTGGTGCGCATGGAATGGCCCTTCCTTTGCAGGTCCGGGCCGTCCCGAGCGGTGCCCCGTTGCGGGGGGAGGTCGTCCTCTCCGCCCCAGATATGGGTGTCCGGGGGAGGGTGGCAAGGGCGCGATGGGAAACGCCGCCCCGGTGAGGGGGCGGCGCATCGGTGGGTCGCGTCGATCAGAAGCCCGACTTGATCATCTCGAATTCCTGCAGCATCCGGTCGCGCATTTCCGGCGCGATCGGGGTCTGAGCCAGCAGGGTGGTGTCGATCGGGTTTACGTCGGCCGCGACCAGTTCCTCTTCGGAGATCTCGGCCATGGCGGCGTCATTGGTATGGGCATAGCCGAAGCCCTCGAGCAGGCCCTTGGCCGAGGGATGCGCCAGCCAGGAGTTGATGAAGTCGTAGGCCTTGTCCTCGCTGCCGGGTGCGTCCTTGAAGTTGACGTAGCCGCAGAACCAGGTCGCCGCGCCTTCCTTGGCCTGACGCTCGAAGCCGACCGGGAAGCCCTCGCCGCGCATCAGCGCGATCGAGTCGTTCCAGGACCATGCCACCTGCACCTCGCCCGTGGCCATCAGCTGCGCCAGTTCCGACGGGTCGGCCCAATAGGCGCGGACATTGGCATGCGCCTGACGCAGCCAGTCGGCGGCGGCGGTGAACTGCTCGTCCGTCACGTTGGTCCAGTCGGTGACGCCGGTGGCCAGCAGGGCCAGCGACCAGATGTCATCGGTGTTGTCGGGCAGCGAGATCCGGCCCTGGTATTTCGGGTCGAGGAAGACCTGCAGGGTGGAGACCTCCTCGGCCGGGACGGCCTCGGTGTTGTAGGCGATGGCGGTGTAGGCGTAATCGGTCGGGATGTACCAGACGCCGGTATCGTCCTTGAAGATCTCGGAATTGGTGAAGCGCGGCGCGATATTGGCGTATTCCGGGATCCTGCTCACGTCCCAGGGCTCGATCAGCCCAGCATCGCGGTATTTCGACACCATCTGCGAGCAGGGATGCGCCACATCGGCCTTGAAGCCTGAGGAGACCTTCTGGAAGGCCTCGTCATCGTCGCCGTAGAAGGCATAGGTCGGCTTGTCGCCATGCTTCGCGATGTAGTCTGCGAGCAGGTTGTCATCCTCGAACCCGGCCCAGTCGAACACGATCAGGTCGCTGTCGGCGGCGAAGGCGGGCAGGGCGAAGGCAAGGGCGGCGCTGGCCAGAAGGGACGTGCGGCGGATCATTGGGGCTCCTCGTATGATTGCGGACACCGGCCTCGCATCTCGCCGCGCTGGCCGGGGGGTAGGAGGACGCTAGAATAGCACTGGTGCTGTCTCAAGCACTTATTGCAGAGTCGGCCCCGCGCCATGGTCCTGTCCTGTGCAGGCGACGGGATCACGACGGCTTGAAGGCCGGGCGGAGGTTATGCCCAAACTTTGGGCGGAAGACGAAGGGGGATGCGATGTTCAGGGCGCTGCTGGTCGAGAAGGATGCGGAGGGTGTGGCCCATGCCAGCCTGCAGGATCTGCCGGACGACCGGCTGCCCGAGGGCGGGGTGACGGTGGCGGTCGAGTATTCGACGCTGAACTACAAGGACGGGCTCTGCCTCGGCGCGGGCGGCGGGCTGGTGAAGAGCTGGCCGCATGTACCGGGCATCGATTTCGCCGGCGTGGTGGAAAGCTCGGACGACGCCCGTTTCGCGCCGGGCGACCGGGTGGTGCTGACCTGCTGGCGGGTGGGCGAGACGCGCTGGGGCGGCTATGCCACCAAGGCGCGGGTGAAGGCCGACTGGCTGGTGAAGCTGCCCGAGGCGCTGAGCACCCGCGCCGCGATGGCGGTGGGCACGGCGGGCTTCACCGCGATGCTGGCAGTGCTGGCGCTGGAGGATCACGGGCTTGCCCCGGATCAGGGCGAGGTGCTGGTGACGGGGGCTGCGGGCGGTGTCGGCTCGGTCGCGACGGCGCTGCTGGCCTCGCGCGGCTACGAGGTGGCGGCGGTCACCGGGCGGCCCGAGACGGAGGCCTATCTGCGCGATCTCGGCGCCGCGCGGATCGTGCCGCGCGCCGATCTGGCCGAGACGGTGAAGCGGCCGCTGGAAAGCGAGACCTGGGCGGGCTGCGTCGACGCGGTGGGCGGGGCGATGCTGGCGCGGGTCTTGGGGCAGATGAAATACGGCGCCTCGGTCGCCGCCGTCGGGCTCGCGGGCGGCACGGCGCTGCCGGCCTCGGTGGTGCCCTTCATCCTGCGCGGGGTGAACCTTCTCGGCATCGACTCGGTGATGAAGCCGATGCCGGGCCGGGTCCGCGCCTGGGAGCGGATCGCCCGCGACCTGCCGCTCGACCGGCTGGAGACGATGATCCGGCCCGCCACGCTGGCCGAACTGCCGGCACTCGGCGCCGCGATCCTGAAGGGCGAGGTGCAGGGCCGCGTCGTCGTGGACGTCAGGGCCTAAGACACCCGCCCCTGAGCGCGGCGCTTGTCATCCTCCGGGCGGCTGGCTAGCGTTTGCCGGTCGCCCCCGCGACGCCTGCCGCCGCAGCCTGCCCCCGCGCGGCCCCTTCCCGGAGAGTCCATGACCGTCCTCGACACCGATTTCGTCCGCGCCCAGTTCCCCGCCTTCCAGGAGGCCGCCCTCGACGGGCAGGCCTTCTTCGAGAATGCCGGGGGGTCCTACACCTGCCGCCCGGTGATCGACCGGCTGTTCCGCTTCTACCGCCAGCGCAAGGTGCAGCCCTATGCGCCCTACGAGGCCTCGCGGCTCGGCGGCGAGGAGATGGATCAGGCGCGGGCGCGGCTGGCGGCGCTGATGGGGGTGGAGGCGGAAGAGGTCTCTTTCGGGCCCTCGACCAGCGCCAATACCTTCGTGCTGGCGCAGGCGGTGCGCAAGTGGCTGGCCGGGACCGGCGGTGCGGTGGTGGTGACCAATCAGGATCACGAGGCGAATTCCGGCGTCTGGCGGCGGCTGGCGGAGGAGGGGATCGAGGTGCGCGAATGGCGCATCGACCCCGAGACGGGGCATCTCGACCCCGCGGCGCTGGGCCGACTGCTGGAGGACGGGCGGGTGAAGCTGGTCTGCTTCCCGCATTGCTCGAACGTGGTGGGCGAGATCAACCCGGTGACCCAGATCTGCGGCATGGCGCGGGCGGCGGGCGCCTTTACCTGCGTCGACGGGGTGAGCTATGCGCCGCATGGTTTCCCCGACATGGCGGCGCTCGGGGCTGATGTCTATCTTTTCTCGGCCTACAAGACCTACGGGCCGCATCAGGGGATCATGGTGATCCGCCGCGCCTTCGGCGAGCTCCTGCCCGCGCAGGGTCACTGGTTCAACGCGGGCACGCTCTCCAAGCGTTTCACCCCCGCCGGGCCGGACCATGCGCAGATCGCGGCCTGCGCCGGGATGGCCGATTACATCGATGACCTCCACGCGCATCACTTCGCGCCCGAGCCGGATGCGACGGCGCGCAACCGCGCGGTGCACGGGCTGATGCGGGCGCAGGAGGTGCGGCTGTTGCAGCCGCTGCTCGACCAGCTCGCCGCGCGCAACGACCTGCGGCTGATCGGCCCGCGGCAGGCCGAGAGCCGCGCGCCGACGGTGGCCGTGGCGCTCGATGGCCCGGCGGAGCGGGTGGCGGCGGCGCTGGCAGCCAAGGGCATCATGGCGGGAGGCGGCGATTTCTATGCCGGGCGTCCGCTCGAGGCGATGGGGGTCGATCTGGGCCGGGGGGTGTTGCGTCTGAGCTTCGTGCATTACACCTCGCAGGCCGAGGTGGCCAAGCTGATGCTGGCTCTGGACGAGGTGCTGTCGGCCTGAGCCGGGCAGGGGGCCTGCCACCCCCCTCGCCGTGATACGGCTCCCCTGCGAGTATTTCCGCCAAGAAGACGGCCGAGTGATCCGCGACGGGCAATGCTGCGTAAGTCTTGTGAAATTTCGAGAGTTCCCCGATCCATGCCCGACCAACCGCTGCTTCTCTGGTTCCGACGCGATCTGCGGCTGGCCGACCATCCGATGCTCGCTGCCGCTCTCGACAGCGGCAGGCCGCTGCTGCCGGTCTTCATCCTCGACCCCGAGACCGAGGCGATCGGGGCGGCGGCGAAATGGCGGCTGGGCGAGGGGATTGCCACCTTCGCCCGCGCGCTGGAGGCGCTGGGCAGCCGGCTGGTGCTGCGGCGCGGTCCGGCGCTGGAGGTCCTGCAGGCATTGGCGCGCGAGACCGGGGCCGAGGGCGTGCGCTGGTCGCGGCTCTACGATCCGGCCTCGGTGGCGCGCGACCGGCAGGTGAAGGCCGCGCTGCGGGCCGGGGGGCTCTCGGCGGAGAGCCACGCCGGGCATCTGCTGCACGAGCCCTGGGAGGTGCAGACCGGGCAGGGCGGGTTCTACAAGGTCTACACGCCCTACTGGAACGCGGTGCGACAGCGCCCGGTGGCCGATGCGCTGCCCGCGGCGAAGCGGCTGCCCGCGCCTGCCCAATGGCCGGAAAGCGATCGGCTGGAAGACTGGCGGATGGGCGCATCGATGCAACGCGGCGCAGCCGTGGTCGCGCGCTATGCCAGCGTCGGCGAGGCGGCGGCGCAGGCGCGTCTGCGGGGCTTTCTCGACGCGCGGCTGGAGCGCTATGCCGAGGCCCGCGATCTGCCCGGGGTCGAGGCGACCTCGCGCCTGTCCGAGCATCTGACCTATGGCGAGATCACGCCGCGGGCGATTTGGCACGCCGGGATGCGGGCGCTGCACGAGGGCGTGCCGGGGGCGGAGAAATTCCTCAAGGAAGTGGTCTGGCGCGAGTTCTCCTATCACCTGCTGCACCACACGCCGCAGATCGCCAGCGAGAACTGGCGGAACGACTGGCAGAGCTTCG
>NZ_PZKG01000095.1 GCF_003034985.1 Cereibacter changlensis JA139
CAGGCGGTGATCGAGGGGCAGGCGCAGGTCCGCGTGCCGGATCCGCAGGTCGATGTGCAGGTGCCGCCGCCGCAGGTGACGGTGCGCAAGGCGCAGCCGCAGGTGCAGATCAGCGAGCAGCCGACCGACATCCAGGTCCGGCAGGAACAGCCGCGCATCTCGATCGAGGTGCCGCAGATCCTGGTGACGGTGGAGATCCCGGCGCCGACGATCTACATCCGCTCGTCGCAGCCCGATGTGCAGGTATCAAACGCCGATCCTCAGGTCGAGGTTGTGCAGGGCGACCCGCAGGTTTCGGTGCGGCAGGGCGATCCGGAGCTGACCGTCGATCTCGACGTCGATCAGGACGCCGATGCGGCGGAGACCGCGACCACCCAGGCGCAGGGCGCGACGGATCAGGCGGTTACGGGCGAGGCCCAGGCGGGGATGACCTCCCGGACCGAGGGCAATGTCCGGCTCGGCACCGGCGAGGCGCAGGTCGAGATGGTCCAGCCGGAGGGCGAGGCCGAGTACAACTATACCCAGGCAGAGCCGCAGGTGAGCTTCGAGCAGGCCGAGGCGCAGGTGACGGTGAGCATGCCGGACCAGCCGACAGTCGAGCTCGTCACCGTGGGCGAGCCCTCGGTGACCTTCGAGACCGAGGAAGAGCGGCAGGCGCGTCGCCAGCAGGAGCAGCAGCAGCAACAGCAGGCGGCCGGGCAGCCGGCGGCTGAACAGCAGGCGGGGCAGCAGCAGGCGGGCCAGCAGCCGGCCGCGGGTCTGCCGCAGACCGTGACCGTGGGCCAGTTGATGGACATGCGGGTCGTCGGCGCCGAGGGCGAGGATGTCGGCACGCCGCATGCCATCGTCGGCGAGGGCGAGCAGGTAATGCTGGTGCTGCGCGACGGCGGCTTCCTCGGCTTCGGCGGCCGCGAGATCGGCATCCCGATCTCGCGCGTGATGTTCGGCGGCGACCACCTGCAGCTGAGCACCATGACCGCGGAAGAGATCGAGAGCGCCGGCGGCTTCGAGTTCGACGACAACGCGCGGCTGGAGGACAGCCGGGAGATCGAGATCTCCGGCTGAACAGCCGAGAGCTGAAAGGAGGGGCGGCGCAGGTCTTGCGCCGCCCTTTCTGTTTTCTCTGGCTGCCTTGCGGGTCGGTCGATCCGCAGCCGACGACCACGCGGGTCAAGGTGAGCCCCGCCCTGTTGGAAACTGGATCACATGGGGCCGGGGATGCGCGACGGACGCGGCAGGCTCCCCGCTTCCAGCCGAGAGCCCGCATGCTCCGCCCGATCCCATCAGGCAGGAAGGCTCACTGCGCCGTCTGGTCCCCAGACGAGGCATAGAAGGCGGCCAGCGCCGCGATGTCCTCGTCGGTCAGCCGGGCGGCGGCCTCGCGCATGATATTCGCCCGCGGGCCGCCGCCGCGCAGGCCGTTGCGCCAGAGCCGGAGCTGCCGGTCGAGATAGGGCGCATACTGGCCCGCCAGTCGCGGCGCATCGGAGCGGGCCTCGCGCGAGGGGCCGTGGCAGGCGCTGCAGGCCGGCACCTTGCGGCTGGTGTCGGTCGCCAGCGCGAGGGCGCGGCCGCGCTCCACCAGCCCGCCGCCGGGGTCGGCGGGAGCCTCCGGCGCCTCGCCCGCCGGGGAAGCGGCGAAATGCGCGACATAGTCGGCCAGCGCCTGCTCCGGCACGAGGCTGACCGCCTGCGCCATGATCCCGCTCTGCCGCTCGCCTTCGGCGTAGCTGCGCAGCGACAGGGCGATGTAGTCGGCCGACAGGATGTCGAGCCGGGGGATGTGCGGATTGCCGGAGACACCCTCCGCCCCGTGGCAGCCGGCGCAATAGGTGACGCCCTCCGGCCCCTCGACCGGCGGCGGTGCGGTCAGGCGGGCGTAGTCCTCCGCCGCCATCCCCGGCACGCGGGTGAGGAAGGCGACCAGCGCCCAGACCTCGTCGTCGCGGGTCGAGGGCCAGCCGGGCATGCCGCTCATCTTCACGCCCTCGCGGACGATCCAGCCGAGTTCGTTCGGCGCCCAGTCGGAAACCGCCTCGGCGATCGGCGGCGGCTGGGGGACCATCGCGCGGATGGTGGCGCTGCGCGGCTGGCCCGGCGCGCCGTGGCAGATCTTGCAGGCGGTGTCGTAATGCCGCGCGCCAAGCGCCGCGCGCGCCTCGTCGAGCTCCGGCACCTCCGAGGGCGGCGGGGCGCGCAGTTCGACCGAGTTGCGGAAGGTGGTGTGCAGCACCGGGGCGACCAGCGGCAGGTGGCCGTTGCGGGCCGAGGTGTTGAACAGTCCGAGAAACACCACCGCCAGACCGGCGAGAAGCGCGAGGCCGGCCAGCGCGACCGTGGTCTTCAGCACCGTCTTCATGCCCCGGCCTCCGCGCTGTCGGGTCGGCGCAGCGCCGAGGCGGTCAGCCAGAGCCCGCCGAAGAGGTAGATCGGCGTGCCGATCCCCAGCATCAGCAGCCCGCCCAGCTGTTGCCCCGGCAGCGAGGGCGGCGTGCCGCAGATCTCGGCGTAGAGGTCCTTGCCCGCCAGCACCAGCAGCGCGCCGAGCAGGGTCATGTGCATCGAGGTCAGCAGCAGCGCCCCGGCGCCGGCCAGCGGCTCGGCAGCGCGCAGCGCCCCGGCCCAGACCGCGAGCCCGCCGGCGAGGAACAGCGCCTGCTCCGCCAGATGCCAAGGCAGCGCCAGCCGCGCCGCGCCATGCAGCGCCGGCAGGTGCCAGCCCCAGACGATCAGGAACTCCAGCACCGCCCCGGCCAGCACTGGCACGCCGAGCCGGGCGAAGCCCTGCGGAAAGGCCAGCACCAGCGCCGGCGCGGCGACCGCCACCAGCGTCATGTGCCCCAGCATATGCGCCGGAAAGGCGCCGAGCCAGCGCTCCAGCGGCGCGACCCAGGCGAGCGCCAGCGCCAGCACGGCGACGGTGAGCGCCGCGGCCCTCACCGACAGGACCCGGCGAAGAGGGCGGGCAGGCCGGAATAGACCACGCCGATGAACGAGACCACCGCCAAGAGGAAGGCGGCATGGCCGAGGAATTCGTGCCGGTCCTCGCTGTTGCCGTCGGCATGGGCATAATCGTGGTCGTCGAGGAAATCCCATTGCCGCCAGGCCAGCCAGCCGAGCCAGCCGATGGCGGCCAGGGCGACCAGCGTCGCCAGCCCGACGCCGAGGCGCAGGAGGTCGATATGGGTCTCCGGCTCGGGCCATTTGGCGCAGAAGGCAGCGGTGGCGGCGTAGCTGGCGACGAAGTGGACCGCCCAGACCAGCGGGCCGAAGGTGATGCGCCAGAGGCTGGAGCGCTCCTCGGAGAATTCCTGTTCCTGGCTGCGGTGCGGCTTGTCCTGCATCAGAGCATCCTCGGGAAACCGGCGGTGACGGCGGTGGTGACCAGCACCGTCAACGCAAGGAAGTGCCAGAACAGCGTGACGTTCCACATCGGCGCGTCGTAGCGCGGCGTGATGCGGCCGAAGACCAGCCCGGCCAGCGCGTAGAGCTGCATGATGACCCCTGCCCCGACATGGGCAAGGGTCCAGATCGTGAGCCCCCACATCGTCGCCGGATAGACATGCGAGGTGGGCTCCATATCGGGCAGCATGACCGCGGCCAGCATGGCGGCGCCGCCGCCGAGGGCCAGCAGCGGCGCGAGGCAGAGGCAGAGCCGGGCGGCGCCGGTCCGGTCCCGCCGGTTGGCGCCGCGGGCCGTGAGCATCAGCGCCCAGCTTGCCGTGAGCAGGCCGAGCGCCATGAGCGACCAAGGCCAGGCGGCATGGTCGGCGCCCTCGGGCGGGAAGTCGGCGCCGGCGGTCCAGTAGAAGAACACGCCGAAGACGAGGCTGGCGAAGGCGGTGGAATCGCCGAGCATGGTGATCCACATCGCCCACCAGCCCACCGCCCCCGAGCCGGAGACATAGGTCGGCAGTCGCAGGTCCAGCCCGACGTCCTTGGTCTCCTTGGCCGGGATCAGCGCGGTGGAGGTCCAGAGCCACCACAGGATGCTGATGACCGCCAGCGCCCCTGAGATGCCGGCGGGCCAGTACCAGTGGAAGGTCGGGAAGATGAAGGCTCCGCCGGTCAGCGCCGCCGCGACGAGGGTGATCCAGGTCGTCGTCGCCACCCGCAGCACCTGCAGCGGCCGGCCGTCGATCACCGAGGTGACCAGCGTCTCGCGCTCGCCGTCGGCGGCGTCGGGCAGGTAGAAGCGCCCGGCGTCCATCCGCTCCACCAGCTTCTCCTGCTGCCAGAGCGGGTAGCGGGTGTTCACATAGGGGATCGACCGCACGCCCCAGTCCTCGCCCGGCACGTCATGCGTCCATTCCAGCGTGCCGGCCTGCCAAGGGTTGCGCTCGGGGTCGCCCTGCCGAGCCTTCGGCCTGAGCAGATCCCAGACGAAGACCGCGAAGCCGGCGGCGATGATGAAGGAGGCGAGGGTGGAGACCAGGTTCAGCCAGTCCCAGCCCAGCCCCGAGGGATAGGTGAAGACCCGCCGCGGCATGCCCTTCAGCCCGGTGAGATGCATCGGCATGAAGGAGAGGTTGAAGCCGGTGAAGATCAGCCAGAAGGCCCATTTGCTGAGCCGGGGGGACATCATCTTCTTGGTGATGAGCGGGTAGAAGTAGTAGATGCCGCCAATCACCGGGAAGATCATGCCGCCGAACAGCGTGTAATGCAGATGCGCCACGATGAAGTAGGAATCGTGCACCTGCCAGTCGAAGGGCGCGACGGCGACCATCACCCCGGTCAGCCCGCCCGCGGTGAAGATGGCGAGGGCGCCGGCGATCCACAGCATCGGCGGGATCATCCGCACCCGGCCGACCATCAGCGTCGCGACGAAGGCGAAGAGCTGCACCCCGGTGGGGATCACCACCGCCTCGGACGCCGCCGAGAAGAAGCCGATCGACATCGACGGCAGCCCGGTGGTGAACATGTGGTGCACCCAGAGCCCGAAGCTGAGGAAGCCGGTTCCGACGGCGGAGAGCACGATCCAGGAATAGCCGACGATCGGCCGCCGGGCGGCGGTGGGGACGATCATCGCGGCGATGGCGATCGAGGGCAGGAAGATGATGTAGACCTCCGGATGGCCGAAGATCCAGAACAGGTGCTGCCAGAGCATCGGGTCGCCGCCGCGCTCCGGGTCGAAGAACGGCCAGTCGAAGGACCGCTCCATCTCGAACAGGAAGTCGCCGGCGATCAGCGGCGGGAAGGCGAAGAGGATCATCCCGCCGACCACCAGCACATACCAGGCGTAGAGCGGCATCAGGTTGACCCGCATCCCCGGCGGCCGGCATTTCAGCACGCCGACGATCAGTTCCACCGCCGCGGCGATCGAGGCGACCTCGATGAAGGACAGGCCGAGCAGCCAGATGTCGGCCCCGATCCCGCCCTGCTTGGTGGCCAGCGGCGGGTACATGAACCAGCCCGATTTCGGCGCCGCGTCGAACAGCACCGAGCCCAGCACGAAGATGCCGCCGATCAGGAAACACCAGTAGCCATAGGCCGAGAGCCGCGGGAAGGGCAGGTCGCGCGCGCCCATCAGCGAGGGCAGGATCAGGATGGCGATCGCCTCGAACAGCGGCACGGCGAAGAGGAACATCATCGCCGAGCCATGCATGGTGAAGAACTGGTTGTAGCGGTCGGCCGACAGGAAGTCGTTGTCGGGCACGGCGAGCTGCACCCGCATCAGCAGCGCCAGCACCCCGGCGCAGAGCATGAAGAACAGGCAGGTCAGCGCGTACCAGACCCCGACCGAGGTGTTGTTCACATCCGACAGGATGCGCCAGCCCTTCGGCGAGGCCCAGACCCGGCGCAGCCGCTCGGCCTGCGCCTCCTGTTCGGCCAAGGGCACCGGCTGCGCCAGCATCGCCTCGGTCGGCGGGAAGACCCCCTCGGGCGGCGGCGCGTCGTTCGGCTGGCGGCTCATTGCAGCTGCTCCAGCCAGCCGGCGAGGCTGGCCAGCTCCGCGTCGCTCAGGTGGGAATAGGCGGGCATATGGGCCTCCGGCTTGATCGAGGCGGGGTCGAAGATCCAGCGCGCCAGCGCCTCGGAGGTCATCGGCAGGATCCCCGCCGCCAGCGAGCTGCGCCCGCCGAGATGGGTCAGGTCCGGCCCCACCGCCCCCGCAGCCTCGGTGCCGCGCAGGCTGTGGCAGGCGCCGCAGCCCTCGCGGAAGAAGAGGTCACGCCCCGGTCCTTCCGGCAGGCTGGCGGGCGCGGCCTCCTTGGCCAGCCAGGCGTCGAAGGCCGCGGGCTCCATCACCACGGCCTGCATCGCCATCAGCGCGTGGGAGGCGCCGCAGAACTCGGCGCACTGGCCTCGGTAGGAGCCGGGCTCCGTCGGCTCCAGCGACATGCGGGTCGGGCGGCCGGGGAACATGTCGGTCTTGCCGCCGAGGCCGGGAACCCAGAAGGAATGGATCACCTCGGCGGAGGTCAGCTCGATCTCGCTGCGCAGCCCGGCGGGCAGGCGCAGCTCGTTGGCCGAGATCACCGGCGTCTCCGCGCCCTCCGGCCAGTATTCCACCCGCCACCACCACTGCTCGCCGGTGATGCGCACCCGCAGCCCGTCGCCGGGCGCGCGCTGGTCCGGCATCATCGTCAGCCCGTAGGCGAGCAGCGCGCCAAGCACGATGGTCGGGAAGACGATCCCGCCGCCGATGATCAGCGCCTCGGCCCATTTGCGCGACAGCGACCGCGTCTTGATGCGGGTGACATAGAGGAAGAGCCCGTTGACCAGCAGCCAGAGCACGACCGCTCCGGCCAGCATGACCCAGAACAGCTGCGCCAACTGCGCCGCGTCCACGCCCCCGGTCCGCAGCGCCGATTGCGGGCCGTCGCAGGCGGCGAGGGCGCCGGCCATGGAAAATGCGGCCGCACTGCTATACCTTCGCCCCATACACGCTCCTGACACGGCATTGTGAGCAGAACAGCACAGGATGTCGGTTGTTCCGTCCGGACCCGAAAGGTCTGCAGGGGGCGCAGGGGCCGGCGGCGCCAAGGCGACAACCGGGGCTGCAATCGGCCCGGATTAAGATCGAAAGGAGACTTCCGCAGTGGGCAGCGAAACGGGCGGCAAGACGGGACGGGACGGGGCGGTGCTGCGCCCCGGCGACACCTGCTGGCGGATCGAGCGGGCGGCGCGGCTGGCGGTGATCGTCGACGCGGCGGATTACTTCCGGACCATCCGCACCGCCATCCGGCAGGCGCGGCACTCGGTCATCCTCATCGGCTGGGATTTCGACACGCGCATCCTGCTCGACCCGCTGGACGGCGAGGAGGAGGCGCCGAACGCGCTCGGCAAGTTCCTCGACTGGGCGGTGAAGACCAACCCGGACCTGAACATCCACATGCTGAAATGGGATCTCGGCATGCTGCAGACGCTGGGCCGCGGCTCCACCCCGCTGGCGCTGTTCGACTGGCTGTCGAACGACCGCATCCACATCAAGCTGGACCATGCCCATCCGACCGGGGCGGCGCATCACCAGAAGATCGTGGTGATCGACGACACGCTGGCCTTCTGCGGCGGCATCGACATGACCGCCGACCGTTGGGACACCCGCGACCACGCCGATGACGACCCGCACCGCGTCCGCCCGACCTCGAAACGCGCCTACGGTCCCTGGCACGACATCACCACCGCCGTCGACGGCGACGCGGCCCGGGCGCTGGCCGAGCTGGCGCGCGAGCGCTGGAAACACGCGACCGGAGCCGAGCTCGCCCCGCCGCCGCCGGTGTTGCCGCGCTGGCCCGAGGGGCTGGAGCCGACGCTGACCGAGGTCGATGTCGCCATCTCGCGCACCCTGCCCGCCTATGACGGCCGCGAGGCGGTGAACGAGATCGAGGCGCTCTATCTCGCCGCCATCGCGGCGACCCGGCGGGTGCTCTACATCGAGAGCCAGTATTTCGCCTCGCGCCGGATCGCCGAGGCGATGATCGCCCGGCTGCGCGAACCCGAAGGGCCGGAGATCGTGGTGATCAACCCCGAGACCGCCGACGGCTGGCTGGAGGAGGAGGTGATGGGCTCCTCCCGCGCGCGCCTGCTGCGGCTGGTGCGCGAGGCCGACATCCACGGCCGTTTCCGGATCTACACGCCGGTGACCGAGGGGCGGCAGCCGATCTATGTCCACGCCAAGGTGCTGGTGATGGACGACCGGCTGCTGCGGGTCGGGTCGTCGAACCTGAACAACCGCTCGATGGGTTTCGATACCGAATGCGATCTCTCGGTGGAGGCGGAGAGCATTGCCGACGATGCGCTGCGCCACACGATCACCGGGCTGCGCAACGACCTCGTGGCCGAGCATCTGGGCCGCAGCCGCGCCGAGGTGGAGGAGGCGCTGGAGCGGGAGGGCTCGCTGATCGGCGCCATCGAGGCGTTGCGCTCCGAGGCGCGCTCGCTGGTGCCCTTCGAGCCGCCGGAGCTGAACGCGGTGGAGGACAACCTGCTGCGCGAAAGCGACCTCCTCGACCCGGAACGCCCCTCGCACCGCTGGCGCGCGCTGAACCCGGCCGATCTGGTGCCGTGGTGGAACTGAGACCCTAGCATCATAAGCGCGGCGGGCGCAGGTGGAGAGGGCGCCGCCGGGCCCGGGAGGGACGATGCGCAACCCCGACGGCAAGGGCTGCGTGAGGTGGAGCCGTCACCGGGGGCATCGAGCCCCCGGCGACGGCGCTGCCGGGGAAAGCGGCGGCCGGTCGCGGCATGGACAGGGCGGCGCGGCGGCCGGGAAGATGAGTATTTGGGCAAGGAGAAACGGAAGGGCGCGCCGGAGAGCGTCATGAGTGGGAGGGCCATGCGGGGGAGCGCCCGGGAGCCCCGCTCAGCACACCTCGACCGTCACGCCGCCCGCCTCCAGCAGGGCGCGGAGCTCGGGGGGCGGGGCGACATCGGTGACGAGGATGTCGACATCGGCGATGGAGCCGAGGCAGACGAGGGCGCGGCGACCGAACTTGGAGCTGTCGACGGCAAGGATGGTGCGGTCGGCGCGCTGCATGGCAGCGCGCACGGCGAGCACCTCGCCCGGATCGTCGTCGCCCATCTCGCCTCCCGCGTCGATGCCACTGACCGAGATCACCGCGGCGTCGAAGCGGAAGCGGCGCACGAAATCCTCGGTGCCATGGCTCAGCACCCCGGCGTCGACATGGCGCACGAAACCGCCCGGCACAGCGACCGAGGCGCTTTCCACCTCGCTCAGCAGCGTGGCCGAGCGCAGGCTGTAGGTCACCACCCGCAGGTCGCGCCGGGTGGTCAGCTCGGCGGCGACCGCCTCGCAGGTCGTGCCGGTGTCGAGGAACAGCGCCGCGCCGTCGCCCACCAGCTCGGCCACGCGGCGGCCGATGCGGGCCTTGCCGGCGGCATGCTCGATGCGGCGGCGGCGGTAGGTGACCGGGTCGATCGGCGGCTCGGCCAGCGTCGCCCCGCCATGGCGGCGCACCACCTTGCCGGCCTCCTCGAGGGTGATGAGATCGCGACGCGCGGTCTGGCTGGTGACGGCGAAGCGGCTGGAGATGTCTTCCAGCGAAATGAAATGGTGCTGATGCAGATGCGCCAGCAGTTCGGAATGGCGGCGGGTCTTCTTGTCGGCGTCCTGCATCACGTCTCCGCAGTCGTTGAGCGTCTGCTGCAGTCTGGCACGGAAGGGGGACGCCGGGCGCCCCCCTTCTGCAGGGCTCAGAACTTCACGCGCAGATTGGCGGCAAGGCGGTGGTCGGTGATGTCGTCGCCGAAGGCGCCGGCATAGCCGACCGAGACATCCGCCCCGGGCGCGAGGTCGAGCGCCACCGAGGCCCGCAGGATCGCGGTGTTCTCCGCCACCGGCGCGCCGGTCACGCCGAACTCCGAGCCGCCCGCGAAGGCCAGCGTGGTCTCCGGATCGACATCGCCGAAGGCGTGGCGCAGGCCGATCTCGCCCTCGAACAGCGCGCGGCGGCCGCCGAGCTCGAAGCCCTGTTCGGTGCGCAGGCCCAGCGTGGCGAAGGTCGTGTCCATCTTGGCGTCCGAGCCGGTGAGCGCCGAAGCGCCGCCGCTTTCGGTGAAACCGTCGGTCGAGGCATGCAGTTGCGCCAGACCGACGAAGGGCTCCAAGAGGCCGCGGGCGGTGTCGATGCGGTAGCTCGCCTCGCCGAACAGCTGGGTCACCTGGCTGTCATAGCTCGCGGTCAGGGTCTCGGACACGGCGCCATAGGTCACGCCGCGACGGCTGTCGTTGTCGTTCAGGCTGTGGGTGAGGCCGAAGCGCAGGCCCATCGGACCGGAGGTGGTGCCGCCGTAGATCCCGAGGTGGTAGCTGTCGGCCTCGACGCGCGAGTCGGACAGTTTCACCGTGGACGTGCCGAAGCCCGCGACCACGCCGAGACGCCAGTTGTCGCCGACCTCGCCGTCGAGGCCGAAGAGCGTGCCCGCCGCGTTGCGGTCGGCGTCGGAGACCCCGTCGGCCCCGCTTTCGCCCCAGGCGCCGTAGGCCTTCGCCCAGACGCTGGCCGTGCTCGCACCGCCGATGGCGCCGCGGGCGACCTCGGTCCCCGAGGTGAAGCCGCGGCTGCGGCCGTTCATCACGTCGCCCAGGGTGAGGGCGCTGCCGACATCGGCGGCCAGCGCGGCGGCATGCGCCTCGCCCGACAGGCTGTCGAAGGCGGCGTTCGCCGTCTCGACGTCGGTCATGACCACCTCGTCATAGACCGCGTTGCCCATGCCGAGGCTCTCGACCCCGGTCGCCGCCGCGCGGCCGTTGGCGCTGCGCGCCACCCGGTCGAAGGCGGTGTCGTTGCGGTCGAGCGTCAGCGAGACATCGGTCTCGCCATAGGCGAGCGAGGCGTCCATGAAAGCCAGCGTCGAGCTGACCGAGCCGAAGCTGCCTTCCAGCCCCTTGGCCGCCGAAAGCAGCGTGTAGCTGGTCGAGGGCTTGTAGACGCCCGAGCCGCCGAGCGCGAGCACCGAGCCGTTCAGCTTGGCGGTGCCGCTGACCTTGACGGTGTTCGAGCCGCCCTCCGCGCCGGTCTCGACGGCGAAGGTCGAGCCCTGGGCGAAGGTCAGGTCGCCCTGCACCTTCAGGGCGCCGAGCTCGGACCCCGTGTGCAGCGTGCCGCCGGAGGCGATGGTGGCATTGCCCACCGTGCCGGAGCCGGCGAGGGCCGCGCCGTTGGCCACCGTGGTCATCGCCGAGCTGGCGATGCTGCCCTTGACCAGCAGCTCGCCCGCGGCCACCGTGGTGGCGCCGGTGTAGCTGCTCGCCCCGGTCAGGGCCAGCAGGCCCTCGCCGGACTTGGTGAAGGCGCCCGTGCCGGAGAACACGCCGGAGGCGGTGATGGCCGCGTTGTCGGAGGCGATCTCGATGGTTCCGCCCTCGCCTTCCAGCGAGACGTTGCGGGCGAGCGTGGTCATCGCCGTGCCGGCGATGCGCAGGCTGCCGTCCGAGAGGCGCAGCGTCGCATCGGCGCCGCCGAGCGCCGCGTCCTCGTTCACGATCACCGTGCCCTCGTCGGTGACCAGAGTCTCGCCGATGAAGGAATGGTCGTCGATGCAGTAGTCGACGATCGCCTGTTGGAAGCGCGGGTCGGTGCTTTCGCAGTCGAGCAGGGTCTTCTTCTCCGCCAGCGTCAGGTCGGTGAGGATCGGGTTGCCGTCGGCGTCGGCGATCTGGCCGAGGTAGACATCGGTGCGCATGTTGTTGCGGGTGAGGAAGAACTCCTTCTCCTTCTCCGCGAATTGCGCCGCGTCGGCGCCCCAGACCAGCCGCGTCGCCTCGCCATCGGCGCCGGTGTAGCGTTCCAGCTGCGGGCCGACCCAGGTGAACTCATGCGCCACCGGCTCGTGGTCCGACAGCGGCGTCTGGCTGTTATCGGGGTTGGTCACGTAGAACTTGTCGATCACGCCGAGATATTCGTCCTCGGGATCGTCGGTGAGGGCGAACCACTTGCCGAAGGGCCGCGAGATCAGGAAGTGGTCGATCTTCACCCGGTCCCAGCTGCCCCAGGTGTTGGTGTCATCCTCGCCGTAGGACGGCCAGGTGGTGCTGCCGTCGCCCAGGTCATGCGGGGCGAAGCCCTCGCGCTCGGCCTCGGTCTGGAACAGCATGAACTGCTTCTTCAGCACGTTCATCGTGACCGGGGTGTTTCCGGCGATCGGATAGGTCTCTTCCTCGAACAGGCCGGTCGGGACCGTCGCCCCGTCGATCGCGCTGCCGCCCTTGCCGCGCCAGTCAGCGATGAACTTGTCCAGCGCGGTCTGGTCCTTGGCGTATTGCTTCAGCAGGTCGTAGTAGAAGCTGTTGTTCGGGTTCTTGGTGTAGACCCGCAGCAGGAACTCCTGCTGGCTGACCGAGTGCAGGCCGCGCTCGGACACGTCGCCGGCGTTGAAGTCCCCGGCCATGATCAGCGGGCCGGAGAGGCTGGCGGCCCATTTGCTCAGCTCCTTGGCCTCTTTGACCCGATCGGCCGTGGTGTCGGCGTAGTCGAAATGCACCGCGCCGATCGTCGTGTCGGGACGGCCGCCGGCGCCCGTCGCAATGGCATAGCTGATTTCGCGGCCCTGCTTGGAGCCCGGCAGGTCGATCGAGCCGAGGCTGCCCGGCAGGCGCGAGATGACGCCGGAGCTGCCGTTGCGGATGCCCTGATAGGTCCCGAGACCCGCATCTTTCAGCAGGCCAGGAATGTTCTCGATGTAGTTGCTGCCGTTCACCTCCTGGAAGAGCACCGCGTCATAGTCGCCCGGGATCATCAGCTGGGTCGGTCGCTCGGGCTGCTGCTTGTACTGGTTCCAGATGTTCAGCGTCAGCAGGCGCAGCGTGTTGCCGCTGTCGTCGGCCCGTGCGGGAGCGCCCATCAGCGGCAGCAGCGCCACTGTGCCCAAAAGGGCGATGCGCCAGCTCGTCCGCCGGGCGCGCGCGGTGTTCGATGTCTCGTTCATTCTCGGTCCTTGGTTGCAAGAGGTCAGCCAGGCGACTGCTGGCGTCGACTTCACGCCACTACCGGGACAAAATGTAGTATAACCTACATTATTGAGAAGTTTTTGCGACACATCCCCCCGTCGTGGAGTAGCGACGATGATCGGCCACGATCATGGTGATGCTGCGGAGCGCCCTCCCGCCCTGCCGCTGCCCGCGGAAAATCAGCCGTTCGGCGGGTCGGCGTTGCGGGCCGGGCCGAAGCTGGCGGAGGCGGGTACCTCGGCCGGGGGGCGCGAGGCCGCCGACGCAGGGGCGGGCGTGGCTCCGGGTGGAAACGGGGCGGCGGCGAGGATGCGGTCGTAGAGCGACAGGATCCGGTCGGCCCAGGCGTCGGGGGTCAGCGAGACCCGGGCCGCGGCGGCGGGGGCGCGGCGCGACAGGCCGCGCACCAGACCGTCCCGCGCCGACACCGCGCGCAGCAGCCGCGCCAGCGCCTCGACATCGCCGGGCGGAAAGCTCAGCCCGGCGCGCAGGCGGCGGATGTCGCCCGCCACCAGCAGACTGGCCGAGACCAGCACCGGCACGCCGTTGCTCAGCGCCTCGACCGGGGCGAGGCCGAAGGGTTCCGGCCCCAGCGTCGGGGCGACGAGCGCCCGGGCCCCGCGCAACAGGCGCAGCACCCCGTCGCGGTCCTGCCAGCCGTGCAGCACCGCCTCGGGATAGGCCGCGGCCAGCGCCGCGCGGTCCTGGCCGTCGCCGACGAATTCGGGGCGGATGCCTGCGCGGCGGGCCGCCTCGGCGAATTCGAACACGCCCTTGTAGGCGTGGATGTCGCCGAGATAGAGGATGCCGCGGTTCGCCTCGGCCGCCACCGGCTCGGCCGGCGCGACCGGGTTGGCGATCACCTCCGTGTTAAGCCTGGGATGGGCGCGGCGCAGCAGCGGTTCCATGCCGGCGTGCAGCAGCACCACCGAGCCGTCGCGCAGCACCTCGGCCGCCGCCCGGTCCTGCACCGCCTGCCGCGCCAAACGCCACAGCTTCTGCGCCTGGTTACGCTTGTCGCAGGGCCGCGTCAGGCAGTTGCCGGAGAGCGGAACCAGCGGGCAAGTCTCGCGCCGCCGGTAGTCGAAGTAGGCGCCATTCGGGCAGGCGAGGAAATAGTCATGCGCGTGGATCACCGTCCGGTGCCGGACCGGGGCCAGAGCGGCGAAGATCGAGGGCGACAAGGTCTGCAGGAAGCCGTGCACGTGATAGACTGTCTCGGGCGTGTCCTGCGTGGCGATGTAGCCGGCCAGCGCCCGGCGCGCGCCGCGGTTCCAGATCCCCCGCGCCGCCGACAGCGGTCCTCCCGCCAGCAGCGGCGCGCCGCCCAGCGTAAGGGTGCGGTAACCGGCGGGCTCGGTCGCCGGCGGCTCGTCGCCGGCGAAGAGCGTCACCTTCACCCCGCGCGCCGCCAGCAGGTCGGCAAGCCGCAAGGCCAGCACCGAGGCGCCGCCGCGCGCGCTGGCGTAGTCGCTCAACAGCACGACGCGCGGCTTCATGGCAGCTCCAGCGCCCGCTCCGGCGCCAGCCGGCCGCGCAGCAGGTCGCGGAAGGCCAGCAGATTGCCGCGCAGCCTGCCGCGACGGTCGACCCAAGGCTCCGGCCGCAGCGCCTTCACCCCGTTCGCGGCGACGTTGCGCGCCAGCATGAGCAGGGCGCGTGGCGGGCTCATGCTGCGCCGGGCGATCAGGTGCAGCGGATTGGCGATCTGCGAATAGCCGAGCCGCACCCCGCTGGTCCGGCCGGATTTCACCCCGAGATGCACGCCGCGCAGCGCGTCGTTGCGCATGATCCGGCCGTGGCCGCTGATCCGGCGCGAGAAATCCACATCCTCCAGCCAGCCGTAGAGCGGCAGCCGGTCGTCGAAGCGCAGCCCCGCCAGCACCGGGCCGGCACGGAAGGCCATGTTGCAGCCATAGCCGTTGTAGACCGGGGTCATCCCGGCGCCGGGGTCCGGGGGCGAGGCGGCGAGGATGCGGGCGGCCTCCTCGGGGCGGAGGCCCGCGCCGCCGATGCCATCAGCCAGCACTCGCCCGGTCATCATCACCACTTCCGGATGCGCGGCGAAGGCCCGGGCCAGGCGCTCGAGGTAATCCGGCGCCGGCAGGAAATCGTCGTCGAGGAACAGGATGACATCCTCCGCCGCCGCCTGATCCAGGATGGCGTTGCGCTGCCGGGTCAGGCCGCGCGGCGCGGTCAGCAGCCGCATTCCCGGCAGCGCCGGCAGGCCCGCCGTGTCGCTGCCCTCCGCCGCGCAGAGCAGCAGCCGGTCGGGGGGGCGGCTCTGCCCCGCCAGCGCCCGCAGCGTATGGCCGAGGATCTCGGGCCGGCCGGTGGTGGCGATGCCGACCAGCAGCGGCGGCAACTGATCGGCCCTCAGCATGCGCCATGCCCAGTGAGGACGACGCGGACAGTGCGCAAGAGGATGCCGAGATCCATCCGGAAGCTGCGGGTCAGGCAGTAGCGCACGTCCAGCGCCACGCGGTCGGCATAGCTGGTGCCGCTGCGGCCGCTGATCTGCCAGAGCCCGGTCAGCCCGGGCCGCAGCGAGAGATAGGCCGCGATATGCGGGCCGTAGAGCACCATCTCGGCGGCGGTGATCGGCCGGGGGCCGACCAGGCTCATGTCGCCCTTCAGCACGTTCCAGAACTGCGGCAGCTCGTCGAGGCTGGTCTTTCGCAGGACGGCCCCGAGGCAGCTTACCCGCGGGTCGCGCGCCAGCTTGTGCG
>NZ_PZKG01000096.1 GCF_003034985.1 Cereibacter changlensis JA139
GATCCATATGGCCGAGGTTGGTGGCGTCGATCACGCAGCCCTGCATGAAGTTCACCAGGTTCTCGTGGATCTTCGGCGTCACCGCGCGCCAGGTCGACGCCTGCGCCAGAAGCGAGGCCCCGAACATCATGCCGTTCTTCTGATAGGTCAGATCCTCCGGCGTCTGCATCAGCGTCTCCATCTGGCCGGTCAGATAGTAGCTCACCGCCGAGGTGTAGTGCCCGAGCATGGCGACCGGCGTCGGCACGTTGTCGACAATGCCGTAGATCGGGATCGGGCCGCTGGTCTTGTCGATGATGACGACGCTCGACTTCGGCCCGAGCGTGAGCCCCATGACCACGACCATGACGAGGACGTACTTCAGGGAGGAGCCGATGCTGCCGCCCATCGCCATGTTGATCGAGGCCCAGGCGACCCCGATCACGACGCCGATGGAGAGGAGGTTTTTGAAGTTGCCCGAAGAGGTATAGGCTGCGAGCATGTTGAACACGTCGCTGAGGTAGTAGCCGCCCCCGGTGGTGAAGATCTCCCATTGCATGACGTCAGCCCCCCTGCCCCATCATCGACGCGAACCGCGTGGACGAGCTGGCCGACAGCATCGCCTTGTGCAGCTGCAGCTTCTCCAGCGCCGACAGCGCATCGGCGTATTTCTCAGCGGCCTGCCGGCGCAGCGCGCCAAAGCCGTTCTGCGTCTGCCGGATCGTTTCCTGGAATTCCCGGATCACATCGCCGAAGGTGTCGATGTTCGACGCGCTGCGCTGCATCTCGGTGATGGACTCGTTCATGTAGAGCATCGCCAGCTCCACCGCGACCAGCTCGCTCAGCAGCGCAATCTCGTCATCGACAAACTGGTACTTGTAGGCGCGGGCGGTCTTCAGCGTCTCGTAGACCGGCGCGGAGGTCAGGTTGATGATGCCGGCCATTTCGTCGGTCAGCGCCGTGTCGTCGCGGATCGCGTCCGAGAGCGCCCGCACCACCTCCTCCACCGTCTTGAAATAGGCGTCGCCCGCCGAGATCGTCGTGTTGGTCCAGACCGGGTTGAGACAGTCGTTGCGCTCGTTGCACTTCAGGACCGGCACGGTCCCGCCCTCGACCAGCGCCTGCAGCATTTCCGGGGTGTAGGCGCGCGGCGCGATGGTCCGGTGCCGCGGCCCCTCGTCGTCATTGGCCGCGCCCACGGTGATGATTGTGCCGGTCAGCGACATGAACAGCTCGCCCACCGCCGGGTTCGAGGACAGAAAGCCGTTCTTCTTCACCGCCCGCCAGGCATAGTTGATGTTGATCGGCACCTGGTCCTTCAGCGTGCCATCCGCCCCGGCCAGCGTCGCGTTCTGCTTGCCCTCGACGCCGCAGCCGTGCCGCCGCGCCACCGCATCGGCGAACTTGCCGTTCATCCCGCCGACCGTCTGGCAGATGTGCTGCGACGCCCCGTCCATCTTCGGCCAGAGCGAGCCGACCAGCATCTGCCCCGCCTCGCAGCTGTTGATGTTCATCGCGTTCACGTTCTGCAGAAGGTCGCGCAGCTTCGAGACCTGTTCGGCCACCGCCGGCGAGAGGCTTTCCAGCGCCAGCTCGAAGGCGAAGCTGGCCGCGTTCTGCATGATCCCTTCCATCAGGTAGATCATTTCCTCCTTCGAGATGAAGGAGAACGAGCCCCCGAAGATGTCGATGCCGCCGCAGCCGGCCCGCACCGAGGGAAGCTGGATCTGCATCATCCCGGTGTTGCGCGGCTTGGTGCGCAGATAGAGCGAGCCCAGCGTGACATAGCCGCCCATCTGCCCCTGATAGGCCTGCGGGCGCGTGACGTTCACCCCGCCCCCGGTGCGCTCCCAGAAGTCCTTCAGGTCGCTGCCGATGCTTTGCGCATGCGACGGACCGGGAACGGCGAGGGCCGCACAGACGGCCAGCGTGGAGACCAGTTTTTTCAGCATGGCAGTCCCTTTCAATACCGCTCGCCGGCGGGGATCTTGGTGACGACATGGACGCGCTCCAGGATCACGTCCTCGGTGAGCAGCCCGCCGCCCAGGGGTTCCACGATGCCGCTCTTCGGCTCCACGAGGGCGACGAAGGGGCGGGGCTTCTTCGCCAGTCCGAGTTTCTTCAGCTGGCCGGTGTCGACCACCGCATCCGGGAACAGCGGATGGAACGAGCCGTCGACCGTGACCACCATCGGCTCGATCCCGAAGCTGGCCTGCATCCGCGCGATCACTTCGAGCTGCGGCGTGCAGAGCCCGCACTGCGCCGCATCCTCGACCACCACCATGAACCCGAGATTGGCGGCGGCTTCCTGCAACGAGGTCTCGCGCGCCACGCGCATCTGATCCTGATAGACCGCGCCGCCCATCTGGCTGATCGGAAAGCGGGTGTTGATGTCGAGTTCCGGGGTGCGGAACAGCACCCGTTGCCACTGATCGGTGAAGGCCGAGGCCATCCGGCTCATCTGCTGCTGAGCCTCCATGTAGCTCTGCACATTCTCCGGCGTGGGCTCCAGGATCGCCCGGTTCTTCTTCTCGTCCAGCTCCTTGCGGTAATCCTCGATCTGTTCGGTGTAGCTCTTGGGCGCAGGGACGGCCGGCGGAGGCGGCGCGGGCTTCGCCTCGGCCGGGGGCTCTTCCGGCTCCGGCTTTTCCGGATCGCAGTAGAAGTTCCAGCCGGTCGTGATCCTGTCCTGGCAATAGCCAAGCGCCGCGCCGTCTCGCGCGACTGCGGGGAGCGGCATGGCGGCAAGCCCCAGCGCCGCGCCGAGCATGAGGCGGCGGCCGAGGTCAGACATAGCCCGCCTCCTGCGCCTGCACGAGCGTGGAGCGGATCTGCCCGAGATAGGAGCGCGGGTTCCTGAACCCGCTGATCTGGTGGATGACCGCCTGGCTGGGCAGATGGACGAAGAGCAGCGTCGGGATCTGCACGATGTCCCTGGCGATTGGATGACCCGCCGCCTCGACAAAATCGCCGTAGGGCGGGATCGGCTTTCCGTCCTGCGATGCGATCAGCACCGGGATGCTCGCGGGTTCGGCCGAGGCGAAGAGCGTGTTCGCCGCCGCCTTGCAGAACGGACACCAGCTGGCCCCGACAAGGATCAGCCCGATGGGCCGGTCCCGCATCGCTTGGGCTCTGGCGGGCAGCGCCAGCGCCGGCAGCGAGGCGGCGGCAAGAAGAAGATCGCGGCGGTTCATGCTCATCACTCCCCTTTCGAGACGGCCCCGGCCGTCAGCTCCAGCCGGTCGCGCAGGTAATCCGTCACCATGTCCGCAGTCGGCACGGCGGCGTCGTTCATCATGTCCCCGAAGGCTTCCGACAGGTCGATCTCATCCCAGTTGATGCTGTCGATCTCATCGAGCGCGAGGCCCGCGCAGTTCGGCCGCTTGGCGCTGCCCCAGCCCGTGCCTGCAAGCCGGCGGATCTCTTTCTGGAAGACCATCCCGAGCTGGCTGTTGAAGGTGCAGTAGGACCGGCGTTTCTGCAGGCAGACCCCCAGGACCTTGCGCGAGCAATAGGTGCCGACATAGACCGCCGCCTTGGCCTGAATGCGGTCCATCAGCGCCAGCTCGCTCTCCGAGCAATCCCCGAGGATGCCATTGGCCCAGCCGCTGTCCTTGCAGCAGTTGATCGTGCCGAGCGCCCCCACCTTGCAGTTGCGCCTCGTGCCCGCGAAGAGCTGCACATCCTGCATGTCGAGGGATTTTTCGCTGTCCTTGGCCGCTTCATCGAGCATGGTCAGCCAGGCCGCGGCGTTGCCGAAGTCGGTGTTGGCCTCATGCTCGATCCCCTCGCAGAGACCGCCCACGCAGACGTTCATCGCCGTGCATTCCTCCGGCAGCTCCATCCCGCCGCCGCAGCGATAGCCGTACTCCCAATGCCGGCACTCAACCGGGGCCTCCCCCTCTTCCTCGTCATAGCTGAGGCAGGTCTGCGAGATCACCTTGCAGGACGGATCGGCCCGGAACGGACCGCAATCGGTGTAGTCGACCGCATCCCCGTCCCCGACGCACTGGTGGCGCTGCTCATAGCTCCAGCAGTCGCGCGAGATCGGAAAGCCCATCACCTCATGCACCGCCTCGCCCGACACGCAGACGGACTCGCCGGCCAGACAGCCTTCCGCATCCGGCGCCGGATCGCAGGAGTTCACCAGCTTGTCTTCGATCCGTTCGATCTTCGATTCCAGCAGTAGCGCCGGGGTATGGTCCGCCAGATCGTTGAGGCAGCTGTAGTCGAAGCGTTCGAGGCTGCACTCGCCGTTCTCGGTGACAAGGCAGCTGTTGGCCTTCACCTCGCAAGCCGGCGCAGCCGCCAGACCCGCGCATTGGTCATTCTGCGGGCAGTGATACTCCTGCCGCTTGCGCAGGCAGGCGGGCGGCGTCGCACAGGTGCGCTGGACCGCGTTCATCACCACCGCGCCGCCGCCCGGAGGCGTCACCGACCCCTGCGCGCCCGCCGCGGTATAGACGCACTCACCCTCGACATAGCCGGTCTTCTGGACGCCGAGGTTCCGCCCCGCCCACCAGAGCGGCCCGCCCGTCGCCGGGTTCTGCCAGCCGAAGAAGGCTCCGGTCTCCGCTCCGAGGTATCCGCCAACCGGGGGATCGGCCAGCATGTGCGGCCGGCCCTCGCCCTTGCGGCGGTAGATCCCGCAGTGGCGGCGGGAGAACGAACCCTCGCAGTCCGCGACCTGGTAGATCCATCCGCCGCTGTGGTGCTCGTGGTCGCTCGGGCTTCCCTTCTTTTTCGAGCAGCCGACGCTTTGCCCGGCCCACCAGTAGCACATCGTGTTGTCCCGCCCCGTCGCCCCGTAGACGATGTTCTTTGGATTGCCGAAGATCGGGATGACGCCCAGATCCTTGTAGGAGCCGCGCCAGGGCTCGCGCACCGCCACCAGCTCTTCCTCCAGGCATTCCTCGCTTCGCAGCGTGCAGCTCGCGGAGTCGCCGCCCGCCGCCTGATCGCCGATCTCGCAGTCGCCGCTGGCGTTCGGCGCGCATTCGACCGTCACCGTCGTGTTCGCCACCTCGCAGCGCCAGTTGTCGCGCCGGTCGACCTCGACCACCCGCTCGATCGTGCAGACCGTCTCGGTCATGCTCGAATGCACGTCGCAGTACCGCTCGAACGGCTCCAGAACGCTGAAGTCCGTGAAGTCGCAGGCCGGGTTTTCCGTCTCGTCCGAGCTGAAGTATTGCCCGGCGATGTCCTCGGCATTCGTGTGCGCCGCGTCGCCGTTGACGATCCCGATATAATCCGTCCCAAGGTCATACTTCGGGCGCAGCTCGATGCTGTCGTTCATCGTCTCGTAGATCCCGGCCGCGCTGGAGCCGCCCGTCAGCGCCTCGCGCGTCTTCGCCTCGATGTTGTTCTTGCCGATCGCCGTCTCCGGCGTGTCCGTCCCCTCGTAGATCGGCAGGTTCTCCGAGATCCCCTCGTTCGAGAACACCGCCGAGCCGCTGCCGAGACGGGCCGCATTGCCCGCGGCCTTCGCCCGCGCGCCCGGATCGAACGCCTCCTGCGCCGACCCGGGCAGGGCCGCCGCAAGCCAGACCGTCATCACCGCCATGGTGAAGCTGCGCGGATCGGTCATTGTCCTGCCTCCACCAGCGCCTTCGCGGCCTCGGGCGCGTCGCCGTCGCCGGCCGCGATGATCCTGAGCGCCGTCTCCACCGGCACGTTGCCGCTGAGACGGTCATGGCGCGGCGGCGCATCGGCCTCGCAGGCCGGCGTCTCGCAGGCGTCAAGGCTGTCGCCGAGCACCACGAGAACCGGAACGGAGGTGATGTCGAAGAGCCGGAACAGCGTCGGGTCGATGGCGAAGCCCTCGCTCGCCTCGTCCTCTCCGAACACCTCCTCCAGCTTCGCCCGCGTCTCGTAGACCGAGTTGTTCACGAAGCCGCGGAAGACGATCGTCAGCCCGTAATCGCCCGCCTCCTGCATCATCTGCCGCAGGGACTGCGGCGGCATCGAGAAGCTGGCGAAGAGAATGGCTCGCGTCTCGCCGTATTTTTCGCCCTCGCCTTCGGGGATCTGGTGATCTTCGGCGTTGAGCAGCGCGCGCACCCGCGGATCGTTCAGCGCCCTCGTCCGCATCCCGTCCAGATCCTCGATCTCCACCCCGGCCCGCGGCTCCTGGATCTTGAGCCGATCCGCCAGCGCATCGCCTTGCTGTTCCGCGTCGCGCACGATCCGCTCGATGGGCGCGCGGATCTCGCCCGTCGCTCCGGGAGCATAGACCGCCGGCGGCTCTTCCGCCGCCGAAGGCTCGGGGTCCTGCGCCGCCGCCGTGCCGGCCGCCGCCGCCGCGCCGCCGGCGACGGCCGCGACGAGGATCAGAGCGCGCAACAATTGCGCTTGCGCCACATGAGCCATCCGAAGCTCTCCCCCTTGTATGGATACTCCCGCCTGGAATCGATCATCTGCGTGCTGGAGCCGAGCGGCCCGCAGGCGTAGCGCCCGCTGGTCACGCTGCGCGGCCGGGTCAGCTGCAGGCGGTATTGCGACTTCTTGATGATCGGCGCGATGTCGGGCGTGCAGAGCGCCGAGCTGCTGGAGCTGGTCGTGCGCGCCAGCCCGAGCCGATGCTGCCGCGCGATCATCTTCGCCGTGATGGTCTCGGAAGCCTGCACCCCGCCGTAATGGGCGTTGGAATCTCCCGTCATCGGATACATGCCGCCTTGGCATCCGTTGCACCAGAACAGCTTGTCGAGCGGCAGGCCCCCGCCGGACGAGCGCACGCAATCCGCCGCGCAGGCCGCGTGGGCGACCGGGTTGGTGAACAGGATCGCTTCGGGGTTGATGATGTTGTTCAGCTCAGGATCTTGCCAGAGCGGATCGAACTCGCTGATGTAGGCGATGTCGAAGATCGTGTTCTCGAGACAGAGACCATCGACCACCGTCCCGAGCCAGCTGATCAGTGGGTAGTAGTAGTAATGCGACTGCCACTTGCTCCCCGTCGCATCCCCGCCGCTGCTCGTCACCGAGGATTTTCCGATCGAGAACAGGCCGAGATCCGCCTTGAACCCCATGTTCACGAAGCATCCCGCCTCGTTCGCCACATCGGTCAGCCGCGCCGGCTCCCAGAGCCCGATGGCGAGCCCGAGGCGCGGCGGAACGCCCGGGCAGACGCAGACCGGAAGCGACGGGTTCGACGTATCGGGCCGCGTGTTGAACGCCCGCACCGGACCGATCGAGACCGGAAAGATGCAGTCCCAGCACACATCCGTCAGCGGGTTGAGGAACTTCGCATTGCACTTCGCCCAGACCTCTTCCCCGAACACCGTGAGCGACAGCGCAAGGGCTACGATAGACGCGAAGCGCTTCATGGCTGATCCTCCTCCTTGACCGGGATCTCCTCGATGAGCAGCACCGGATCGGCGCGGGTGATGAGCGTCGGCAACCGCTCCACCCCGAACCGCTTGACGATGACCCCCTGCTGGTCGAACCAGAACCGCCGCCCATGCGTCCGCGACAGATCGAGCGGCGCGCCCTTGGCGATGACGATCAGCGTGTCCAGCTCGTCGCCCTCGGACAGCGCAAAGGCGACCTGCCCCGGCGCGTCGCCGTCGATCACCACGATCCGTTTCGCAAAGCCGGAATAGTCGAGCGGGTTGATCCGCGTCCCGGCGGTGGCGAACACCCGCCCCTCGTGATCGGAAAGATCCCGGTCGAGCGTGATCGACGGATCGAACTCGAAGGCCCGGTAGTCGGTCGCGGGGGGCAGGATCGCCCCGGCGGTCGGACGCGCCAGGTAGTCCCGCGTCCGCTGCTGCATGTCGCGCTCCATCTGCGCCAGCCCGCCGTCCGTCTCCATCGCCCGGAACCGCGACAGGATCTCTTCCAGAAAGTCCGGCTCGGCCACCGGGAACAGCGTCCCGTAACTCCCGAAGTTCTTCGCGCTGGCCGCGCCCGCGAGGCCGAGGGCCATCACGGGCGCAAGCATCAGCGCAGTCCGCGCGCGTCGGCCCATGCCTTCAGCTCCTTCCAGTGCGGGATGATGTTCGCAGCCACCCCCACCGCGGCGATGCGCTCGATGGGAAAGAGCCCGATATGGACGTAGCGGCTGTCGAGACTGTCGGCGCTGGTCCCGAAGGCGGCGTAGCGCCCCTCCGGGATCACCCCTTCCGCCAGCGCCGGCGCAAAGGGCTTTCCATCCTTCAGCGCCAGCGGAAAGCACGAACCGCGCACGCAGACCGCACCGGCCCCGTCATGGCTGATGATGTCGCCGGGAAGGCCGAAGACCTCCTTGGTGAAGAAGAACCCCCGGAACCTCTCGGCATAGACCTCGGGCGGCTCCGCCGCGATATAGGCCCCGCGCCAGATCGCCTTCGGCCAGCCCCACATCACATAGGCATGGTCGGGCAGCGACGATGACCCGTTCAGCGTGATCCTGACCGTGTGGAGCGCCCAGAACCCGGCCATGACAAAGAGCGACCCCGCGAGGATGACGCCCCATTTTGCGGATTGGATCGCGGTCATTCGGCCATCGCCTCCTCGACCACCAGCGCGGTGATGTCCTCCGCCCCGGCCAGCACCGCCGCCGAATTGACCACCAGCACGTTGTTCGCCGCGGCGACCCGCTCGATCGCCGCATCCAGCTTCGCCTGGAACGCCCGCGCCTCGACCTCGTATTCCGCGTCTTCCATGTGGCGGCGGTCCCCATCCTTGATGAAGGCGAGGACCGCCTGGCTCGCGTCGATGGTCACGATCCCCGTCGGCAGGCCGACCGGCTGCGTGGCGAGCACGATGCTCAGCGTGACGGCGATGCTGACAAGCGCGGTCAGCACCAGTTCGGTATAGCGCATCATGTCCGGGTTCCTTTCGTGGACGGCTTGCGGCCCGCAGGCGCGAAGCGGTCGAGGTAGCTGCGCCGCTCCCTGCACCAGACCTCGTAGGGGTAATGGGCGCGGCGGCCGAACGGGAACGCCGCGTCGATCGCAGCCGTGCGCTCCTCGATGCTGCACCCGCGGTCCAGCGTCAGATGGACCGCCTCAATGGCGGCGCGCGCCTGCTCCGCCCACGTCCGGCTGTCGCCGGTCGCGGGCTTCGGGCGCTTGAGATCCCGGCGGCTGACCATCACTCAACCTGGCCTTCCTCGACCAGCATCCTGATCGCCTCCACCGTGCTGTAGCCCTGCTCGCGCAGCCGGTTGATCTTCTCGACCGTCGATCCCTTGGACGAGTAGACCGCCAGCGAGAACGGATCGAGCAGGAGCCGTCCGAAGAACCAGCCGTTCGGACCCTTCACCCCCATTTCCGAGAAGAGGCCGCGCACCGATTGCAGCGACTTCAGCTGACCCGCGATATGCGGGCTGACTGACAGCCGGTTGTCGGCGACCAGCCGGTCGATCGTCTCGGCCTTCTGCGCCAAGAGCACCGTCCAGTCCGAGTTTTGCAGGCACACGGTCGCGGCGACGTTGTTGTAATAGTCGTCAATCGACTGCGTGCCGGTGATGAGCGCGCCGGTGTATTTCCGGGCGCGGCGCACCACGCCCTCGATGAACTTCGCCGTCGCGTGCGACTGGAGCAGATCCCAGGCCTCGTCGATCAGGATCGCCACCGGCACCGAGCGCGGCGTCTTGAACATAAGCTCCGTCCCGAGGAACATGATGATCTGCAGCACCACGTCCTGCAGAACCTTCTGCCCCTTGATGTCCGACAGCTCGAACACCGTGAACGCCTGATCGAGCCTGAGATTGGCCGGGCCGGAGAAGTAGGAGCCATAGGGTCCGGATCTCGTGAAGGCTTGCAGCTTCACGATCACGTCCTTCAACCGCTGGTCCTTTTCGGCCTCGACCCGCAGCCGCTCCCAGACATCGGTGACTTCCGCTTCGGAGCCTTTCTCGTCCCACAGCTCGCCGACGATCCGGCTGATGAACCCCTCTTCCAGATCCTCCACCCGCGTCTGCTTGCCGGCGCCGAGCGCCGCCATCGACGCGATGATCCGGGTGATCAGCTCGACCGCATCCGCCCGGTATTCCGGGCTCGCCATGTCGGCCCCCGAGAGCATCGAGAACGGGTTGAGCCGGATCACCGCCGAGCCGTCGAAGCCGACGAACCGCCCGCCGAGGATTTCCGCCGTGGTCTTGAAGCTGTAGCCGTCGTCAATGACCACGACCTTGCCGCCCGCCGCATAGATCGAGGTGACCAGCTCCTGCATGAACACCGACTTGCCCGCGCCGGACTTGCCCACCACCGAGACGTTGTAGTTGCCGTCCGAGGTGAAGTTGTCCCAATCCATGATCTGACCCTGGCGGCCGACCAGCAGCACGCCCTTGCCATTGCCCGAGCCGGTCCACTCGCCATGGAGCGGAGCCAGCGCCGCCGCGGCCTCGGTCTTGAGGATCTTCATGCGCTGGAGCTTCTTCAGATCCCCCATCCGCTTGCCCGTCACCGTGAAGGGCAGCGCCGAGAGGAAGATCGGCAGTTGCACGAAGGTGTCGTTTTCCAGAACCAGCCCCGCATAGCGGTAGATCTTCGCGATCTCCGCCAGCGCGTGACGGGCGTCCTCCGGCGTCCCCAACGCATAGGCGCAGACCGTGAACGAGGTATCGAGCAGCTTCTCCCCCATCTCGATCTGTTCGTTCAGGCTGTCGAACTCCTGCATCTTCTCGGCGAGGTTCGGCGAGAACTTGGCGAACTGCGTCGAGGCGGTGTGCTGGAGGCCCGCCCGCTTCTTGGTCAGGAACGCCGAGCCGTCGGACTTCGAGCGCACCCGCATGGTGAAGGACGTCAGAACCGGGCCCACCGCGCGTTCGTTGATCCGCTCCGGCACCCCGTTCAGGAGCGTGCCGAGGATGAACTGCCATTCCTTCGGATAGCGCCGCACCGTGGCGCTGCCGACCGCCATCGCCGGCTCGCCCATCAGCCCGATCGCCGAACGCCGCACCAGAAGGCCCGCGCCCGGCAGCTGGTGGTTCAAGGCCTCCTGATCGCTGTATTCGAGCTGCGAGATCCCCGCGAGGCCGCGGCAGTGCATGAGCTCGCCCAGGAGCTTGATGAAGTCGGCCGGGCCGATATGGCGCACATAGCTCTCGCCGCCGAACACCGCATAGAGCGCGCGGCGGAAGTTGCGCAGGTCTTTCTGCATTCCAAGATCGGCGTCGCCGTCGAGCCAGCAGACCACGAAGACGCGGCGATGGTGCGGCACCGCCTTCACCACATGTTCCGTGCCGTAGCGCGCGCCCCGAAGATGCGCCATGCGCTTCTGCGCCATTTCCGTGACCAGCTCGTCAACGCCCATCCGGTGCTTGGCCCAGCGGATCAGCGGCGCGTCGATGTCGGGCGAGGTCCAGTTCAGGAACTGGATCGTGGAATTGTTCGGAGCGTTCGCATTGATCACCGCCTGCAACGTCGAGGCGGTGTCGTCGGAGCCCACGACCGGGTTCACCTCCAGCACGAACCCCGTACTGCCCTCGTTGTAGTAAAGCTCGGACTCCGGGTCATAGAGCCGGTAGGGCAGCAGATCCGCGATCAGGTCATTCGCGAGCGTTTCAGGCTCATCCGCCGACCAGTCCGGGTCATCGAAGATGCTGGCGAAGAACGACTTGAGCTGGTTCATCCCGGGCGCTCCGAGGTCCAATGCGCCTCGCGAACCACGAAGTGAACGAATGTCGCCTCATGCAGCAGCCCTTCCCCGTCAAGGTGCGGGGCCACCCAGAGCGTGCCCACCTGTTCCGGGACGCGGTACTGCGCCGCCGTGTAGGCCATGCCGCCGTCGTTCATCGCCGAGAGCGGGGCGCCGACCGCGCCGCCGCTCCCCTTGCCGCCGCCATAGCCGAGCGGGTTGCGCGACATCTCCTTGCCGAGCGTGTCGGCGAAGCGCTCGCGCACCGGCGCTCCCGTCGCCGTCTGCCGCCCGTCCGCCTCGCCGATGGTCGAGCAGGGTGAGCCGCCGGTCTGCGCCGGGCAGAGGAAATCGGCTTCGGTGTTTTTCGACCCGCAGGCCGAGAGCGCCGGGACCGACAGGAGAACGAGGGCGGAGACAAATCTCTGCAGGGTCATTTGAGCGACACCCCTTCCATGAACACAACTTCGACTTCCGTGCCCGCATAGAGCGAGACCACCGGCTGATACTGTTCGGCGCGCTTGATGTAGTAATCGGCCAGGGTCTGGGCCGCGTTGCTGCCCGCCCCGCCGACCATCCCGGCCCCCGCCGCACCCATGACGCCGCCGATCGTGTCGGCCCCGTCATTCGCCGTGCTGAGCGTCGCCGCATTGGCGAGCGCATCGGCAAAGCCCCCGAGCGCCCCGGCGACGCCGGCGTTGCGCACCAGATTGCCCTCCCGGCTCACCACCATGCCGCGCACGCCCGCCTTGCCCGAGCCCGCGACCAGACCCGCGACCTCGGTCTCGATCACCTGGTTGTTCTTGCCGACGCAGGTCATCGTGGTCAGCCGCACATAGACCCGCTCGCTGGAGAGATCTCCCATCGCCGAGCCGAGGACCGTGCAGCCCGTGATGTTGATCTTGCGCCCCGGCGCATTGCCCATGCTGGCCGTCACCGCCGGCCCGTTGATCCGCGCCAGCACCGGCACCGGATTGTCGCGGCTGACAACGCCCGTCGAGGCGTCCACCCCCGAGATGATCGTCGCGGGCGCATAGCTGCCGGCCGGGATATAGGACCGCAGATCCCGCACATTGGACGAGGTCTTTTCAGGCTCGATTTTCGGCTTCTCCGGCAGAGGCTGCAGGTTGAAGTCCACCGAGAACCCCGACCCGAAGGGCTGCGTCACCGTCTGCCCCGGCCCTGCTCCCGGGGCGGGCTGGCCGGGGCGGCCGGCGACAGGCGCGCGACCGCCGCCGCTGACGAACTCCTGCCCGTAATTCTCGCCATTCGGCCCCAGCGCCGCGCCGGGGGGCGCGGGCTGGGGGCGCGCGCCGCCCTTCAGCCCGTTGATCTCGGCCTGCTGGGCAAGGATCGCCTCGTCATACTGCTCGCGCAGCGCCGTCAGCTCCGCCGTGTTCTGATCCTTCAGCGTCGTCACCGCCTTGGTCAGCTCCGACACCGACTTGTTCAGCGCCTCGATGTCCTGACGGCTCTGCCGCGCCCATGTCAGCTCCGGCGACGCCTGACTGGTGCGGTCCGAGATGATCTGCTCGTCAATCCGGTTGGCGCCCACCGGCTGCAACCGCGTCGAGCGTCCGTTCATCACCTGCCCCAACACGATGATGATGAGCAGAACCGCCCCGCCGACCATGGCGAGAACCACCCATTGCTGCTTCTTGCGCTGTTCCGACATCAGCGTTTCTCCACAACCACGACCCAGGCGCGGTCATTCGCCGCCAGAGTGTTGCGCTGCACCCAGACCGCGACGACGCGGCTGTTGAAGAAGTCCTGCGGGCGCACATACCGCCCCGACCGCCCGCCGGCGGCCACGATGACCTTGGCCCGGACCCCGCTGCCGTTCTCGGTCGCCACCACCGCCCCATGCGACCGCGACGGCGGGGCCTTGTCGCCGATATGCTTGTTGATGACGGACCGGGTGAGAGCGACGAGGCTGGAGGAGTACCCCCCGCCGCCCTCACCCGCCGCCAGCTCGAAGGCGGGTGCGGATCTTTGCCCGCTGCCGCCCGCGCTGCTGCTCGTGATCGCCGCCGGACTGTCCGGGACGCCGTTCACCGTGATGACGACCGTCTCGGCCCCGAGGTTGAGCTTCGGCGTCAGCTCGTAGCTGATCGTGATCCCCCGCTCCGAGATGATGTAGCCGGACTCCGGAACCAGCTTGTCCTGCGGTCCGCCATAGCGCAGGAACACGTCGCCCGTGGCCTCGTCGTTCATCTCCTGGAACTGCGACTGGTCCTTGATGATCCGCCGGATGCGGTCCCCGGCCAGGCTGATCCGGGTGACTTCCGTGGCCGAGCCCGAGATCCTGACCGTCCCGTTGGGCCGCGTCGTGAGTTTCTGATCCGACAGCGCCGGCGACGCGACGCTCAGCGCCAAGAGCGCCGCGCTCAAAAGAGGCTTCATCATTTTTCGATCTCCACCAGCTCGACCCGCGAGAGACGGATGGACGATCCCTCCTCGACATAGGTGAGCAGGATCTTGCGGGGGCCAGTGCTGACTTCGGTGGTGTCGAGATAGGTGGCGAGCGTGCCCGTCACCGCGACCTGAAGTCGCTCGAGGTTGTGTTCGAACTTCTCCGGGCGGAACACCGTCGAGATTCGCCGCAGCCGGATGTCTTCGGCGATGTCGTCATAGAGATCGAGCAGATGCGCCCGGTCCTGCGCCGCCGCCACCCGCTCGATCACGTTGCGCCCGTAGCTGACCGTGTTCGGGCTGATCGTATACATGGCGTAGACCGCATCGAGCGTCACCGCCTCCAGATACCGGATGTCGGCCGCGCCCCGCGCCACCATCCCGTCCGACACCCGCGACGGGATCAGCACTACCTGCGTGCTTTCCTGACTGATCTTCCAGGATTGCAGCACGTTGCCGAAGATCGCCACCGCAAGGAGCACCGCCAGCACGTTGCGCGCCCGCTGCGCGCCATAGAGCTTCTTCTTCAGGGTATCGAAGGTCATCAGCCCCTCCACATGTTCACGGCGCTGTCGGGCCAGTTCTTCAGGGGGCTGATCTCGCGGGGCAGATACCAGTAGGTCATCGCCAGCAGGCGCTCCACGCCGCCGTCGCCCTTCAGGCGCTTCCAGACGAAGTAGCTGATGATGCCGATGACGATGCCGGGGATGGCCTGTTGAATGGCGAGGCCGACACCTGCGGGCGCGAGAAGGGCAACGCCCTCATCAATGGGAAAAAGCAGGATGCGCCCTTGTTCCTGCAATCTTTGTTCGATCTTGACGACTCTCTCCTGCATCCGACCCTCCAGCGCAGACAGATATGAGGGAAGGCTGCACGCCGGCCGCGGCGTGCAGCAGGAAGCGTCAGATGGCTTCGGCGGGGAGGGAACCGGCGGGAGCGGCGTCCACCATGTCGATCGTGGCGGTCACGCCGCCCATGGAGGACACGATGTCGATGCCGTAGCCGAGGAACATCGAGACGGCGACGGCCGTGATGACATAGGTCCAGCGGCCCGTCGCCATCAGGGTGATGGCGGCGACCACGATCGAGATGATGAGGATCAGGTAGCCGCCGGCGCCGTTCACGAGCGTGGTCAGCGTGGTGGTGATGTCGGCAAAGCCTGCTTCGACGCCACTGCCTGCCCCGGCAGCGAATGCGGCAGCCGGCATCAGGGCTGCGACCGCGAGGGCCGCAACGCGGGTAAGTTTCATCTGTCTACCTCGTTGTCAGAAATGATGAGAGAGCCAGCTTGCTGCTGACT
>NZ_PZKG01000097.1 GCF_003034985.1 Cereibacter changlensis JA139
TCGCGCCGGAGCTGCTGCAAAAGTACATACAGGTGGTGAAGACCGGCTTGCCCGGCATGGCCTATGTGCGGCTGGATGAGGCGACGGAATGGCCGGCGTTCCTCGGGAACGTCGTGCAATGACCGGCGCGGCTGCGGACGAACCGACAGGGCGGATCGTCAGGCTGGCGGAGGTATCGCTGTCCTACGGCAAGACCGCCGCGCTTGTCGGGGTGACGCTGGACATTCCGGCAGGGAGGATGATCGGGTTGATCGGCCCTGACGGCGTGGGCAAATCCAGCTTGCTGTCGCTGATCGCGGGGGCCCGGGCCGTGCAGTCCGGCGTGGTCGAGGTTCTCGGCGGCGACATGCGCGACGCGGCGCACCGCAAACAGGTCTGCCCCAGGATCGCCTATATGCCGCAGGGGCTGGGGAAGAACCTTTATCCCACCCTGTCGGTGTTCGAGAACGTCGATTTCTTCGGGCGTCTGTTCGGTCACTCCAAGGCGGAGCGTGAACGGCGCATCGATGAGTTGCTGGCCAGCACCGGGATGCTGGACTTCAGGGACCGTCCGGCGGGCAAGCTGTCAGGGGGCATGAAGCAGAAACTGTCGCTGTGCTGCTCGCTGATCCACGACCCCGACCTGCTGATCCTGGACGAGCCCACCACGGGCGTCGATCCGTTGTCGCGCCGCCAGTTCTGGGAGCTGATCGAGGGCATCCGCCAGAGCCGTCCACAGATGAGCGTCATCGTCGCCACTGCCTATATGGAGGAAGCCGCCCGCTTCGACTGGCTGATCGCAATGAACGCCGGCAAGGTCATGGCGACCGGCACGACCGCCGAACTGCTGGAGCGCACCGGCACCCAGACCCTCGATGCAGCCTTCATCGAACTGCTGCCCGAAGAGGATCGGGGCGATCAGCGCGGCGTCATCATCCCGCCACGCGCGGCGCATGAGGGAGAGGAAATCGCCATCTCCGCCACGGACCTGACCAAGCGCTTTGGCGATTTCACCGCCGTGGACTCCGTCAGTTTCCGCATCCCCAAAGGCGAGATCTTCGGTTTCCTGGGGTCGAACGGCTGCGGCAAGACGACAACGATGAAGATGCTGACCGGGCTGCTGGAGGCGAGCGAAGGCTCGGCGAAGCTGTTCGGCGCGGTGGTCGACGCCAGGGACATGAACGTGCGCCGCCGGGTGGGATACATGTCCCAAGCGTTCTCGCTTTATACCGAACTTACCGTCCGGCAGAACCTGGAACTGCATGCAAAGCTCTTCGGAATAGTGGCCGCGCGGATCCAGCCCCGCATCAGGGAAATGGCCGAGCGGTTCGACCTGACCGCAGTCATGGACGAACTGCCCGAAAACCTGCCTCTGGGCATGCGCCAGCGCCTGTCACTGGCTGTCGCCATGATCCACGGGCCGGAGATCCTGATCCTCGACGAACCGACATCGGGCGTCGATCCGGTGGCGCGGAACTCCTTCTGGCAGATCCTGTCGGATCTGTCGCGCAAGGACGGCGTGACGATCTTCGTCTCCACCCACTTCATGAACGAGGCCGAGCTGTGCGACCGCATCTCGCTGATGCACGCGGGCAAGGTTCTTGTGTCCGACACGGCCAAGCGCATCATCGAGCGGCGCGGCGTGGCGACTCTGGAAGATGCGTTCATCTCCTATCTGGAAGAGGCGGCGGGTCTGGCCCGTCCCCCTGCGGCACAGGCCGATGCCGCCAAAGAAACGCCGGCAGAGGCGGCCACCACGCAAGCAGGTCCCGCTCAGGCCGGGGCCCATCGCGACGCCAACCGGTTCTTCAGCCTGCGGAGGATGCTAAGCTACTCGCGCCGGGAAGCGCTTGAACTGCAGCGCGACCCGATCCGGGCCTCGTTGGCGCTGATCGGGACGCTCGTGTTGATGTTTGTGATCGGCTACGGCATCAATATGGATGTCGAAGACCTGACCTTTGCGGTGCTGGACCGAGACGACACTTCGCTGAGCCGCGGTTACATAGACGAAATCTCCGGGTCACGCTATTTTACGCAGCAGCCGCCACTGACAAGCTATGCCGACATGGACCAGAGAATGGCCAACGGCGAGATCACCCTGGCCATCGAAATTCCTCCCGGTTTCGCCCGCGATGTGCAACGCGGCGAGGCGCCCGAGATCGGCGCCTGGATCGATGGCGCCATGCCCAGCCGGGCCGAAACCGTCAGAAGCTATGTCCAAGGCATGCATGCAAGCTGGCTGTCCGCGCAGGCCCGCACGATCTATGGCGATGCAGCGGTGGCCGGGGATTATACGCTGGCTGTGCGCTTCCGCTACAATCCGGATGTCAAGAGCATCGTGGCCATCGTGCCGGCAGTAATTCCAATCCTGCTGCTGATCATTCCGGCGATGCTGACGGCGCTGTCGGTGGTCCGCGAGAAAGAGCTCGGCTCGATCGTCAATCTCTACGTCACCCCCACCACCCGGCTGGAGTTTCTGCTGGGCAAGCAATTGCCCTATATCGTCTTCGCCATGCTGAACTTCGCAATCCTGACGGCATTTTCGATCTTCGTCTTTCAGGTGCCCTTCAGCGGCAGTCTCGCAGCCTTCACCCTCGGCGCGATCATATACGTGACGGCGACCACCGCGATGGGGCTCTTGATCTCGACCTTCATCTCCAGCCAGATCGCGGCGATCTTCGGCACCGCGCTGCTGACCCTGATCCCCGGTGTGCAATATTCCGGATTGATTGATCCCGTCAGTTCGCTGCAGGGTGCAGGCCGGGTGATCGGCGCCATCTATCCCACGACCTATTTCGTCACCATCTCGCGCGGGACCTTTTCCAAGGCGCTGGAACTCTCCGATCTTCGCGGCGCGTTCTGGCCACTGCTGCTGTCGGTTCCGGTCATCATCGGAATAGGCGCAGCCCTGACGCGCAAGCAGGCGAGGTAACGGCATGAACATCGCCAATGCCTTCAATCTCGGGGTCAAGGAATTGCGCGGATTGCTGCGCGACCCGATCATGGCGGTGCTGATCGTCTATGCATTTTCGCTGTCTATCTACACCGCCTCGACCGCGATGCCGGAAGCCCTGTCCAAGGCCACCATCGCCATTGTGGATGAAGATCAGTCGCCGCTGTCGGGGCGGATCGCAGTGGCGTTCTACCCGCCCTACTTCTTGCCGCCGCACGACATCACCGCGCAACAAATGGATGAGCGGATGGATTCAGGGCTCGATACCTTCGCGCTCGACATCCCTCCGGATTTCCAGCGTGACCTGCTCGCTGGCAGAGGCCCGACGATTCAATTGGACGTCGATGCGACCCGGATGAGCCAGGCCTTCTCCGGCGCGAGTTATATCCAGCAGATCGTCGCGAGCGAGGTCTCGGAGTATCTGGAACGCCACCGTGTGCAAGCCAGCGCCCCGGTCGATCTGGTGCTGCGGGCGCGGTTCAACCCGGAGCTCAACTCCAAATGGTTCGGAGCCATCCACAATGTCATCAGCTCGATCACGATGCTGTCGATCATCCTGACCGGAGCCGCGTTGATCCGCGAGAAGGAGCATGGCACCGTGGAACACCTGCTGGTGATGCCGGTCACCGCGCTGGAAATCATGGTGGCCAAGGTCTGGTCGATGGGGTTCGTGGTCCTGATCGCATCGTCTTTCGCGATCACGGTCATGGTGCAATGGGTGCTGGCGGTGCCGATACAGGGCTCGACCATCCTGTTCCTGCTGTCGACGCTGTTGATGCTGTTCGCCACCACCTCGATGGGGGTGTTTCTGGCCACCATGGCGGGATCCATGCCGCAGTTCGGGTTGCTGCTTATGCTGATCCTGCTGCCGCTTCAGGTTCTGTCGGGTGGCATGACCCCACGCGAGAGCATGCCCGAGATCATCCAGAACATCATGCTCATCGCGCCGGGCACCCATTTCGTGATCCTGTCACAGGCCATTCTGTTCCGAGGCGCGGGGCTTTCGGTGATCTGGCCGCAGCTGCTGGCGCTTCTGGTGATCGGGTCCGGCCTGTTCTTTCTGGCTCTGGGCCGGTTCCGGGCCTTCCTGAAGTGACCCGCAGCAAAAGACCCGCGCGCCGGATCTTGCCTTCCCCCGGCAGAGCCGGCGGCAGATCGAGGCGCTGAGCCTCGAGCGGCAGCTGGGGCGCGCGCAGGCTCACGGCCCGCGATCCTGGCCTTCATGGCCTATCGGGCTCCGGAAACGGAGGGGGCGCTCAAGGCGCTCAGTTTCACCGGGTCGGTGCTGGCGCAACGCGCGGCGCAGGGAGGTCGCGACATGGACCGGCAGCTGCAAGCGCTCGCGGACGCGCCGCGGAACGGGGCGCTGGCGCTGGTCGTCGCAGAGGAGGGCGCGGAACATTCGGTAGAGGCCCCGGTTGCAGGATCAGTCTCCCGTCCCTGACGGGCGCCAACCGGAAATGAACCGATGATCCCTCTCCGTCTTCATGCCGTGCTTGACGGCCTCTCCGCCGCCGGGCTGACGCTGGGGCCGACGCTCCTCGACTGGCCGCGCGCGCTGCGTCGCCCCCTGTTCGCCGCGGGCGCGGGGGTGGCGGCCTACAGCCTCGCCACGCGGTACCAGACCGACAGCCGCGGGGCGCTGAGCTTCGATGAGCATCGCGCGCTGGATGCCGCCCAGGGCCTGGCCTTTCTTGCGGTCGCCGCGACCCTCAGCGCGCCGCGGAACGTGCGCCTGTCCCTGGCGGGCTACGGCGCCTTCTCCCTGGCGGCGGCGGCGCTTACCCGGTCTCCCAGGGCGGGCCGCGGCCCGAGTCAGCGAGGCGCCGTGGAGGTTGCGGATGAAGAACAGGTGGAAGTTCTCCAGCATCACCAGCGTGTTCATCGCCAAGGCCAGCGGGCAGCCCCTGTCGGTGGCATGGCGGAAGATCCCGGAGACCGCCGCCAGAAACAGCCGCGCGACCAGAACCACGCGTCAGGATGACATGGTTCCGCCCGGGCCGTCAGTCCCGAGGCTCCGCTTCCCGCATCAGCCGGTCGATATGCCCCGCGAAAAGCCATGTCGGCGGGATGCCGAGCAGCGCGCCGCCGAACACCGCCCAGCCCGGAGGCAGCACCGGCGCGCCCGCCCATGACAGGATGAGCGAGGCGAAGAACAGGTTCACCGCCGCCGCGCCCGCGCCGAAGGGGTAGAGCAGCAGGGTCAGGCGCGCCTGCCGGGTCATCTGCGGCTGACCAGCCAGTGCACCGCGATCAGGCTGGCGAGCAGCGCCAGCGAGGCGAGGGCGAACCAGAACTCGGCCGCCTCCGTCTGGGCTTGCGGCACGGGGCGGTCGAAGGCGGCGGCTTGCAGCAGGCCGGGGCAGAGCAGCAGCAGGGCGGTGAGAGAACGCATGGTCAGGTCTCCTGGGTGAGGGATCGGTAGATGTCGGGCAGGGCGCGGGGCAGGCGCGCCGGGTCCGGCAGCAGGGTGAAGCCGGAGCGGCCGAAGATGCGGGCGAACCAGTCCTGCCCGTCGGCATCGACCACCACGCCATGCACCGCCTGCGCCCGGCCCTTCGCCTCGCGCACCGCCATGCGGCTGTCCTCGATGCCGTGGACGCCCTCGTAATGGTCGAGGTCGTTCGGCTTGCCGTCGGTCAGAACCAGCAGCAGCTTGCGGGCCGAAGGCTCCCTGGCCAGCATCGCCGAGGCGTGGCGGATCGCGGCCCCGAGCCGGGTGTAATGGCCGGGCTTCAGGCTGCCGATGCGGGCAGTGATCTCGGGTGTCACCCGCCCCTCGAAGCCCTTGCAGCGGGTCAGGAACACCCGGTCGCGCTTCAGCGAGGAAAATCCCCAGATCGCCAGCCGGTCGCCCGCCACGTCGATGCCGCCCGCCAGCGCCGCCAGCGCCTCGCGCATCGTGTCGATCACCGAGCGGTCGCCGACCACCGCCTCGGTCGAGCGCGAGCAATCCATCAGGATCGCCACCGACAGGTCGCGCTCGATGGCGCGCAGGTCGCGGTAGATCCGGTCGCTGCCCTGCCCGGTGGCGCGGATCTGCACCTGGGCGGCGATCAGCGCGTCGAGGTCCAGCTCCGTCCCCTCGATCTGGCGCGGGCGCAGGATGCGGCGCGGGTGCAGCGTCTCGAACTGGCGGCGCACGCGGGCGGTGAGCCGCGGGTCGGCTGTGAAGCTGTCGCCCTCCGGCGAGGCCTCCGCCTCCAGCACGCGGCAGTGGTCGGGCATGTAGGCCCGCGCGCGGTGGTTCCATTCGGGATAGGTGAAGCGGTCGGCGAGCCGTTCGTGATCGGCGTCCTGCGGGGCCAGATCGAGGTGCAGCCTGAGCCGGGTCGCCGCGCGCCTGTCATTCTGCGTCAGGGTGATGTGGTCCTGATCCTCGGCCGCCTTCTGCGCGTCGTCGGGATCGTCGTCATCCGTCGCCCGGTTCAGGTTCATGCTCTCGACCCAACTGAGGATCGCCTCGAACCGGTGCACGATGAAGCTGTCCTTGCGGTTGGCCTGATCCAGATCCCCGCGCTTGCCGAGCTTGCGCGTGGTGGTCGCCAGTCCCGGCGGGGCATGCGGGGCATCTTCCCCGGCGCCGGGCCCGGCGCCTGATTTCGGCGTCTCCAGCCGCAGCCAGATCGGCACGGGCGGGGCGGGGTGGTAGCCGCGCGGGGCGCGAACCGGCTCCGTCGCGCGCCGCCGCCGGAGGAGGTCCAGCGCCGCAGCGGGGAGGGGCGAGGGGTCCCCCAGCGCCCGGCGGACGAGGGCCTCGACCGCCACTTCCACGCCGATCGCGGCGCAATCGACGCGTCTGGCGAGCAGCTGGGCGCAGAGGAGGCCATGCGCCGGGGCAAGGCCGGGGCAGCGGGCCAGCGTCTGCTCGGTCGCCGCCTCCATGGCCTCGATCGAGGCGAGATCCGCAGCGAGCGGGTCGCTGTGGTCCAAGGGCTCCGCCGAGGTCGCCAGCGCCGCCAGCCAGAGATAGGCGGCGCGGTTCAGCTCGGCGCTGGGGAAGGCGTCGATCACCGGCGGCAGGCGCAGCCGGTCGCCGTCGAAGGCTGCCACATGCTCCAGCGTGCGCGTCTCGGCCAGTTGCCGCCCGATGCCGCGCCGGTGACGCGCGGCGGTGGCGGGGCTGGCGGCGATCTCGGCCCCGGCCTTGCCGCCGAGCGCGCGGAAGATCACCGCGACGCTGGGGCGGAGCTCTTCCAGCGAGACAGCCACTCCGGCGGCGGCCTCCGGCGCGGCGAACCTGCTGGCATAGCCGTGCCAGAGGTTGCCGACGGTTTCCTCCGGCTCCATCAGATCGAGAAGGCGCAGGCTCATCGCATCACCCGTAGACGCTGGCGACGAGATCGCGCAGCGCCTGCGCCACGTCGGGCTCGTCGGTCAGCGGCTCGATCACCGCCGCTTCCAGCGCCTTGTCCAGCGCCATGCCGCCCGCGATCAGCGAGGCTGCATAGATCAGCAGGCGGGTGGAGACGCCCTCCTCCAGATCCATGCCCGACAGCGCCCGGATATGCCCGGCGAGCCGCACCAGCGGCTGCACACGCGCCTCGGCCAGCCCGCTTTCGCGCGCCACCACGGCTGCTTCGGTGACCGGGTCGGGGAAGGTGAAGCTGATCGACAGGAAGCGCTGCCGGGTCGAGGGCTTCAGCCGCTTCAGGATGTTCTGGTAGCCGGGGTTGTAGGAGGCGACCAGCATGAAGCCGGGCGGCGCCACCAGCTCCTCGCCGGTGCGGTCGATCATCAGAGTGCGGCGGTTGTCGGTCAAGGGGTGCAGCACCACGGTCACGTCCTTGCGGGCCTCCACCACCTCGTCGAGATAGCAGATCGCCCCTTCCCGCACGGCGCGGGTCAGCGGCCCGTCGACCCATTCGGTCGCCCCGCCGCGCAGCAGGTAGCGACCGATCAGGTCGGCGGCCGACAGATCGTCATGGCAGGCGACCGTGTAGAGCGGACGGCCCAGCTTCGCCGCCATATGCTCGACGAAGCGGGTCTTGCCGCAGCCGGTCGGCCCCTTCAGAAGAAGGGGCAGACCTTTGGCATGGGCGGTCTCGAACAGGGCGCATTCGGTCGAGACGGGCCGGTAGAACGGCGCCAGCGGCTCGCGGAGGAGGGCGTTCATGCGACCTCTCCCGCCATGGCCTTGCCCCGCGCCACGACCTCGCGGCGCACGACGAGCTGGCTGTAGATGAACAGCACCGCGCCAAGCACCACCGCCATGCCCGCGCCGAAGCGCATCATGTAGAACAGGCCCAGCTGGTCCTGCACATCCATGTAGTAGTCGCCGACCACCCGCTGCATATGCACCTGGATCGTGCCGGCGAAGGTCAGCACAAAGGTCATGAAGGCCATCCCGCCGGTCATAAGCCAGAACGACACCATGTTCAGCACCTGGTTGTAGGGCGCGCGGCCGCGCAGCATCGGCATGGCATAGGTGAACATCGCGAGGTTCAGCGCGACATAGGCGCCGTAGAAGGCGAGGTGGCCGTGGGCCGCGGTGATCTGCGTGCCATGGGTGAAGTAGTTCACCCCGTGCAGCGTGTGCAGGAAGCCCCAGACGCCCGCGCCGAAGAAGGCGACGGTGGAGGACCCGAGCGACCACAGCAGCGCCGCCTTGTTCGGGTGGTTGCGGCGGCCTTTCCAGACCATGACGAAGGCGAAGGACATCATCAGGAAGAACGGCGCAACCTCGAAGGTCGAGAAGATCGAGCCGACCCACTGCCAGTATCCGGGCGTGCCGATCCAGAAGAAGTGGTGCCCGGTGCCGAGGATGCCCGAGAACAGCGCCGTGGCGACGATGACGTAGAGCCATTTCTCGATCACCTCGCGGTCAACGCCGGTCAGCTTCAGCATCAGGAAGGCGAGGATCGCCGCCATGACCAGCTCCCAGGTGCCCTCGACCCAGAGATGGACGATGTACCACCAGTACATCTTGTCGAGCCCGAGGTTGTCGGGGTTCACGAAGGCGAAGAGCCACAGCAGGCACAGAAGCCAGAGCCCGGTCAGCAGCACGTTGGTGATCGCGGTCTTGCGGCCCGCCAGCGCGGTCATGGTGATGTTGAACAGGAAGATCAGCGCGGCGACGAGGATGCCCGCCTTGACCCAGAGCGGCTGCTCCAGGAACTCGCGCCCGCCGTGGATGCCGACGAGATAGCTGGCGACGGCGCCCAGAGTGCCGACGATGAGGATGCCCAGCTGCAGCCAGGCCAGCTTCACCGACCAGATCTCGCGCTCGGCCTCTTCCGGCACGAGGAAATAGGCGCCGCCGAAGAAGCCCAGCAGCAGCCAGACGATCAGCGCGTTGGTGTGGATCATGCGGATCACGTTGAACGGCAGGATCTCGGACAGCGTGTTGGGCGAGACGTAGATCCAGCCCGCCAGCAGCCCGCCCAGCACCTGGATGCCGAACAGCGCCATCGCCGCGACGAAGTAGCCGAGGGCCACCTTTTGCGATTCGTATTTCATGGTTCTTCTCCCCTCAGCCCGCGTCGTTCGGCGGCCAGGATTGCGTGTTCATCTGGTCTGCCCAGCGAAGGAATTCGGCGAGGCCGCGCATCTCCTCGGGCGTGATCTCGAAATGCGGCATCTGCCGGCGGCCCTCGATCCCCGAAGGCTGCGCGGCCATCCAGCCGTCCAGCGTCTGATAGGCGGCTTCCGGATCGTCCAGCACACCCCAGCGGGTCATCACATTGCCGACCTCGGGCGCGAAATAGGCGCCCTCGCCATGCAGCGTGTGGCAGTTGATGCAGCTGTTGCGTTCCCAGACATGCTTGCCCAGCACGACCTGCTCTGTCAGCGGGGTCTTCTCGGTCTCGGTGCTGGCCACGATGTAGCGGTGGCTGTCGATCGTCATCAGCACGAAGATGGCGGCGAAGACCAGAGAGCCCCCGTAGAACACGTTTCGGGCCCGTGATTTCGTGAGGATCTCTGACATGAGGTCGGTCCTGTCGATGGTTTCGGGTGGACCGTGTCTAGCCCGCCGCCCCGACGCGAAGGTTGTCGCAGCACAAAGAGCCGGGCGATTGGCCGGGCCATGCTGCAGCGGTCGGGCATGCCGCCTGTCGGCAGGGAGCGCCGGATGACGATGACCCTCGAGGACCCGGATCTGACCTTGAACGAGCTCTTCCGCCGCTGGCCGCCGACCGCGCAGCTGTTCCTCGACCGCCGGATGCACTGCTTCGCCTGCCCGATCTCGCCGTTCCACACGGTGGCCGACGCCTGTCTGGAATACAAAACGGACGAGACGGAGTTCCGCCGCGCCCTGCGCGCCGCCGCAGCGCAGGCAGACTGACGGGCGCAGCCGGTTGACAGGCCTCCGCCTGCCCGGAAGAATGCCACCCTCTGCGCTCCCGGCCTGCGGGTGCGAGGCCCGTCGATCCGTCCAGCCGTTCGCCCGACCGGCCGTCAGCCGGCCCAGTATCGGGCCAGCAGCGCCGCGGCGACGGCCAAGGCGCTGGCGAGGCCGGTGCGCAGGCCGATCGCCCTGCCGCCGACCCAGCCGGCGAGGCAGGCCTTGGAGGCCGTGTTGACCGCGACCGCCAGCAGGATGGCCTGCGCGGCGAGCCCGGTCGCGGCGTCGAGCCGGGCCATCGACAGGGTGATCGCGTCGACATCGGCGAGGCCCGACAGCGCCGCGAGCCCGAGCACCCCGGCGTCGCCCCAGACCGTCCGCGCAAGCTGCGAGCCCATGGTGATCGCGACGACGAAGGCCGACAGCTTCAGCGAGGCGCCGACCTCCAGCGGGTTGCCGATGGTCAGCCGCGCCCGCCGGTCGCCCGGCAGCGCGCCGCCCGCGCCGAAGACCAGGAGCAGCGCCGAAGCTGCCAGCGTCAGCGCGGCGGCGCCGAGGGCCGCGGCGAGCGGGGCCCCGAGCGCCGGGTTCAGCGCCGAGGCGATCGCCAGCACCCGCAGCGCCATCACCGCGCCGCTGATCAGGATGCCGCCGGCCAGCAGGTCCACCGCCTGCGGCTGCTCGCGTCCGAGCCGGGCGAAGGTGAGGGTCGTCGCGGTGGAGGAGGCCAGCCCGCCGGCGATCGCGGTGACGAGCACGCCCATCCGCTCGCCGAAGATCCGAACCGCGATGTAGCCGGTGAAGGAGATCAGCGCCAGCATGATGGCCAGCAGCCAGACCTCGTGCGGATTGACCGCCTGCCAGGGATCGACCGGCCGGTCCGGCAGCAGCGGCAGCAGCAGGAAGGTCATCACCAGCAGGATCAGCCCGGCGCGGATCTCGGGCCAGGTGAGGGCGGCGAGCCAGCGGTGCAGCTGGCTGCGCAGCGCCAGCACCACGGTCATGCTGACCGCCGCTGCGATCGCCGCCCGCGCCTCGCCCACGGTCGCCATGGCGCCGAGCAGGAAGGTCAGCAACCCCGCCACCAGCGTGGTGGCGCTGAGATTGCCCTTCCGCTGCGCCTCGAGCCAGGTGAAGGCCCCCAGCGCGCCGGCATAGCTCAGCAGGGCCGCGGCGAGGATCGACGGGCCGAGCGGCAGGCTCAAAGCGCCGGCCACCCCGCCCATCAGCCCGGAGAGGCCGAAGGTGCGCAGCCCCGCCGCCCGGTCGTTGTCGCCGGCGTCGCGCGCCTTCCAGCCGCGCTCGATCCCGACCATCAGACCGATGGCCAGGGCCACCGCGAGCCGCGAGAAGATGTCGAGATCCGGCATGCGCCCATCCTTTGGCCAGCCGATCCTCTACTGCTTCCCGGCTCCCTCCGCCCTGATCTGCCGCAAGTTCCGGCGGCCGGCGGTCACCAGTATTCGCGCTTCATGAAGCCCGCCAGCAGCCGCAGCCAACTCGCCGGCGGCAGGTCTGTCAGCACCAGCGCGACGATGGCCAGAACCGCCAGCGCGGCGACCAGCAGCTCCGTCCCGTGGCGCAGGCTGTGGGTCGCGGCTCCCCAGACGAGGTTCTTCAGCGTGGCGGCATGCAGCGCCAGATGCCAGAGCACAACCGCCGTGAACAGGACCGAGGCCGTCAGATGCAGCACCTCCCATTGCGTGCGGTCCAGCGTCGCCAGCGTCCAGCCGAGGTCTCTGGCGATCCGCCCTGCAGGAGCGATCACCAGAACGAGCCCCGAGAGCAGCATCAGCGCGAAGGACAGCCCGGCGGCGAAGACCGCAGCCGCGCGGGTCGAGAACCGGCGGCGGATGGGGGGCGCAAGCTCTGCCATGACAGTCTCTCCTCTCTCCCGGGGCCTCTGTCGCCCGCCGGCTCAGGCCGGCTTCACCTCGATCCGGCGTTCCTTCTCCATCGCCTCGGCGGTCTTGGGCAGGGTGATCTTCAGGATGCCCTTGTCATAGCGCGCCTCGACCCGGTCCGCAGCGATGCCGCTTGGCAGGCGGAACAGCCGCTGGAAGGAGCCGCTGCTGCGCTCGCGCAGGTGGTAGGCGCCGGAGGTCTCCTCGCGCTCGGCATGCTCTTCGGCGCGGATGGTCATCATGCTGTCCGAGATCTTGACCTCGATCTGCGCCGGGTCGAGCCCGGGAAGCTCGGCCTGCACCTCGTAGAGCTAAGGACGCTCGATCAGGTCGACGGCGGGCGCCGTCAGGCCGAGGCCGGTCCAGGGCGAGGAGGCCTCGACGCCGGTCCGCCGCTTGCCGAGCGGAAAGCGGAAATCCGGCCAGTCGAAATCGTTCAGCAACCGGTCGAAGCGCTGCCGGGCATAGGCCAGCGGCTCCCACTCGCCGGCAGGGGCGGCGGGCGCAGGAGCGTCGCGCCGGACGTCAACAGTCGTGTCGGTGGTCATCGCATCTCTCCTTGCAGGTCTTGGCCATGCGGGCGGGACGCCCGCCGGGCCGGCGCGGACCGAAGGCCCCGAGGGCTGTCATCGGGCGCCCCGGCCGGGCTGGCTTGCGGATGATCCACCCTTGCCCATGCCGGCTTCATTGATGACGGTCATCGGCGGGCCGAGATGCCGGGCCCAGATGTCGATCGCCGCGCCGCCCCGGGTGAGCGCCCCGAGCGTCGAGCCGACGAAGCTTTCCGCCAGCTTCCGCTGCGCCTCCGACAGGCGGAACCGCGTCGGGCCGAGGATCTCGATCGCGCCGCTGTCCTGCAGCCGGTGCAGGATCCGGCTGATCGACTCGACGGTGATGCAGAGCAGGTCCGCCATGTCCTGGCGCGACAGCCGCACCGAGACGATGCACGAACCGTCGGGCTGCGGCTGGCAGGCATGGATCGGGTCGCCGAGCGCGAGGAAGGTGGTGAGCCGCTCCGCGGCGGTCAGCGTTCCCAGCATCCAGGTCAGGCAGCGCAGCCGTTCGAGCCGCACGGTCCGGGCCAGCGCCTCGGTCCGGCGCAGGCCGGGATCGCGGTTCAGCGCGGCCTGGAATTCCGACAAGCGCAGCTGGCACAGCACGGCCTCGGTGCAGGCCTCGATGCCGAGCCCGGGCCGCCCGTGCATCTCCTCGCCGACGAGATCGCCGGGCAGCAGCAGGTTGATGATCTGCCGCCGGCCGTCCGGGCTGATCCGCTGGACCCGCAGCAGCCCCTCGACGATCAGCCAGACGGTCTGCCGCCCGGCCGCTTCGAGCCCCAGCGCGGCCTCCGGGGCCAGGGTGAGCGTGCGGATGTGGAACGCCGGCTTCCCGGCGGCGGGCTCCAGAGCGTGCGGCGCGCGGGGCGGCGCCTTTCTGTCGATCTGTCGGGCGGGTGCGACGGCGCCGAGATGTTCCACGGTCTCTCTCCCTTTCGTCCCAGACCCTCGACGCTCGCAGGATTCGCGGCGGTTGCATTAACAGAGGTCAATGCGACGTAACTTCTTTCGGTGCAGTCTGGCCGCAATGGGGGGCTGTCATGGACGACGACGCGAAACCGGCCGAGGATCGCGGCAGGGAGCCGGTGGTCTGGCCCGAACAATGCCGATCGCTGATGCGGCTGGCCTCCGACGCGAGTCGCGCGGCGCTGAAGGCCATGGCGGCCGAGCGCGAGATCCCGGCGGGAACCGTGCTGGCCGAGGATGGCCAGTCGCTGACCGAGGTGGGCTATGTGCTGGAGGGCACGCTCGGCATGGTGAAGCTGCTGCCCGACGGGCGCAGGCACATCATCGGCATCCTGATCCCGACCGACCTCTTCGGCCGGGTCTTCGAGCTGCCGCTGAGCTTCCGGGTCGTGGCCCTGACCCGCGCCCGGCTCCTGACCTTCCCGCTCGCGCCGTTCCAGGCGCTGCTAGAGCGCGAGCCCGAGCTGGAGCGGCTGTTCATGGTGCATGTGCTCGACGAGCTGGACGCGGCGCGCGAATGGCTGCTGCTGATGAACGGGCAGAGGGTCATCCAGCGGGTGGCCTCCTACCTGATCCTGCTGGCCCGCCGCGCCCCGGGGGAGGGCGCGGCCGAGATCACCCTGCCGCTCGGCCGCAAGAACCTGGCGCAATTTCTCGGGGCGCGGCCCGAGTCGCTCAGCCGCGCCTTCGCCGAGCTGGCCCGCCGTCAGGTCATCAAGGCGCTGGACGCCCGGGGCGAGCGCTACCGGATCCTCGATCCGCAGCGGCTGCTGGAGATCTCAGGCCAGGACCTCTGGCTCGACCCGCCGCAACGCCCCGGATGACGCGGAAGGACGCGCCGCCGCCGAGGGAGCAGGGGCGTGCCGCGCCCCCTCCGCCCGTCTCTGTCCGCACACCGCCGGGGCGCGGTGCGAGGGCTGCATCAGGGCTCACGACACATCCGGCATGACGGGCATCATTGCGGGCCGGTGTCCGGGCCGCCATCCTGCTCTGCAGCCGGAGCCGAGCCGCATGACCCGCAGAGAGGATGACATCTGGATCCTGATCGCCGACGCCACCCGCGCCCGCATCCTGCGCGGGATCGCGCGGGCGGGCGAGGCGCCGCTCCCCGAGCTGGTGCTGCGGACCGAGGCGCACAAGCTGCGCGACATCATGGCCGACAAGCCGGGCCGGACCTCGGTCGGCCCCGGCCGCCGGGCGGCGCTGGACTACGGCGCCGACCCGCTGAAGGAGGACGAGCGCCAGTTCCTGCGCGAGGTGGCGGCGCTGCTCGACAGCCACCGCCGCGCCGGCGAGTTCCGCCGCCTCGCCATCTTCGCCGAGCCGCGCACCCTCGGCCTGCTCCGGACCATCCTGCCGGCCGCGCTGCGCCGGCTGGTCTGCCGCGAGACCGCGGCGAACCTCCTCAAGGTCCCGCCGCAGGAGCTGCCCCCGCTGCTCCTCCGGCATCTGGATCCCTTGGCATGACACCAGAGCGCCCGTCGCGAAGCGGCCAGCGAGCGCAGGAGGCGTTCCTTTGGGATCAGCTGGGCGGCGGACAAGGACGGCGGTTCAGGCCTGCGCCTTCAGGCCGACGA
>NZ_PZKG01000098.1 GCF_003034985.1 Cereibacter changlensis JA139
GGCGGCCTCGCGGGCGAGGGCGGTGATGCCCTCCCAGTCGCCGGCCTGCATCATCGCTTTCGGCGCGACCCAGCTGCCGCCGACGCAGACGGTGTTCGACAGCGAGAGATAGTCGCGCGCATTGTTCAGCCCGATGCCGCCGGTCGGGCAGAAGCTGACCTGCGGCAAGGGCGCGCCGATCGCCTTCAGCGCCGGGGCGCCGCCCGAGGCCTCGGCGGGGAAGAACTTCTGCACGGTATAGCCCCGCTCCAGCAGCGCCATCACCTCGGACGCGGTCGCGGCGCCGGGCAGGAGCGCCAGCCCCTCGTCCTCGCAGGCGTCGAGCAGCCGGTCGGTCGCCCCCGGCGACACGCCGAACTTTGCCCCCGCGGCCAGCGCCGCCCGCACATCGGCGGGGGTCAGCAGCGTGCCGGCGCCGACGATGCCGCCCGGCACCTCGGACATGATGCGGATCGCTTCCAGCGCGATCGGCGTGCGCAGCGTCACCTCCAGCGCGGGCAGGCCACCGGCCACCAGCGCCTCGGCCAAGGGGCGGGCATGGGCCAGATCGTCGAGCACCAGCACGGGGACGACGGGTGCGCGGCGGCAGATCTCCAGCGCGGCGCGGCTTTGTTCGGCGGGGGTCATGGGCAGTCCTTTCGGCGGAGCGCGTGTGGGAAGGGCAGGAGCCTCCGGCGGGGATATTTAAGCGAAGATGAGAGGGGAGGGAAAGGGCGTGTCCTGCCTCGGGCGGCAGAGGGGCCGGAGAGGCAGGACAGCCTCACCTTCGACGGTCATCGGCGTCCCCGCCTGTACCGCCCCCTCTCCCTACGCCCCGACCTCTTTCATCCTGGTTAAGAATATCCGCGCCGAAGGCCGGAATGTTTGTCTTCAGACGACGACCGCCGCGCCCTCGGTCGAGGTGCCGACCGTCAGGCGGAAGGCCTCGAAGAGCTCGCGGCCGATGCCGTGGCGGTTGGCCGAAAGATCGGCCTCGACCGGCGTGCGGTCGTCGAAATCCGCGGCCAGTACCTCGAGCCGACCGCTGACCGCATCGACGCGCAGCAGATCGCCGTCACGCAGCCGGGCGAGCGGGCCGCCCATCGCCGCTTCCGGCGCCACATGAATCGCGGCGGGCACCTTGCCCGAGGCGCCCGACATCCGCCCGTCGGTGACCAGCGCCACCTTCAGCCCGCGGTCCTGCAGCACCGAGAGCGTCGGCGTCAGCGAATGCAGCTCCGGCATGCCATTGGCGCGCGGCCCCTGGAAGCGCACCACCACCACGGTGTCGGAGGTGAACTCCCCGGCGCGGAACGCCTGTTTCACCGATTCCTGATCGTGGAAGATGCGGCAGGGCGCCTCGATCACATGCCGGTCGCTGGCCACGGCCGAGACCTTCATCACGCCGCGGCCGAGATTGCCCGAGAGCTGCTTCAGCCCGCCGGTCGGCTGGAACGGATCGGCGGCAGGGCGCAGGATGCGGTCGTTCAGCGTCTCGCCGGCGCCGGGCTGCCACTGGATCGCGCCATCCACCAGCTTCGGCTCCTGCCGATACATCTCCAGCCCGTCGCCGAGGATGGTCTTGGCGTCGCCGTGCAAGAGCCCCGCATCGAGCAGCTGGCCGATCATGAAGCCCAAGCCCCCCGCGGCGTGGAAATGGTTCACATCGGCCAGACCGTTCGGATAGACCTTGGCCATCAAGGGCACCACGTCGGAGAGATCGGCGAAATCCTCCAGATCGAGGATCACCCCCGCCGCCCGCGCCATCGCCGGCAGGTGCAAGACGAGGTTGGTCGAGCCGCCCGTCGCCATCAGCCCGACCAGCCCGTTGACGAAGGCCCGCTCGTCGAGGATCTCGGACACCGGGCGGAAATCGTTGCCGAGGGCGGTGATCGAGGCTGCGCGTTCCACCGCCGCCACCGTCAGCGCCTCGCGCAGCGGCGAGCCGGGGTTGACGAAGCTGGCGCCGGGCAGGTGCAGGCCCATGAACTCCATCAGCATCTGGTTGGTGTTGGCCGTGCCGTAGAAGGTGCAGGTGCCCGGGCCGTGATAGCTGGCCATCTCGGCGGCCATCAGCGCGTCGCGCCCGACCTCGCCGGTGGCGAACTGGTTGCGGACGCGGGATTTCTCGTCATTGGGCAGGCCCGAGGTCATCGGACCCGCCGGCACGAAGACCGCCGGCACATGGCCGAAGGTCGCCGCCGCGATCACCAGACCCGGCACGATCTTGTCGCAGATCCCGAGATACATCGCGGCGTCGAAGGTGTTGTGGCTCAGCGCCACGCCTGCCGCCAGCGCGATCACGTCGCGCGAAAAGAGCGACAGCTCCATCCCCGGCTGGCCCTGGGTGACGCCGTCGCACATCGCCGGCACGCCGCCCGCCACCTGCGCCGTGGCGCCGACACGGCGCGCGGCCTCGCGGATCTTCTGCGGATAGGTCTCGTAGGGCTGATGTGCCGAGAGCATGTCGTTATAGGCGGTGACGATGCCGATGTTCGGGCTCTTGCCCTCGGCCAGCGCGGGCTTGTCCTGATCCATCGCCGCATAGGCATGGGCCTGGTTGCCGCAGGTGAGATGGCCGCGCGCCGGGCCGGCCTGCGCCGCCTGCCGCATCCGCTCGAGATAGCCGTCGCGCGTCGGGCGCGAGCGGGCGCGGATACGGTCGGTGACGCGGTCGATGGTGCTGTTCAGGGTCATGGGTGCCTCTGGCGAAAGCTGGGGAGCATCGGGGCAGGCGCATGCCGCCCCGCGGTCTCGCTGCGTATGTTAGCGGTAACAGCCGCAGATGGAAAGGGTAGGCGGCGGATGATTAGGTCAGCATTGTTGCCGTAGCCTTGCGCGGGGCGCATGGCGGGGTTTCCGTCAGCCCCCCTGACGCCGCAGTGATTTTTCCGCTATCTACCGCTGCAGGGAGGGCATGACCATAGGAGTGGACCCATGACCCAAGTGACTCAATTTAGTGCGATGCCGTCGTCTGTCGATGTTGCCGCGATCGAACGCGAAGCGCGTCGTCTGCGGGCCGAGATGGTCCGCACCGTGGCCGGCCAGTTCGCCGCCTACCTGCGTCGGCGCTTCGCCCGCCAGCCGGGCAAGGTGCAGGCCGCCTGAGCGGCTCGCGCGACAGGCCGCTCAGGCGGCCAACCCTGCCGAGGCTTTCCACGCCGGGCGGAACCAAGTAGAGGGAGGGCATGACGCCCTCCCTTATTCATGAGCCCCGCCCGATGACCTATCCCGCCGTCCGCCTGAAACCCAAGGCCGAGGCCCGCGCCATCCGGCACGGTTTCCCTTGGGTCTATGCCGACGAGCTGGTGACCGACCGCCGCACGCAAGCGCTGGCCCCGGGCGCGCTCGCCGTGCTGGAAGACGACCTGCGCCGCCCGCTCGGGCTGGTGACGGTGAACAATGCCTCCAAGATCATCGCCCGGATGCTCGACCGCGACCCCGAGGCGGTCATCGACGAGGCCTGGTTCGCCGCCCGGCTGACCCGTGCGCTGGCGATGCGCGAGCGGCTGTTCTCCGCCCCCTTCTACCGCCTGATCCATGCCGAGGCCGATGGCCTGCCCGGCGTGGTGATCGACCGTTTCGGCGACACCGCGGTGATCCAGCCCAACGCCGCCTGGGCCGAGGCGCATCTCGACGCGCTGGTGGCGGCGCTGGTCGCCGTCACGGGCGTGACCAATGTCGTGAAGAACGGCACCGGTCGGGCGCGCGGGCTCGAGGGGCTGACGGAGGAGACGGTGATCCTCACCGGCGCCGTCGATGCGCCGATCCCGGTGCCGATGAACGGCGCCACCTACATGGCCGATCTGATGGGCGGGCAGAAGACCGGCCTGTTCTTCGACCAGCGCCCGAACCACGCCTTCGCCGCCGCGCTGGCCAAGGAGGCCCGCGTGCTCGACATGTTCACCCATGTCGGCGGCTTCGCCCTCGCGGCGCTGGCCAATGGCGCGGTCTCGGCGGTCGGCGTCGATGCCTCCGCCCCGGCTCTGGCGCTGGCGGAAGAGGGGGCCAAGGCCTCCGGTCTCGCCGACCGCTTCTCCACCCGGCAGGGCGACGCCTTCGCCGTGCTGGAAGCGCTGGGGACCGAACAGGCGCAGTTCGAGCTGGTGATCTGCGACCCGCCCGCCTTCGCTCCGAACAAGCCCGCGCTCGAGGCCGGCCTGCGCGCCTACGAGCGTCTCGCGCGCCTTGCCGCCCCCTTGGTCGCCCCCGGCGGCTATCTCGTGCTCTGCTCCTGCTCGCATGCCGCCGACCTCTCGGCCTTCCGCAACGCCTCGGCGCGCGGCATCGGGCGCGGCGGGCGGCGGGCGCAGCTCCTGCACACCGGCTTCGCCGGGCCGGACCACCCGGCGCTGCTGCAACTGGCGGAATCGGCCTATCTCAAGGCGCTGTTCTTCCGGCTCGACGGGTGAGGCTCGTCCTCGACGCCTGCGTGCTCTACCCGACCGTGCTGCGCGAGATCCTGATCGGCGCGGCGCGGGCAGGGCTCTACACCCCGCTCTGGTCCGAGCGCATCCTCGAGGAATGGGCCCGCGCCACCCGCAAGCTCGGCCCCTTGGCCGAGATCGAGGCGCGCGGCGCCATCGCCCTGCTGCGCGACGGCTTCCCGCAGGCGCTGGTGCATCCAAGGGCGGGGTTCGAATCCCGCCTGCACCTGCCCGACGAGAACGACATCCACGTTCTCGCCACCGCCATCGCCGGCAGCGCCGATGCCATCCTCACCTTCAATTCAGCCGATTTCCCGCGCCACAGCCTTGCCGCGGAAGGGCTGGAACGCCGAGAACCCGACGGCTTCCTGTGGGAGCTCTGGTCCTTCCACCCCGAAGCGGTCAGCGCCATCGTCACCGCCGTCCATGCCGAGGCCGAGCGCATCTCGGGTCAGCCGCTGTCGCTCAAGGCGCTCTTGAAACGCGCCAAGCTGCCGCGTCTCGCCAAGGCGCTTCAGGCCTGATCCCAGCGCGCCTCCCGCGCCTCGATCGCCCTGATCCGCTCCTCGGTCTTCGGATGGCTCAACAGCCAGGCCGGCGCCGCCGCACCATTCGCCCCGGTCAGCGCATTCAGCTTGCGGAACAGCGACTTCTGCGGCGCCGTTCCGATCCCCGCCTTCACCAGCAGCGCCGAGGCATAGGCATCCGCCTCATGCTCGTCGCGCCGCGACAGATGCGCGGCCAACGTCCGGGTGATCAGCGAGGCGATCATCGGCCCCAGCCCAGGCAGGAAGCGGTTCAGCACGGCCGACAGCATCATCACCCCGGCGTTCTGCCCGGTGAAATCGATCATCCGCCGCCGCGCATGGCCAAGCGCCACATGCCCCAGCTCATGCGCGATGACGCTGGCCAGCTCCGCCGCCGTGACCTCGCCGGCCTTGTATTTCCGCAGGAATCCCCGCGTCAGGAAGATCCGCCCATCCGGCGAGGCGAGCCCGTTCACCGGATCGACATCGAAGACCCGCACCGGGATGCCGGGAATATCCAGCGCCCGCGCCATGCGCGAGGCCAGCGCATTGATCTCGGGCTCGTCCAGCGGGCGCGATTTCTCGTCCAGCATCCGCTTGGTGCGCCAGGCCGAGAAATGATACATCGCGAGGCCGTAGCCGATGGCGAGCAGAAGGGGGAGAAACTTGAGCATGCTGCCAATATGGGCCCCCGCCGCTCAAAGCAAAAGCAGCAATGCGTGATCTCGGCCCTGCAATCTCAACGCCCCAAATCTCAGCGCCCCAGCGCCGCGACGCCGCGGGTGATGCCCTCCAGCGTCATCGGCGCCATCTGCCCCTCGAAAATCTCGCGGATCATGCCGATGGTCGGCGTATAGCCCCAATGCGGCTCCGGCACCGGGTTGATCCAGAGCGAATGCGGCCATTGCGCCCGCGCCCGCCGCAGCCAGACCTCGCCCGCTTCGGCATTCCAGTGCTCGTTCGCCCCGCCCGGATGCAGCACCTCATAGGGGCTCATCGAGGCGTCGCCGACGAAGATGCACTTGTACTCCGCCCCATAGGTCCGCAGCACCTCCGCCGTCGGCGTCTGCGCATCCCAGCGCCGGGCGTTGTCGCGCCAGACGCCCTCGTAGAGGCAGTTGTGAAAATAGAACGGGATCAGGTGCTTGAACTCCGATCTTGCGGCAGAGAACAGCTCCTCCATCACCCGCACATGCGGGTCCATCGAGCCGCCGATGTCGAGGAACAACAGCACCTTCACCGCATTGCGCCGCTCCGGCCGGGTCTGCACGTCGAGCCAGCCATGCTCCGCCGTCGCACGGATCGTGCCCTCCAGATCCAGCTCCTCCGCCGCCCCGTCGCGCGCCCATTTCCGCAGCCGCCGCAGCGCCACCTTGATGTTGCGCGTCCCGAGCTCCACCTGATCGTCCAGATTGCGGAACTCGCGCTTGTCCCAGACCTTCACCGCCCGGCGATGGCGGCTGTCCTCCTGCCCGATCCGGACGCCCTCGGGGTTGTAGCCATAGGCGCCGAAGGGCGAGGTGCCCGCGGTGCCGATCCACTTGCTGCCGCCCTGATGCCGGCCCTTCTGCTCCTCCAGCCGCTGCCGCAGCGTCTCCATCAGCTTGTCGAACCCGCCGAGCGCCTCGATCGCCGCGCGCTCCTCGGGCGAGAGGTGCTTTTCCGCCAGCTTCTCCAGCCAGTCGCGCGGCAGATCGACCGCCGCCAGAACCTCGTCTGAAGTTATGCTTTCAAGTCCTTGGAAAGACTGCGCGAAGGCCCGGTCGAAGCGGTCGAGATGCCGCTCGTCCTTCACCATCGCCGTGCGGGCGAGGAAATAGAAGCTCTCGACGTCGTAGGTGGCCAGGCCCGCCGCCATGCCTTCGAGAAACGCCAGATACTCCCGAAGGGTGACCGGCACGCCGACCCGGCGCAGCGTCTCGAAGAAGGGCAGGAACATCGGTTACATCATGCGTTCGATGATGATGGTGAGAAACAGGCCGACCAGCGAGAAGGCGATGCCGAAGCCCGCCGCATATTGCAGCATGTCCAAAGGCTTGCCGCCCAGTCTTCGCGCCTGCAGCGCGCCCAGGAGGGCCCCCAGAACTGCCCCGGCCAATACGATCATACCATCTCCCGTGCGGCCTGCGCCGCGTCAGCCCCTGTTCCCCGGAGGCGTCAGCACCGCGATCTCGGACATCCGCGCGCGCACCTCTGCATCCGGCCCGAAGCCATAGCGCGCCCAGCCCAGACTGTCGAGCCGCGCCGCCCGCGCGTCACTGCTGCGACCCTCCAGCCCCAGCGCCTCGGAGCGGATCATCAGCAGCGTCGCCAGCAGCGCCGCATTCTCCGACCGCCGCACCACCGGGATCGCCCGGTCGCAGAGCTCCAGCGCCTCGGCGGCCTGACCCGAGGACAGCGCGAAGGCCGCCATCTGCATGTCGATATGTGCGGCATGGATCTCGCCCTCCGGCAGGCTGCGATAGATCCGCGCCGCCTCGGCAAATCCGGTCACCGCCACCTCGATCTCGTCGGCAAGGCTCAGCCGCGCCAGCGCGAAATAGCTAAAGCCCAGCCGGCTGTCGCGCCAGCCCTCGGCCCGGGCGATCCGCAGCGCCTTCAGCGCCGAGGCCCGCCGCCGGTTCAAGGAGCTGCCCGGCCCCAGCGACTGCTCGATCGCGTCGACCCAGGCCCGCGGCGTCGGCATCGGCGCCGCCACGCCGACCGGCTCGCCGCGCGGGTTGATCCGCGCCAGCACCCCCGGCAGCACCCGCGCCACCTCCTCCCGGGTCATGCCGGAGCGCAGCTCGGGCGCATAGGTCGCGCGCAGCATCAGCATGTCGAAGCCGGTCAGCACCGTGTGGAAATTGTCGTCGTTGAACACCGAATCCGACAGCCGGTAGAGGTCGTTCAGCGGCCCCATCGCCTGCGCCATTTCCTCGTGCAGGCAGTCGCGCACCTCCTGCGGGCTGGTGTCGGAGGGCACGAAGATCGCCACCCGTTCCCGCACCGTCAGCGTGGTCCAATCCACCTGCGCCTTGTGCCGCGTCGCGCGGTATTCGGCGAAGGAGGACAGCCGCGGCACCACGAAACAAGCCGCCGCCGGCACCAGCCTGCGCATCTCGTCGCGCGGCACGAATTCGATGGTGATCGAGGCGGGACCATTCACCTGCCGCACGTCCAGCCGCGCCTCGGCCCGCATCCGCGCCAGCAGCCGGGCGAGATCGACCTGCGCCGTGGCCGGCGCCGCCCCGGTCAGGGCGACGGTGATCGGCCCCTCGAAGCGGGTGAAGACGGGCAGGGCGCGACCGCTCTCCATCGAGAAGCTGAGCTCGAGGAAATCCCGCGCCAGCTCGGCATTGCCCCGCCGCGTCGCCGGCATCTCGGCGGTGGCGAAGCTCTTCATCCCAGGCAGCGGATCGACCACCAGCGTCGGCGGCGCGCTCTTGCTGACCTCCGGAGGCGCGCCGCAGGCCGAAAGCACGAGAGCGGCAGAGAGCGCGAGACGGCGCATCAGAGCGGCCGCATGTAGCGGATGAAGGGCGACTTCACCGCCACCTTGTCGTAGAGCGTCCGCGCCGGGTAATTGTCCTCCGCCGTCAGCCACCAGACCCCGGGAGATCCTTCGGCGTCGGCGGCGGCATAGACCGCGCCGATCAGCGCCCGCGCCACGCCTTGCCCACGCGCCTCCGGCACGGTGAACAGGTCCTGCAGATAGCAGATATTCTCGATCTTCCAGCAGCTTCGGTGGAAAAGGTAATGCGCCAGCCCGATGGCCTTGCCATCCTGTTCGGCGATCAGCCCGTGGAACTCGCGCGCCTCGCCCGAGGTCAGCCGGGCGAAGGTGCTGGCATAGACCGCCTCCGGCAGCCGCGTCTTGTAGAAGGCGAGATAGGCGGTCCACAGCGGCCGCCACGCCGCCTCGTCGGCCCGGGCCAAAGGCCGGATCGTCAGGGCATAGGCTTCGGACTTGCTCATGGCGGCGGCCTTCCTGTTGCGGGCGTCCCCGCCATGACAGGCGCCGCACGGCCTCCTGTCAATCCCGCCCGCGCCGGGCCGCAGCGCCGACCTAGCGTGAACCGCGCGCCATGAAGGCCAGCCGCTCGAACAGATGCACGTCCTGCTCGTTCTTCAGCAGCGCGCCATGCAGCTTCGGCAGCGCCGACTTCCCGTCGCGCCGCAGGTCCTCCGGCCCCAGATCCTCGGCCAGCAAGAGCTTCAGCCAGTCCAGAACCTCCGAGGTCGAGGGCTTCTTCTTCAGCCCCGGCGTCTCGCGCAGCTCGTAGAACTGGGTGAGGGCGGTGGTCAGCAGCGCCTCCCTGATGCCGGGAAAGTGAACCGCCACGATGGCGCGCATGGTCTCGGCGTCCGGAAAGCGGATGTAGTGGAAGAAGCAGCGGCGCAGGAAGGCGTCGGGCAGCTCCTTCTCGTTGTTCGAGGTGATGATCACCACCGGGCGATGCCGCGCCTGCACGGTCTCGCCGGTCTCGTAGACGTGGAACTCCATCCGGTCGAGTTCCTGCAACAGGTCGTTCGGGAACTCGATATCCGCCTTGTCGATCTCGTCGATCAGCAAAACCACCCGCCCGCTGGCCTCGAAAGCCTGCCACAGCTTGCCCTTGCGGATGTAGTTGCGCACGTCATGCACCCGCGCCTCGCCCAGCTGGCTGTCGCGCAGCCGGCTCACGGCGTCGTATTCGTAGAGCCCCTGCTGCGCCTTGGTCGTCGACTTCACATGCCACGCGATCAGCGGCAGTCCCAGCGCCGCCGCCACCTGCCGCGCCAGCTCGGTCTTGCCGGTGCCCGGTTCGCCCTTCACCAGCAGCGGGCGCTGCAGCGTCACCGCGGCGTTCACGGCCACCGTGAGGTCCTGCGTGGCGACATAGGAGGCGGTCGAGGAAAATTTCATTGGCGCCACGTCAGGTTGGGTCAGATGAGGTTCCGACGATACCACAGGGTGAATCCACCGCAAGCCAAGCGCGGCGCCTAGTGACATTCGATTTATCATGGAGTAATGCACGCCCATCTAGGGAGCGCCGGATGACAGTCACGCACAGCTCGGAGCCTTCCGGCCTGCAAGAGAGAGCAGCCATGAAAGCAGAGATCTTTCTACCAGACGATTACCGCCCTGCCGAAACCGAGCCATTCATGAATGACCGGCAGCTTGAATATTTTCGCCGGAAGCTGCTCAACTGGAAACAGGAGCTGATGTCGCAGAGCGCCGAGACCATCGAGGGCCTGCAGGAATCCGGTCGCAACGTGCCCGACATCGCCGACCGCGCCTCGGAAGAGACCGACCGCGCGCTGGAGCTGCGCACCCGCGACCGCCAGCGCAAGCTGGTCTCCAAGATCGACGCTGCGCTGCGGCGGATCGAGAACGGCGAATACGGCTATTGCGAGGTGTCGGGCGAGCCGATCTCACTGAAGCGGCTCGACGCCCGGCCGATCGCCACGATGACGCTCGAGGCGCAGGAAAAGCACGAGCGCCGCGAAAAAGTGCACCGCGACGAGTGACCGCAGGGGCGCATCGCGCCTTGCCTCAGGAACGTCACGGCATGAAACATGACGCCGGGCCCGCGCGGTCCGGCGTTTGCGTAAGGGGGAGCGGATGAGCCTGATCGGAACCGAGGTGACGGTGCTGGGCGCAGGCGTCGCCGGCCTTGCCGTCGCCCGCGCGCTGGCCCTGCACGGCGCCGATGTCACCGTGCTGGAACAGGCCGAGGCGATCCGCGAGGTCGGCGCCGGGCTGCAGATCTCGCCCAATGGCGCCGCCGTGCTGCGCGCGCTGGGGCTGGGGCCGGCGCTCGACGCCGCCTCGATGCGGGCCGAGGCGGTGCAGCTGCACGACGGTCGCAGCGGCCAGCTGGTGATGCGGCTCGATCTGGCGCGGATCAGGCCGGGGCAGGGCTATCACCTGATGCACCGCGCCGACCTGATCGAACTGCTGGCCGAAGGCGCCCGCGCCGCCGGGGTGCAGATCCGGCTGCTCCAGAAGATCGAGACGGTCGACCTCTCCGGCCCCGCCCCGCGCATCGTCACGGCCCAAGGGGCGGAATACACGCCGCGGCTTCTGGTCGGCGCCGACGGCCTGCACTCGCTGGTGCGCCCGGCGCTGAACGGCCCCGCCGAGCCGTTCTTCACCAATCAGGTGGCCTGGCGCGCGGTCATCCCGGCGACGCCGGGCGAGCCGGTTCTGGCCGAAGTCCATATGGGCGAGGGCCGGCATCTGGTCAGCTACCCGCTGCGCGGCGGCACGCAACGCAACATCGTCGCCGTCGAGGAACGCCGCCGCTGGGTGCAGGAAGGCTGGACCCTGCGCGACGATCCGGTGGACCTGCGCCTCGCCTTCGCCAGCTTCAACGGGCGGGTGCGCAACTGGCTGGAGCAGGTGCCCGATGTCTGGCTCTGGGGCCTGTTCCGCCACCCGGTCGCCCCGGTCTGGTATCGCGGCAACGCCTGCATCCTCGGCGACGCTGCCCATCCGACGCTGCCCTTCCTCGCCCAAGGCGCCAACATGGCGCTGGAGGATGCCTGGGTGCTGGCCGACTGCCTCGCCACCTATGGCATCCAGGCCGGTCTCGCCAGCTACGAGGAACGCCGCGCCCCGCGCTGCCGCCGCGTGGTGCAGGCCGCCACCGGCAACGCCCGCGCCTATCACCTGCGCAGCCCGCTGCGCGAGGTGGCGCATCTCGGGCTCAGGCTCGGCTCACGCCTGCTGCCCAGCCTGCCGCTGAACCGCTTCGACTGGCTCTACGGCCATGACGTGACCCGGCCCGACCTCAGCCGCCCCTAGGCGTCCAGCTCGATCCAGACCGGCACATGGTCCGAGGGCTTGTCGCCCGCCCGCACCTCCTTGTCGATCCGCGCGTCGAGCAACAGATCGGCCGCCTGCGGGCTCAACAGCAGATGATCGATGCGGATGCCGTTGTTCTTCTCCCAGGCGCCCGCCTGATAATCCCAGAACGAATACTGCCCCGGCGCCGGCTGCCGCGCCCGGAAGGCATCGGTCAGCCCGAGGTTCAAAAGCCGCCGGAACGCGGCCCGCGTCTCGGGCAAAAACAGCGCATCCTCGGTCCAGAGCTCCGGCCGCGCCGCATCCTCGGCCTGCGGGATCACGTTGTAATCCCCCGCCAGCACCAGAGGCTCCTCCAGCGCCAGCAAAGCCTCGGCCCGCGCCTGCATCCGCGCCATCCAGGCGAGCTTGTAGTCGTATTTCGGCCCCGGCGCCGGATTGCCGTTCGGCAGGTAGAGCCCGCAGACCCGCACCGCCCGCTTGCCGACCACCGTCGCCTCGATCCAGCGCGCCTGCAGATCCTCACCGTCGCCCGGCAGGCCCCGCACCACATCCTCCAGGGGCAGCCGCGACAGGATCGCCACGCCGTTGAAGCCCTTCTGGCCATGGGTCTCCAGCACCCAGCCCGCATCCTCGAAGACCGCGCGCGGGAAGCTCTCGTCGACCGACTTGATCTCCTGCAGCAGCACCACGTCGGGCTCGGCCGCCGCCAGCCATTCCGGCAGCGCCTCAATCCGGGCCTTGATGCCGTTGATGTTGAATGTCGCGATCTTCATGGGGCGCCTCCGGCTTTGCCCCTGTCTAGGAGGCAACGCGCCCGCGTTCAACCCGCGCCGCCGCCAGCCACAGCGCATCCACCGCGTCGAGCGCCTGCGGATCGAACCGCGCGGCCTCCTCCCAGTACCGCCCCGAGGGCACCAGATAGCCAAGCGCCGCCTCCAGCGCCAAGGCTTCCGCCGCCCGCCGCTCGTCCACCGCTGGCGCCCGCACGGCAGCAAGCCCGCCCGGCGCGCAGCGCGGAAACACCAGCCGCGACGGCCCGCCCGACAGGTTCACCATGGCGCAGCCCTGCAGCGCCGCCAGCACCATCAGCCGCGCCGCCTTCGCCTCGAGACAGCGCAGCGTGATGTCATCCCGCAGGGGATCTGCCGTGCCGCGCCCATAGAAATGCGTCTGCCCCTCGGCCGGGTAATGCATGTCGCAGCCCAGCATCGCGATCACCCGCGGCCCCTGCGCCAGCGCCCAGTAGCCCGCGGTGAAGGCCATCGTGCCCCCGGCATAGACGAAACCGCCATAGCGGTTCTGCGCCGGCACGAAGGCCTCCTGCGTCACCAGCCGCTGCCTCGGCCCGGGCCGGGGCCGGCGCTCCTCGGGGAAATCCCATGGGTGGATCAGCGCATCCCAGTCGGGCCGCACCCGCCAGGCATTGTTGATCGCCAGCAGCTGGCCAAAGTCGCGCGGCCAGTCGCGCGCCGCCACCACCCCCGGCCCGGACCCCAGAACCACATATTCCATCGCATCCCCGCATCCCCGCCGACCAAGCATATAGCGGCAGGAGCGGGCAGGGCGAGGGGTGGCCGGATTTTTCCGCGCGGACGGGGGGTTGTCAGATCGAGAAGGAGGTGCCGCAGCCGCAGGAGCTGGAGGCGTTCGGGTTCTCGATCACGAAACGCGCGCCGATCAGCTCTTCCGAGAAATCGATCACCGCATTCGACAGGAAGGGCAGCGAGACCTGATCGACCAGCACCTTCAGCCCGTCCTTCTCCAGCACCAGATCGTCCGCCGCCGGATCGTCGAGCTTGATGTCATATTGAAAACCCGAGCAGCCGCCGCCCTCGACAGCGACGCGCAGCGCGCGCATCTCGCCCGAGGTTTCGGCAATCTCGGCCAGCCGGGCGAAGGCCCGGTCGGTCACGCGGGGGGGCAGGGTGAGGCCGTTCATGCGAAATCCCGTGTCAATCGGTTACCAACCCAATATAGGTTGCACAAAACAGGTCACAAGAACAGGCAGATCAATGTTGGCCCCCTATGCCTGCCAGCCCGGCGCCAGCCGCGGTCGGCTCCACCCCGAGCGCATGTCGAGCTTCCGCTCGCCGTTCCAGCGCGACCGCGACCGCATCATCCATTCCTCCGCCTTCCGGCGGCTGAAACACAAGACCCAGGTCTTCGTGGAACACGAGGGCGATTACTATCGCACCCGTCTCACCCATTCGATCGAAGTGGCCCAGGTCGCCCGCACCATCGCCGGGGTGCTCGGGCTCAACACCGATCTGGCCGAATGCATCGCCCTGGCGCATGATCTCGGCCACACCCCCTTCGGCCATACCGGCGAGGATGCCCTCGGCCTCCTGATGCAGCCCTATGGCGGCTTCGACCACAATGCCCAGGCGATCCGCATCGTCACGAGGCTGGAACGGCACTATGCCGATTTCGACGGTCTGAACCTGACCTGGGAATCGCTCGAAGGCATCGCCAAGCACAACGGTCCGCTGGTCCGGCTCGGGCCGGACGGGGGGTCCGTCGAGGCCGACCTGCCCTATGCCCTGGCCGAGGCCAATGCCGCCTGGGATCTCGAACTCGATACCTATGCCAGCGCCGAGGCCCAGGTCGCGGCCATCGCCGATGACGTGGCCTATTCGCATCACGACCTGCATGACGGGCTGCGCTCGGGCCTGTTCGACGAGAACGACCTGATGCAACTGCCCGTCACCGGCCCGGCCTTCGCCGAGGTCGACGCGCTCTATCCGGGGCTGGAGCCGATGCGCCGCCGCCACGAGGCGTTGCGCCGGGTCTTCGGCCGCATGGTCGAGGATGTGATCGCCGTGGCGCAGGGCCGGCTGGAGGCCGCCCGCCCGCAATCGGTGGAAGAGATCCGCGGCATGGGCGCCACGGTGATCCGCTTCTCGAAACCGCTTTATCAGGAGCTGAAGGCGATCCGCAGCTTCCTGTTCCACCGGATGTATCGCGCGCCCTCGGTGATGAAGGAGCGCGCCAAGGTGACGCAGGTGGTGAACGACCTCTTCCCGCTGTTCATGGCCCGGCCCGAGCTTCTGCCCGCCGAATGGCGCGCCGACGTGGCCGCCGCCGCCGATGAGGTCACGCTCGCCCGCATCGTCGCCGATTACGTCGCCGGCATGACCGACCGCTTCGCCCTGCAGGAACACGCCCGCCTCTGCGGCTGAGTCGAATGGAAGGCAGGCCCGCCTCCCTCTCCGCTTGCCCAAGTATCCCCGGGGGCAGACAGCCCCCCGGCGTCCCCGTCCCCGAGGCGCGCTCGGCTGCAAACGAGGCGGATGAGGTCACCCTTGCCCGCATCGTCCCCGATGAGGGTGTCGGCCTGACCGAGCGCTTTGCCCTGTAAAAGCAAACCCGTCTTTGGCTGATCCCAAGAGAAGCCAGGTCCCGACTGTCTACCCTCTCACCTTGCCCAAATATCCTCGGGGGGGCGCCGGACCGCAGGTCCGGCCGGGGGCGACGACAG
>NZ_PZKG01000099.1 GCF_003034985.1 Cereibacter changlensis JA139
AACCAGAATGTGCGTTCGTTTTAGATATCACCGCATGGAGTCTTGGCTGGCCGCAGCGGAATCAGCGCCTCATCCAAACCGCCGATCCGGTCGCCCCCAGAAGCAGCACGATACCAGCCCAGGGCAGTCCGCCCGCTCCCACAGTATCAAGGATCGCGCCGCCCGCCACAGCGCCGCCGAAGATGGCGATGTTCCAAGCCGTGACGATCATCGCCTGTGCCACATCGGCCGCCGGGCCTGCTGCACGGGCCGAGGCGGTCTGGAACTGCGTCGCCGCCCCGCCGAAGGCCAGCCCCCAGATCAGCGCGGCGGCATAGATCGCCAGAGGCGCGCCGGTCGCCACCGCAAGCAGGAGCGCAGCGGCAAGGAACAGACCGATGCTGACAAAGGTCATTAACCGCAGCCATCGGTCGATCAGCGCGCCCGTCAAGCCGATAGCTGACCAGCGCCGCTGTGCCAAAGACCAGCAGCACCGTGTCGATCTGGCGCGCCATCCCGTGCCCTGCCAGCAGCGGCGCGATGTAGGTGTAGAGGAGGTTGTGGGCCAGCACGAAGCACAGCGTCACCGCCAGCACCGGCCGCACGCCTGGCACCGCGAAGACCTCGGCCAGCGAGGGGCGCTGCGTCTCTGCCTCACCGTCAAAATCCGGCACCTTCGCCTGGATCCAGCCGACCAGCAGCAGCGCGGCGAGGCTGAGCAGCCCGAAGGTCGGCCGCCAGCCGGCGAGGAGGCCCAGAAAGGTGCCAGTTGGGATGCCGATGGACAGCGCCAGCGGCGTTCCCGCCATCGCAATGGCCATCGCCCGCCCCGCCTGATGCGGCGGCGACATGTGCACGGCATAGCCGGCGAGCAGCGCCCAGAGCAGGCCCGCCGACATGCCGCCCACGAACCGCGCCAGCAGCGCAGCGGTGAACCTCGACGTCGACAAACTGCCCGGATCTACGCCTGTCAACGCGCTCGACCCGAAGGCGTCGACCGAAAAGCGCATGCCAACGGTAATGGACCACAACAAATTGCCCGACATTGGCAGAATGAACGGGCGATGGCTCTCACGCGCAAGAATGCGTTGTTCGCCGGCCACGAGGTCGGAGACGAAAGCTGGGCCATGCTCGCTTCGCTCGTGGCCACCTGCAAGATGAGCGACGTGAACTCGGTGAGCTATATCGCCGAAACGCTGCGCGCGATCCTCGACGGCCACCCGGCCAGCCGGATCGAAAACCTCATGCCCTGGCACTTCCGAAAAACGTCAAGCCGCGCTGCATAGGGGATCGGCAAAGCGCTCACCCTCAACTGGGCGCATCGAGAGATCCTCAAGGAGGCGGGCTCCCCTGCCCAGTCAGATATGGTGCAGCACCAGCGGTCGGCCGGCGTGCTCGGTGACGGCCATCTCCATGCCGTAGATGTCGCACAGGATTGCCGGGGTCAGGACCTCGGCCGGGGGGCCTTCGGCGACGATGCGCCCGTCGCGCAGCGCGACGATGTGGTCGGCCCAGGCGGCGGCGTAATTCACCTCATGCACCACCAGCACCACGCTCTTGCCTTCCTCCCGAACCAGAGAGTGCAGCCGCGCCATCAGCGCCCGCGCATGCGCCATGTCGAGGTTGTTCAGCGGCTCGTCCAGCAGCAGCCAGTCGGTCGCCTGAGCGAAGGTCATGGCGACGAAGGCGCGCTGGCGCTGGCCACCGGAGAGCTCATCAAGGAACCTGGCGCCCAGCGGCGTCAGCCCGAAGGCGTCCAGCGCGGCCAGCACCGCCGCAGCATCCGCCGGATCTGGCCGCCCCTGATGGTGCGGCCAGCGCCCGAAACCGACAAGTTCGCGCACCCTTAGCCGGCTGCCGATCGCCGTGTCCTGACCCAGCACCGCCATGCGCAGCGCCAGGGCCCGCGACGGCGTGCGGGTCACGTCCAGCCCTTCGACGGCGATCCGCCCCTCCTGCAACGGCAGCAATCTGGCGACCAGGTTCAGCAAGGTCGATTTTCCTGCTCCGTTCGGCCCGATCAGCGCGGTCATCGCCCCCCGCGGCAGCCGCGTGCCAACGTGGTCGAGGATGGTCACCTGGCCTATCCGGTGGCTCACCGCCTCGATCTCGATCATCGGATGCGTCCTTTCAACAGGAGCCAGAGGAAGAACATTCCGCCGGCAAATTCGACCACCACCGACAGTGTCGATTGCAGGCCCAGCAGCCGCTCGAACAGGGTCTGACCGCCAACCAGCAGCACCCCGGCGATCATCGCGGCAGCGGGCAGCAATACGGCATGACGCGGGTCGCGGGTCAGCCCATGCGCCAGGCCGGCGACGATCAGGCCGAAGAATCCGACAGGCCCGACCAGCGCGGTGGATGCCGAAACCAGCACCGCCACCAGACCCAGCGTCAGCAGCGCCATGCGCTCATGCGCCAAGCCCAGCGGCACCGAGATGCGCCGCCCCAGCGCCAGCACGTCGAGCCGCGGCGCCAGCCGGATCGCACCGGCGATTCCGATCCCGGCCAGTCCCGCCGCCCAGGGCAGCAGCTCGGCGTTCACCCGCGAAAAGCTGGCGAAGCTGGCCTGCTGCACCACGGCATATTCGTTGGGATCGAGAAGCCGCGCCAGGAACCCGGCGAGCGAGCGGAACAGGATGCCGAAGATCACCCCTGTCAGGATCGTGCGCACGATATCCTGGCCGCCGCGTCCAAGGAGTGTGCCGAACAGCATCAGCGAGGCGGCGACCAGCGCGGTCACCTCAATCAGGAACTTCGGCCCCGCTGGCAGAAGCGCGAAGCCGGTGATGCCGAGGCCCGCGACCAGCGCGGTCTGCATCAGCACATAGAGCGCGTCGAAGCCCATGATGGAGGGGGTCAGGATGCGGTTGGCCGCGACGGTCTGGAATAGCACCGTGGCCACGGCTACCGATGCGCCGACGACCAGCAGGGCGGCCAGCCTTCCCCGCCCGCAGCCCCAGCACGAAGCGCCAGCTGTCGCCGCCGAGGCCCCAGAACAGGTAGGCGGCAGAGATCCCAAGAAGCGCGGCCGCCAGCCAGAGGAGCGGATGCCTACGCACGTTGCGGTCGCCACAGCAGCCAGAGGAACAGCAGCGATCCCAGCACGCCCAGGACCGTGCCCACCGGCAATTCATAGGGGTAGCGGATCAACCGCCCCAGAAGGTCGCAGGCCAGCACCAGCGCGGCGCCGACCGCCGCCACGACCGGAAGCGTCGCCCGCAGGTTGTCGCCCATGAGCCGCGCCACGACATTCGGCACCACCAACCCGACGAAGGGCACCATTCCCACGGTCACCACGACCATCGCCGTCACCAGCGCCACCACCAGAAGCCCCAGCCGCATTACCGCAACGGGGTTCAAGCCCAAGCCCGTCACCGTCTGTTCGCCAAGACCGAGCAGGGCAAGGCGATCCGCCGCGACCCAGGCAAGACAGGTCGCTGCGCCCGCGATCCAGAGCAGCGCGTAGCGGCCCGCCACCACGCCGGAAAACTCGCCGGTCATCAGCCAGATCCCGAGATACTGCATCAGATCCGTCTGCCAGGCGACGAAGGTCGCCGCAGATTGCAGCACGCCCGACAGGATCAACCCGACCAGCGGCACCAGAAGAACCTCGCGCGGCGGCAGGCGGCGGATCAGCGCGAGAAACAGCGCGGTGCCGGCCATGGCGGCGAGGCTTGCCGCCAGCATCTTGACCCAGACCGGCGAAGCAGGCGCGATCAGAGTGATGGCGAGCAGGCCGATCGCCGCGCTCTCGGCCGTTCCGATAGTGCCCGGCTCGACGAAGCGGTTGCGCACCAGCTGCTGCATCACCACGCCGGCGACCGCGAGCGCTGCTCCGGTCAGCAGGACGGCGAGGGTGCGCGGCAGTCGCGACTCCATCAGCAGCATCCAAGCGCGCGGATCGGCGCCGAGGCTGGAGGGGTCGAGACTGGCCGCCCCCGTCATCAGGCTGGCCAGCGACAGCGGCGCCAGCGCCAGCAGGACCCATGACGAGACCCGCATCGCTCAGCCGCGGAAGCCCGAGATCAATCGGTCCAACGTCTGCATCATCGAAGCGTAGCCGCCGCCCGCGATATAGACTTGCGCTGGGTCGAGGTAGATCACCTGGTCCTGCCGCCAAGCGGTCGTTCCGGTCACCAGCGGCGTGTCGAGCGTGGCCGCCGCGGCCGAGCCCTCCTCGCCGACCGCGGCGCCGCGATCGATCACGATCAGCCAGTCGGGGTTCACCTCGGCGATGAATTCGAAGGAGATCGCATCGCCATGGGTGGCAGGATCCAGCGCGGGGCGGGCTTCGGGCAGGTCCAGCGCCTCATGGATCCAGCCGAAGCGCGACCCGAGGCCGTAGGCCGAGACCTTCGGCCCATTGGTCAGCACGATCAGCGCAGTTCCCTGTCCGACAGCGGCCTGTCTCGCCTCCTCCAGCTTCGCCGCGAGCGCCGCGTCGAGCGTCGCCGCCTCGGCCTCCTTGCCGAACAGCGCGCCGTAAGCCGCCAGCCTTGCGCGGGCCTCTGGGACAAGGTCCGCACCGATGGTCATGTCGATGGTCGGCGCCACCTGCGACAGCGCCTCCACCTGCGTGGAAGACCGTCCCCCCGCCACGATCAGCGCCGGCCCCAGCGCCGCCAGCGCCTCGAGATCCGGTTCGAACAGCGTGCCGACAGGAGTCGCATCCGCCAGCGCCTCGGACAGTTCGGGGATGTAGAGCTTCGAGGGAACGCCGTCCGGGGCGACGCCAAGGGCGAGCAGCGTTTCGATCGCCGCCACGTCATAGACCGCCAGTATCTCGGGTTGGTCCGCGACGGACACCGGGCCGCGCGCGGTGAGGATTTCGGCCGCCTGCAGCGGCGCGGCGGAAAGAAGCAGGGTGGCCAGCAGGCCGGTCATGATTAGGCGCCTCATCGCGCAGATCTCCTCGACGATCCGGCGTGTGGCTGCACAGGCTGGCTGCACGCGATTGCCTTTCAGTATCACTTGCGGCTGACAGGTCCAGCCCTTAATCCCAGAAAAACACTCAGATAAGGATCCACCATGCTGGAGACCATCGCGCATTACCCGACGCAGAACGCCTCGAAATATCTGCAGCAGTTGTGCAAGCACCTCGGGCACAAGATCGAGGTCAGCTTCTCCGAAACGGGGGGGCATTGCGCCCTGATCGCCGGCCCGGCCGAACTGACGGCCGATGCCGAGGGGCTGACCGTTCGGTTGACGGCGGAGGATGCCAATGGGCTCATCCAGTCGCGGTATGTGATCGATTCCCATCTGGTGACCTTCGCCTTCCGCGAGGGCTTCTCCGGTCTGAGCTGGAGTCAGGCCTGACCGCGTTCTGGCCAAGCCGCGGGCCATGGGGCTGGTCTGCCCTTACGCCGACAGCTAGACAGGGGAGGCCCAGCCCCTGCCCTGCAAGGACATGCCGCGATGCCTCGAACGCCGGTCGCCGACCCGCCAGCACAGTTTTCCGACGCCGATCCACAGATCGCGCATAATCGGGTCTGGTTCAACCTGCTGCGCATCCATCGCAGCATGGCGCCGCGCATCGGCCGCGCCCTGCGCGTCGAAGGGATCGAGGACCCGATCTGGTACGAGATCCTGATCGAGGTGGAGCGCGCGGCCGGCGACGGACTTCCGATGGCGGAGCTCGAACGCCGGCTTTTCGTGGCGCAATACGCCCTGTCGCGCCACGTCTCGCGGCTGGAGACGGCGGGATGGCTGCGGCGCGAGAAGATGCCCGGCGCCGGTCGGGCGCAGCGGCTTTATCTGACCGAGGCCGGGCTCGGCCTGCACGAACGGATCTGGCCGGCCTATATGGCGGCGATCCAGTCTGAACTCGCGCATCGGCTGAGCGTGGACGAGGCCTATGACCTCAGCCGCCTGCTGATCCGGCTCTATCCTTGAACAGGCGGCGGGCCCTTCGGCTGGGGCCCGCGCCTCGTTCAGAAGCGGTTCACCAGCGAGACGGTGAGCGTGCGCCCCGGCTCGTTCAGCGGCACGATGCTGGCGAAATCCGCACCATAGGTCGCCCGGTCGGCGTAGTCCTGATCAAAGAGGTTGTTCACCTCGGCACGCAGGCGCAGGTCGGGCAGGCTGGCCGGAACGTATTCCGCGAAGAGGTTGACCACGTGATAGCCGTCGATCTCCTGCTCGGCCGAGGCGGGAACGTCGTCATAATCCAGCGCCATGTCGAAGCTGCCGCCGAGGGTCCAGCCAGAGATCCCGATCGCCTGCTGCACTTCGAAGGCGAGCACCTGCCCCAGCGGCGCGCCGAAGTCGACGGCCGCATAGCTGTCGGACAGTCCGCCATTCACCTCGACCTCGCTGTCGGAGTAGGTCAGCCGGGCGAAGCCACCGGTCCAGCCATAGGTGGCGCCGATGTTGAAGCCGCGGCTCTTGAAATCGAAATTAGTGTCGAAGGAGCGGGCATTGTCGACCTCGGTCAGGAACACCTCGCCGCCGAGCCGAAGCTCGCCGGCCTCGTAATCCGCGCCGAGCGTGAAGTTGCGGGCGCGGGAGGTTTCCAGCCCCGCATAATCCCAGCCACCGCTGCGCCAGAACTCGTAATTGTCCTCGATCGACAGGCCGCCGAAGACGCTGGAATAGCCCGCCCGCAGCGTCAGCCCGTCGATTGCCTCATAGGAGGCCGAGAGGTTGCCGCTCAACCCGTCATAGCTGCCTTCGAAGCCCTTCTCGCCGCTGAAGTCCTGCCAGTCGGCGCGCAAGCCGAAGGAGAGCTTCAGGCGGTCCATCGGCTCCAGCCGCGCCTGGGCGAAGAGGCCCACGTTTTGGGCACTTTCGCGATAGGCCTCGTCCGTGTCGTTATATCTGGCGCTGCGGTCATAGTAATCGAGCCCAGCGACGATTGTGTCGCGCTCCGACAGATGGAAGGTGTTCTGGACTGTCAGCGTGTCCGATGTCGTGACGCCTTCGGACAGTTCGGGGTCCGGGATGTCGATCAGGTTCTGCGACCGGCCGAGCACCACCTTTGGGTCCCAGAGGCCTGCATCCTGGGTCATCTCGTAGCTCAGCGAAAAATTCCGTCTTACGGTGTCGTAGCGGCGCAGTTCCGGCACCGGCCGCCCACCGATCACTTCGCCGATATTGGCGCGATAGCGGCGCAGCGCGTCGTCTGTCAGGTCCATGGCCGACAACTCGAAGCGATGGCCCTCGGTCTCGAAGCCGAGCTTCAGCAACCGGCTCTGCAGATCGGCCGCGGTTCCGCTGATCGTCTCGCCGCCGCCGGTCTGGTAGTCGTCGCCAGTCGCCGACTTCAGATAGCCAAGCCACTCGAATCCGCCCTGTTTGCCGGCGAGGGTCAGTGCGCGCGTAAAGGTATTTCCATTGTCGCCGAAGGACAGCCGGGCATTGCCGCCGAAGCTCTTGCCCTCCATCAGGATATCGCCGGCATCCACCGTCTCGAACACCACCGAGCCTGCAAGCGCATTCGGGCCAGCATCAGCGGGCGCCGCGCCGGCATCGGCGCGCGCAGCCTTCAGCAAGCCGGGATCGATGGCGTTTGCGCTGACGTGGTGGAAGGCGCGATTGTTCTGCGCCACCCCATCCAGCGTCACAGCGAGGTTCAGCATGTCGACGCCGTTCACGAAGATCTTCTGCGCCACCGGCAGCGCGCCCCCGACGGAAACCGAGGCGATCCCGGCAAAGAGATCCCTCAGGTCCCCGGTCCGCGCTCGCTCCAGCTCGGCCTGCGAGACATATTGCGTGGTGGCCCGGTCGGCGGCGCCTGACCACTCGTCCTCCTGTTCGACGATGATAGGATCGAGCAGCATGTCCTGCCCTGCGACCGGGGGAGCCAGCAACAGCAACAGGGCGGCGCTCGACCAGAGCCGCCGCAGGGCGCCGAGATGGGAATGGGCTTCGGAAGACGACATGTCACCTCTCCGTTATGGGAATAACGCGTGGCTGAGGTCGACCCGTCGCTTCGCTGGACAGTCATTCTTTAAATCGGCGGCTCCGAACATGCAAGTGCATGTAACAACGTGCACGACTCGTCGCACATCAACATGCGGATTGAACCGGCGTTGTTATCGACGGCAATGGGGACGGGCGGCGGAGTTCATAGCAGCGACATGGGGCCGAGCCATTGGCTAGCTGGGTGCTTGTCGCGGCAGCTTGAAGGTCAGATATGGCAACTCAGAATATAGAAAGCTCACCGGCTCAGGTCTGCCTGCCGCGCCACCAATCTGAGCTGCTGCCGGTTTCGTCGACAAGAAAATAAGATCGTGACCCATTAACCGGAGAGTAGATATGACGAGACGGAAGTTCAGCCGCGAGTTCAAGATTGAGGCTGTGAGGCTGGTGACGCATCGGGTGTGGCGGTGGCGCAGGCCGCCTGTGACCTTGATGTAGCGGAGAGGGTGTTGCGCCGCAGGATACGGGAGCTGACTGCACCCCCTGCTGTTGCCTTTCCCGGGAACGGGCAGTTGCGCGCTGATCTGGCCGAGATATCAGCTTTGAGGAAAGAGGTGGCCCGGCTCCGGGCGGAGCGTGACATTCTGAAGAGGGCGTGTTGATTTCCACCCAGAACTGAGCCGGGTAGGCGCATAATTTCCACTGAGAATTGAGCCATGTGAACCTTCCCCCGAAGCGGCGAGCGGCGGGGGCAACGGAGTGATCCACATGGGACTTTTGAACATCATTCGTCGGATGCACCTGCGACAGAAGCTGTCGATCCGCGAGATCGCCAAGCGCACGGGTTTGTCGCGCAATACTGTGACCAAGCATCTTGCGGCAGAGAAGGTGGAGCCGGAGTTCGCGACGCCGGAGCGTCCGAGCAGGCTTGATCCCTTTGCCGAGAAGCTGGCGGGTTGGCTGAAGACCAATGCCGGGAAGTCACGTAAAGAGCGGCAGACACTGAAGAAGATGCACGCCGATCTGGTGACGCTCGGCTTCACCGGCTCCTACAACCGGGTTGCGGCCTTCGCGCGGGAATGGCGGGCTGATCGGCAGCGCGAGCAGCAGACGACTGGACGCGGGACATTTGTTCCGTTGGCTTTTCCGCCCCGGCGGGTAAGGCTGGGCAAATTGCCGAAAGCCTGACCCGCCTCGACTTGGTGATCCTGGATGAACTCGGATATCTGCCGTTCAGCGCCTCGGGCGGGGCATTGCTGTTCCATCTGCTGAGCAAGCTCTACGAACGCACCAGCGTCGTGATCACCACAAATCTCAGCTTCAGCGAATGGGCCACGGTCTTTGCTGACGCCAAGATGACCACAGCCCTGCTCGACCGCCTCACCCACCGCTGCCACATCCTCGAAACCGGAAACGACAGCTTCCGCTTCAAGGCCAGCTCAGCCGCAGTCGCCAGAAAAAAGAAGGACACAAACCATGCCTTGACCCCGACTTGATCCGAAATCCATAGTCAGAGGTGGCTCACTTCTCGATGGAAAACCCGGCTCAGTTCTGGGTGGAAATCAACAGTCTGATGTCGAACAGTGCTAACCATACGTTGAAGTGTTTCTTGGCCGCGCGAGATTGCGCCGAACGGTCAGCTCCGGCTGGGGCGCACCCCAACCGTAACGGTCCCTCAGAAGAAGACCATTTCGCCGGCCTCGGCGTCGTTCGTGATGGTGGTGCCCTTCTCGCCGCGCACCGCCGCGGGCACGTCCGCGAGGGCGCAGATGATCGCCCGTCCACCGGTGGCGTGGGCGAAGTCCCGAGCGGCCTCGACCTTGGGGCCCATGGAGCCGGCGGGAAAGGAATAGGCGGTCATGGCGTCGGGGGTGGCCCGTCTGATCGCGCGCTGCCCGGGCTCTCCCCAGTCGATATAGACGGCGTCGGCGTCGGTGGCGCAGATGAAGATGTCCGCCCCGATCTCGAGGGCGAGGAGCGCGGTGGCGCGATCCTTGTCGATCACGCATTCGACCCCGACAAGCCGGCGCGTGCCCTTCTCATACATGGTGGGAATGCCGCCTCCGCCCGCGGCGATCACCAGCGTGCCTTTCTCGAGCAGCCACTTGATCGGGTTGAGCTGGAAGATGCGCATCGGCAGTGGCGAGGGCACCACACGGCGCCAGTGCTTGCCGTCGGGCTTGACCGTCCAGCCCTTGGCGGCGGCCTCGGCCATGGCCTCTGCCTCGTCGTAGATCCTGCCAATGAACTTGGTCGGGTCCTGGAAGGCAGGGTCTTCGGGGTCGACTTCGACCATGGTCAGAAGCGTGGCGATCGGCCGCTCGAAGGGCAGCACGTTGCCGAGTTCCTGCTCGATCATGTAGCCGATCGCCCCCTCGGTCTCGGCGCCGAGCACATCGAGCGGGGCGTCCTCGCCGGGATAGGCGATCTCCTTCAGCGCCAGCAGCCCGACCTGTGGGCCGTTGCCATGGGTGATCACGACGTCGTTGCCTGCGCAGAGAGGCGCCAGCGCCTCGGCGGCAATACGGGCGTTGGCGCGCTGGTTCGCGGCGGTCAGCTCCTCGCCGCGTTTCAGGAGCGCGTTGCCGCCGAGGGCGATGACGATGCGGGTCATCTCAGGCCCCCAAGGTCGCCACGAGGATCGCCTTGATGGTGTGCAGCCGGTTCTCGGCTTGCTCGAAGGCGACGTTCATCGGACTTTCGAACACCTCCTCGGTGACCTCCATCTCGGAGATGCCGAATTTCTCGAATATCTCGCTGCCGACCTTGGTCTCGGTGTTATGGAAGGCCGGCAGGCAGTGCATGAACTTGACCACCGGATTGCCGGTCTTCTTCATCAGCGCCATGTTGACCTGATAGGGCATGAGCAGCTTGATGCGTTCGGCCCAGATTTCCTTCGCCTCGCCCATCGAGACCCACACGTCGGTGTGGATGAAGTCCGCGCCCTTGACGCCCTTGTCGATGTCGTCGGTGATCATCAGCCGTGCGCCGGTCTCGGCAGCCCATGTTCGGGCGATCTCCTGCACGTCGTCGTGCGGCTGGTTTTCCTTGGGTGCCACCAGGCGCACGTCGCAGCCCATCATCGCGCCGAGCACCAGAAGCGAGTTGCCCATGTTGTTGCGGGCGTCGCCGAGGAAGGCGTAAGCGATCTGGGTGCGCGGCTTGTCGCAGTTTTCCACCATCGTCAGCATGTCGGCGAGCATCTGGGTGGGGTGCCAGTCGTCGGTCAGGCCGTTGTAGACCGGCACGCCGGCGAAGGCGGCGAGGGTCTCGACAAGCTGCTGGTCAGCGCCGCGGAACTCGATGGCGTCAAACATCCGGCCGAGCACGCGGGCGGTGTCCTTCATCGACTCCTTGTGACCGATCTGGCTGCCCGACGGATCAAGGTAGGTGACGTGGGCTCCCTGGTCGTGGGCGGCGACCTCGAAGGCGCAGCGGGTCCGCGTCGATGTCTTTTCGAAGATCAGGCAAATCTCCTTGCCCGTGAGCCGAGGCTGCTCGGTGCCGGCGTATTTCGCGCGCTTGAGGTCGCGTGACAGGTCGAGCAGGTAGAGCATCTCGCGTTGGGTGAGGTCGTCGAGCTTGAGGTAGCTGCGGCCCCTGAGGTTGAAGGACATGGCGTTTCCCCTATGTGTTTAATAGGCAGGATCACGAAGGATCGGGCAGGTCATGCAGTGGCCGCCGCCGCGGCCGCGTCCGAGTTCTTGGCCATTGATGGTGATCACCTCGATCCCGGCCTTGCGCAGCAGCGTGTTGGTGTGGGTGTTGCGGTCGTAGCCAATGACCACGCCCGGCTCGAGGGCGACAACATTGTTGCCGTCGTCCCATTGCTCGCGTTCCGCGTCGAAGGCGTTGCCGCCGGTGCCGACGACCAGCAGGTCCGACAGGCCAAGGGCCTCCTTGTAGACCTCGAAGAGGTGCAGGCCATCGCGGGTTATCTCGATGCCGCCATTGCCGTCGGGGCGGAGGGAAAAACAGGTGATCGCGTCCACCACCTCGCGGAAGGCCGTCACCTTGTCGTGGTCGAGGCAGGAGAAAACGGTGTCGAGGTGCATCGCCGCGCGCATCTTCGGCATCGCGCAGGCGATGATCCGTTGGGCGGCGCCCTTGGCGAAGAGGCGGAGCGCTATCTGGTTCACCGCCTGACGGGTGGTGCGCTCCCCCATGCCGATCAGGACGACGCCCTTGCCGATCGGCATGACGTCCCCGCCCTCCATCGAGGTCGCCCCCCAGTCCTCGTCGCTGTCGCCCCACCAGATCTCGAACTCATTCTCGGTGAACTCGGGATGGAACTTGTAAACGGCGCGCTGGAACAGCGACTCCGGCTTGCGCGCCGGCCAGTACATCGGGTTGCAGGTGACGCCGCCGTAGATCCAGCAGCTCGGGTCGCGCTGGAACAGGGTGTTCGGCACCGGGGGGATGATGAACTCGGTCGGCGACAGCGCATCCTGCATCAGCGGGGTGATCAGGTCCTTCGGGAGGTCGTCGCGGACTATGCCGCCGAGCAGGTGGCGGGCGAGATGGTGTGCATCGAGCTCTTCCAGCCAGGGCCGGACGATCCGCGCCAGCGCGGGGCCAACCTCGTTGGCGGTGATCCGGCGGTCGAGCACGAATGCACGGGCTTCGGGATTGCTCTCGAAGATGTCGGTGAGCAGGTCCTGAATGTCGAAGACCTCGATGTCGCCGTCCTTCATCTTCAGGACGAAGTCGGCGTGGTCGGAGCGGGCCTTCTGCACCCAGATCACGTCGTCGAACAACAGGTCGTGGCAGTTGCCGGGCGTCAGCCTCTCGTGGGCCAGCGACGGGCGCGATACCATGACCTTTCGGAGCTTGCCGATCTCTGAATGGACCCCGAGTTGCATTGGTCACTTCTCCTTGTGCAGCGGCTTCACCGGGTCAGCGGTTTCTCGGGCGCAGTCGCGCCACTTGATGGCGACGTGGACGGGGATTCCGCTGAGGATGAGCAGGAAGCCCAGGAACACCGTTTCGGCCCCGGCGCCGTAGATCGCCCAGAGCGCGTACAGAAAGCCGAGCGCGCCGAGCCCGGCGACCTTGAACATTTGCGGCCCGGCGAGGCACTTGCCGGTGCGAGCCACGATCATCAGTTCGGCCAGCGCGCAGATCGCGTAGGGCAGGAGGCTCGACACGACCGCCAGCAGGATGATGGCGTTGAATGCCCCGACAAGGCCGTCGGCGAAGTTCATCGCGACCAGGATCGAGGCGAGCAGACCGGAGAGAACCAGCGCGTTCGCCGGCGTGCCGAAGCGCGAGAGATGCCCGAACCGCTCCGGGAAAACCCGATCGAGCGCTGCGCCGTAGGGCACCTGCCCGGCCAGGAGCGTGAAGCCGTTGAGCGTGCCAAAGGTCGAGATCACCGCGCCAACCGCCACCAGCACGCCGCCGACCGCGCCCCACATCACCCCGGCCACCAGCGCGAGAGGCGCCGGCGACGCGGCGAGTTCCGCCGACGGCACCACGCCGATCGACACGGCGGTCACCGAGATGTAGACGGCGGCGGCCACCAGGACGCCGAGGATGGTCGCGCGCGGGATCGTGCGTTCCGGGTCGATCACGTCGCCATAGGGCACCGTGGCCGACTCCAACCCGAGATAGGCCCAGAGCGTCAGCGCCGCCGTCGCGGAGATGGCGGAGAGGTTGGACTGGCCGGTGGTGTTGAACGGCGTGAAGTTGGCGACTTCGATCCAGAAGAAGCCAAGCGTGCCGATCAGCGCGAGCGGCACGAGTTTCAGCACGGTGGTGACAACCTGCACGCAGCCCGCTTCGGCGACGCCGCGGATGTTGACCAGCGTCAGCAGCCAGATCGAGATCAGCGCCACCGCGAGACTGGCGTTCGACGACGCGCCGATCCCGGGAAACAGGAACCCGACGTAGCCCGCAAGCGCCACCGCCACCCCGGCGTTGCCGGTCCAGAGCGCGATCCAGTAGCCCCAGGCGATAATGAAGCCGGCGAATTCTCCGAACCCCGCCTCGCTATAGGCATAGGGGCCGCCGGTCTTGGTCACGATGCGCGACAGCCGGCCAAAGATCACTGCCAGCACCAACGCTCCCAGGGTGGTCACCATCCAGCCGAGCAGCGAAACCGGCCCGAACGCGGCGAGCGGCGCCGGCAACAGGAAGATGCCCGAGCCGATCATGTTGCCGATCACCAGTGCGGTGCAGGCGACGAGCCCGAGGCTGCCGGCTTCCTCCACCCTGATCGGAGCCGCTTCCAACATCTCAGTTCGCCAGCTCGGCGGCGGGAGGCGACGTGGAAGGAGCGTCAGACATGACCGCAGAGACGCTCAGCGCCGCCGAGATGATCACCGCGAGGATCAGCAACAGAGGCCAAACGAAGCGCAGCCAGCGATCGTAGCCGACCCGCCCGATGGCGAGCCCGCCCATCACCACCGCGAATGTCGGGTTGAAGAGGTTCACCCAGCCATTGGCCGACTGGTAGGCGGTCACGGTCAGGTCGCGCTGCACTCCCGCGAAGTCCGACAGCGGTGCGAGGATCGGCATGGTCAGGACGGCGAGCCCGGACGACGAGGGCACGACGAAGGACAGGAAGGTCTGGGACGCCAGCATCACATTGATGAAAGGCACGTCGCCGAAGCCGGCCAGCGTGCCCGCGAGCGCGTTCAGGATCGTGTCGGTGATCTTGCCGGCGTCCATGATCACGACGATGCCGCGGGCGACCCCTATCAGCAGCGCCACGCCGAGCAGGTCGCGTGCGCCGCCCACGAAGGTGTCGACGAAGGTGTGCTCGTCCATCCTGGTCTGGGCGTCGGCTTTCGCGACGAAGAAGGTCAAGATCGCCATGCCGAGGAACAGCGCCGACATCTCGCCCATCCACCAGCCCTGCGAGATCACGCCCCAGAGCATGACCACGAAGGTCAGGCCGAACAACACGAGGATGAACGCGCGTGTGGCGCTGAAATCGGGCAACGGCGCGCCGGAGTCGACCCCCTTGAGGAAGTGGGCGATGTTGTCCTCGCGTTGTGCTGCGACGATCGAACGCTCTGGGTGGGCCTTCACGCGGCTGGCGTACCGCATGACGAAGAGGATGCCGGCGGCGAGGCAGGCAAACAGGATGAACGCGCGCAGCGC
>NZ_PZKG01000100.1 GCF_003034985.1 Cereibacter changlensis JA139
AAATCTTCCGAGAAGGCGTAGACGAGGCCGAAGGTCAGGTCGCTCTGGTGGTGGCGGCGATGGATCGGATCGCGCCGGAAATAGGCCAGCGTGTCGTGCATCCAGCCCATGTTCCACTTGAAGCCGAACCCGAGCCCATCCTCCGCCACCGGTCGGCTGACCTTCGGGAAGGCGGTGGATTCCTCGGCCATGGTCACGGCGCCGGGATGATCCAGCCGGACCCGCTCGTTCACGTCGCGCAGGAAGCTGATGGCCTCGAGGTTCTCGCGCCCGCCGTGCTCGTTGGGGATCCACTCGCCGGCGTTGCGCGAATAGTCGAGGTAAAGCATCGAGGCCACCGCATCGACGCGCAGCGCGTCGACATGGTAGCGGTCAAGCCAGTAGAGCGCCGACGCTTGCAGGAAGTTCGCCACCTCCTGCCGACCGAAGTTGTAGATCTGGGTGTTCCAGTCGCGGTGGAAACCCTGACGCGGGTCGGCATGGTCATAGAGATGCGTGCCGTCAAAATTCGCCAGCCCATGCGCGTCGGAGGGGAAGTGCGCCGGCACCCAGTCGAGGATCACGCCGATCCCCGCCGCATGCAGCCGGTCCACCAGACGGGCGAAGCCCTCGGGCGGGCCGAAGCGGCTGGTCGGGGCGAAGAGCCCGATGGGCTGGTAGCCCCAGGAGCCGGTGAATGGATGCTCGCTGATCGGCATGAACTCGACATGGGTGAAGCCCATCTCGGTGACATACTCCACCAGCTGATCCGCCAGCGCGTCATAGTCGAGCCCCATGCGCCAAGACCCGGCATGCACCTCGTAGATCGAGATCGGCGCGTCGCGCTGTTGTTTCGGGCCGCGATGCGCCAGCCAGTCGGCGTCCTGCCAGTCATGCTCGGGCAGGCCGTCGACGATCGAGGCCGTCGCCGGCGGCTGCTCCTGCGCGAAGGACAGCGGATCGGATTTCAGCGGCAGGCGCTCGCCCTGCGGGCCGATCAACTCGTATTTGTAGATCTCGCCGCGGCGCAGGCCGGGGATGAACAGCTCCCAGACGCCGACCCCGACGCGCTTGCGCATCGGATGCCGCCGCCCGTCCCAGGCGTTGAACGGACCCACGACCGAGACGCGGCGGGCGTTCGGCGCCCAGACGGCGAAGGCCACGCCCTCGACGCCTTCCATGGTGCAGGGATGCGCGCCGAGACGCTCGTAGAGCCGGTGATGCCGCCCCTCGCCCAGCAGGTATTCATCAAGCTCGCCCAGCACCGGCGGGAAGCGGTAGGGATCGTCGATCTCCCAGCGATGCTCGCCGGCGGAGAGCCTGAGCCGGTAGGGGAAGCGCTCGCGCCCCGGCATCTCGCCGGCGAAGAAGCCCTCGGCGCCGATGCGGGACAGTTGCGCCACCTCGGCCCCTGCCCCGTCCAGCACCGCCACCCCGGCGGCCTGCGGGGCGAAGACCCGCAGGGTCAGCGGCTGGTCGCCGCCGCCCTGCAGGCCGAGCACGGCGAAGGGATTGCCATGGCTGCCGCGCAGGATGGCGTCGACATCGGATTGCGGCACGAGGTCCGCGATTTGGTCGGTCATGCGTCGTCTCCCAGCAGGTCCAGGAGCCCTTGCAGCGGGATGCCCAGCCAGGCCGGACGCATCCCGAGCTCGTAGCCCGCTTCGTAGATTGCTTTCTGCAGCAGGAAGAGATCGAGCAGCGCATCGGTCAGCGCCGGATCCTGCGGCAGGTTGTCGGCCCCTTCGGCGGTCTTGCGCCAGGCGTCGAGGAATTCGGCCGAGGCGGCGACGCGCCAGGCCTCCGCCCGCGCCGCGGCGCGTTCGCTGGCCGGGCCGAAGCTCTCGACATGCCGCAGCAGCGCCGACTCCGCCGCGTAGTCGAAGGAGCGCAGCATCCCGGCTACGTCGCGCAGCGGCGAGGACTTGGCGCGGCGCTCTTCCAGCCCGCGTTTCGGCTCGCCCTCGAAGTCGATGATCGCGACATCGTTCTGCGCCAGCAGCACCTGGCCCAGATGGTAGTCGCCATGGATGCGCGACAGGCTGCCCGAGGGCTCGAAGCCCGCCACCCGGCGCACCCGTTCCACCAGCGGATCGCGCGCGGCGATCACCGCCTCGGCCAGCGGCAGGATCGCCTCCGGCAGGCCGGGAAGCTGGGTCTTCAGCGAGGTCACCAGCGCCTCGGCCTCGGTCACCGTCTGCTGCACCCATTGCGTCAGGTGCTCCGCCGTCAGCGGCTCGGTCTTGAAGGCCGGGTCGTCGGTCTCCACCGCGAAGGCGCGGTGCAGCTCGGCGGTGCGCTGGCCCAGCAGAGAGCCGATCGACAGCGGGAAGGGGAAGGCGTCCGGCTGCGGTTGCGGCTCGGCCGCCTCGCTGTCGGTCCAGGCCTCGTGCTCGCCCAGATCGCGGACCAGCGCGTCGAAGATGCCGCGCCAGGCGTCGCCGCGGTTGGTGACGAAGGCAAAGGCCGCGGCCAGCGTGGTCTCCTCCGCGCCCTCGCCATGGCTGGCGAGGCCGAGGAAGCGCGGCGTGTGCTCGTAGCCCGCGACCTCGGTCAGGAAGCGCGCCACCTCGACATCCGGCTGCTCGCCGGCGCGCAGACGACGGTAGAGCTTCAGGATCACCTTGTCGGAAAAGGCGATGGAGATGTTGCTCTGCTCTGCCCCGAGATAGCGCGGCTCGCCCGGTTCGGTGAGCTCCTGCAGCGCCTCGGTGGTCTCGAAGCGCACCTCGCCCATCGCCTTGCCGTCGCGCATGGCGTCGAGCATCGTGCCCGCCAGCCGCTCGTCATAGGCCGCGTCGATCAGCGCGCCCATCTTCGGCCCGCGCCGGATCTTGGCGAGCGTGTAGCTGAGCTTCGGCGCACCCGGGCGCAGCTGGTCGTCGCCCCAGAGCGCCGAGAGCGGCAGGAAGTAGCGCTGCCGGTCTTCACCGACCGTCGCATCCAGCGTCATCAGCGAATGCTCGCCCAGCGTGCCGAGCGGGGTGAGACCCACCTGCCCCACCGTCTCGTCCTTCGAGGTGAACCAGCGTTGCAGCGGCAGCCATGCCGGCAGCACGTCGCCCTCCAGCTGGCTGCGCTCGCGGCCCATGACGGCGGTCTGCACCGAACCGTCGCGGGTGGTCAGGGTGATGAACTCCGGCAGGATCTCCGGGATCGCCTGGTGCCAGGACGGCAGGTGTTCCTGGTCGCTGAGCGCGAACCAGAAGAAGCCGTAGGGCGGCAGCGTCAGCATGTAGGGCAGATCGCCCACCGGCGGGAAGGCGGAACGCCCCGTCAGCTCCACCGGCACGAGGCCGCGGAAACGGCCCAGGTCCAGCTCCGCCGCCTGCGCGGAGTCCGACAGGTTGGCGACGCAGAGGATGGTCGTGCCCTCGTGCTGGCGCAGATAGGCCAGCACCTTGCGGTTGCGCGGATAGAGCAGCGTCATCAGCCCGCGCCCGAAGGCCGGGTGCTGTTTCCGTACGGTGATCAGGCGGCGCATCCAGTTCAGGAGCGACGACTGGTCTCCGGTCTGCGCCTCGACGTTCACCGCCTGATGGCCATAGACCGGATCGAGGATCGTCGGCAGGTAGAGCTGCTGCGGATTGGCGCGCGAGAAGCCGCCGTTGCGGTCGGCCGACCATTGCATCGGCGTGCGAACCCCGTCGCGGTCGCCGAGATAGTAGTTGTCGCCCATGCCGATCTCGTCGCCGTAATAGAGGATCGGCGTGCCGGGCAGCGACATCAGCATCTGGTTGAGAAGCTCGATCTTGCGCCGGTCGTTCTTCATCAGGGGCGCCAGACGGCGACGAATGCCGAGATTAATCCGCGCGCGCGCATCCTCGGCATAGGTCTGCCAGAGGTAGTCGCGCTCTTCCGCCGTCACCATTTCCAGAGTCAGCTCGTCGTGGTTCCGCAGGAAGATGCCCCACTGGCAGTTCTCCGGGATCTCGGGCGTCTGGCGGATGATGTCGGTGATCGGGTGCCGGTCGGCCTGCGCCAGCGCCATGTACATGCGCGGCATCAGCGGGAAGTGGAAGCCCATGTGGCATTCGTCGCCGTCGCCGAAATAGGGCCGCGTGTCCTCGGGCCACTGGTTCGCCTCGGCCAGAAGCATCCGGTCGGGGAAATGGGCGTCGAGGTCGGCGCGGATCTTCTTCAGCACGTCATGGGTTTCGGGCAGGTTCTCGTTGTTGGTGCCCTCGCGCTCCACCAGATAGGGGATCGCGTCGAGCCTGAGCCCGTCCACCCCCATCTCGAGCCACATGCGCATGACGCGCAGCACCTCTTCCAGAACGCGCGGATTGTCGAAGTTCAGGTCGGGCTGGTGCGAATAGAAGCGGTGCCAGTAGTAGGCGCCGGCCACCGGATCCCAGGTCCAGTTCGACTTCTCGGTGTCGAGGAAGATGATCCGGGTCTCGGGGAATTTCTGGTCGGTGTCGCTCCAGACATACCAGTCGCGCGCCGCGGAGCCGGGCTTGGCCCGCCGCGCCTTCTGGAACCAGGGATGCTGATCCGAGGTGTGGTTGATCACCAGCTCGGTGATGACCCGCAACCCGCGCTTGTGCGCCTCGGCGACGAAGGCCTTGAAGTCGCGCATCGTGCCGTAGGACGGGTTCACCGCCCGGTAATCCGAGATGTCATAGCCGTCATCGCGCAGCGGCGAGGGGTAGAAGGGCAAGAGCCAGATCGCGGTGACGCCCAGCGCCTGCACATAGTCCAGCCGCTGCATCAGCCCGGCGAAATCGCCGATGCCGTCGCCGTTGGCGTCCATGAAGGCCTTGATGTGCAGCTGGTAGATGACCGCGTCCTTGTACCAGTCGCTCTGCGAGCGGTCGATCTTCGGTTCATCGCGGATCAGGGCGGATTGGGTGAGGACTTTGTTCATCGAGGCACTCCCGGTGCAAAGAGTTGCCAGGCAGCATAGGGGCGCGTGGTCGGATCGAGGTCCAGACCCTGCCATTTCCCATGCCAGGTGAAGCGGTTGCCGTTCAGCAGGTCCTCGACTTCGATCGAGGCGTCATCCGGCAGGCCGAATTCCCATAGTGGGACCTCGAACTGGAACTCCTGCCGGTTGTGCGGGTCGAGGTTGACGTGGAACAGCAGGAAGTCGCTGCCGTCCTCGCTGGCCTTGCCGTAGTAGAGCACATTGTCGTTCACGGCGTTGTAGAAGCGCAGATTGGTGAAATCGCGCATCGCCGGATGGCTGCGGCGGATGTGGTTCAGCAGCCGGATGTCATCCTTGATGTGCCCCGGCTGATCCATATCCCAGGCGCGGATCTCGTATTTCTCGGAGTTGAGATAATCCTCCTTGCCCGGCACCGGGGCCGAGTCGCAGATCTCGAACCCGTTGTAGAGCCCGTAGTTGCCGCCCAGCGTCGACGCCAGCGCCGCCCGCACCCTAAAGCCGGGCCGGCCGGAGGTCTGCAGGTAGACCGGGTTGATGTCGGGCGTGTTGGCGAAGAAGTTCGGCCGCATGTAGTGCCGGCACTCCTCCGTCGTCAGCTCGGTCAGGTAGTCGGTCAGCTCCTGCTTGCCGTTGCGCCAGGTGAAGTAGGAGTAGCTCTGCGCGAAGCCGACCTTGGCCAGACGCTTCATCACCTTGGGCCGGGTGAAGGCCTCGGCGAGAAAGATCGTGTCGGGGTGCTCGGCACGGACCTCGCCGATCATCCACTCCCAGAACGGGAAGGGCTTGGTGTGCGGGTTGTCGACGCGGAAGATCTTCACGCCCTTCCCGACCCAGAACAGCACCACGTCGCGCAGCGCATACCAGAGCGAGGGGATGGCCTCGCGGTAGAAGTGGACGTTGACGATATCCTCGTATTTCTTCGGCGGGTTCTCGGCGAACTTGATCGTCCCGTCGGGCCGCCAGTCGAACCACTCGGGATGCTCCTTGATCCACGGATGGTCCGGCGCGCATTGGATGGCGAAGTCGAGCGCCAGCTCCAGCCCATGTTCCTTCGCCGCCTCGACCAGCCGGGCGAAATCGTCGAAGGTGCCGAGTTCGGGATGCAGCGCGTCATGGCCACCGGCCTCGGAGCCGATGGCATAGGGCGAGCCCGGATCGTCCGGCCCCGGCGTCAGCGTGTTGTTGCGCCCCTTGCGGTTCACCGCACCGATCGGGTGGATCGGCGGGAAATACAGCACGTCGAAGCCGAGATCGCGGATATAGGGCAGCCGCGCGATAACGTCGTCGAAGGTGCCGTGCCGCGCAACGTCGCCCGATTGCGAGCGCGGGAAGATCTCGTACCACGCACTGAAGGCAGCGGCCTCGCGGTCGGCGAAGACCGGCAGCAGTTTCGAGCGGGTGAGATGCGTGCGCGGGCCCGAGCGCTCCATGGCGGCGGCGACATCGGGCGCGTTCAGATGGGCGAAGCGCTCGCCCTCGTCCTGCGCCCCGGCGTCGCGCTGCAGCAGCCGCTCGAACAGCGTGCGGTGCTCCTCGGCCCCGTCGCCGGCGATGGCGTCGGCGATCAGCCGGCGGCCCTCCTCCAGCTCCAGCCCGATGCGCTGGCCGGCGGCGAATTTCTTCGACACCTCCTTGCGCCAGGTGGCGAAGAGGTCGCGCCAGGCGAGGAAGCCGACCTCGTAGGCGGCGTTCTCGGGAAGGCTGACGGTGGCCGTCCAGCGGTCGTTCACCAGGAACTGCATCCGCGCCTCGCTGAAGGCGTCTTCGCCGCATTTGCGCCAGACCAGCGCCGCGTCGATGCTGTCATGCCCGTCGGAAAAGATATCCGCCTCGATGGCGACCGGCATCCCGGCGACGACCTTGGCCGGGAACCGGCCGCCGTCGATCTCGATGCTGATGCCCTCGATCGCGATCCGGCTTTCCGCAAGGTGGCGCAGCCGCGCCTCCGAAGGCGTCGCTGATCCGGCGCCGAGGCCCTCGGCCCGCGCTATGTCCTGTTGCGACCGAGAAGTTCCGGCTCCGGTCGGCGTGTCCTGTACTGCCACAAGCAGCCCCCTATTTGCCTCGTTCATTACGAGAGCCAACGGGGGAGGAAGCCGAAGGTTCCCATATTGGCTGGGCCTTGCCGGCTGGCGTCCCGTCTTGGGCCGCCGATCCGACCCGGCGGCGGGACCTCGCGGAGGGATGGGGATTTTCTCAAACCGGATCAAAGCCCGCCGCTTCCCGGAGGCGTTTCCACAGCCACAGCGCGACCGGGACCGGCGCAATTTTAAGGAGTTCGGCGCAGCCGTTAGCGGTTCCTTAGGCTGCAACCGCCAAACCTGCTGCTGCCGGAGCCCCCCGGTGCATCCGAAAGGCCAGACGAATGCACGCCGTCCCAGAAGATCCCCTCGTTCTCGCCCTGCCTGAGCAGGCGGGGCTCCACCACGCCGCGGACCTCGTCGCCGCCCTGTCCGAGGCGCTGGCGCGCAACGGCCCGCTGCGGATCGACAGCGGCGCGGTCCGGCAGGTGGATCTTGCGACGCTGCAGATCCTGGTGGCCGCGCACCGGCAGGCCGCGCGCGACGGCATCCCGCTGGAGGTGACCGTGCCCACCGGCGGGGCGCTGGCAACCGCGCTCGCGGACTACGGCTTTCTGGCGGCCGCGGACGCAAGGCTCGCCATCACGGACGAAACCTGGACCGCGGTCCAGACGGAAACGGAACAGGCAGAATGACGAAGACAATCCTCGCGGTCGACGACTCGCCCTCGGTGCGCCAGATGGTGCGCCTCACGCTGACGGGCGCGGGCTACAGCGTGGTCGAGGCGGTCGATGGCCAGGACGCGCTGGAAAAGGCCTCGGCGCAGAAGTTCGACGCCATCCTCACCGACCAGAACATGCCGCGGCTGGACGGCATCAGCTTCATCCGCAAGTTCCGCGACACCGCCTCGGCGGTCGGCGTACCCATCGTCTTCCTCTCGACCGAGTCGCACGAGGGATTGAAGCAGCAGGCGCGCGAGGCCGGGGCGATCGGCTGGATGATGAAACCCTTCGATCAGGCCCAACTGCTGGCCGTGGTGAAGAAAGTGGCCGGAGCATGAGCATGGACGAGGAAATCGGCGGCCTGTTCCGCCAGGAAGCCGCCGAGCTGATGGCCTCGCTGGAGCGCGGCCTGCTGGATCTGGAACGCGCGCCAAAAGACAGGGCGATCATCGACGCGGTCTTCCGCGACCTGCACACCATCAAGGGCTCCGGCGCGATGTTCGGCTTCGCCGCCCTCGCCCGCTTCGTGCATGAATTCGAGTCCGTCTTCGACAACCTGCGCCAGGGCACCCATGGCGTTGACCAGGCGGTGATCGCCGTGGCGCTGCGCTCCTGCGACCACATCGGCCGGCTGATCGAGGCGCCGGAGGGCGCCGAGGCCGCCAGCGCCGAGCTTCTCGACGCGCTGCGTCTCGCCGCCAGCGGCGAAACCGCCGCCGCCCCGCCCCCCGGCTGGTCGCTGGTCTTCCGCCTCGGCCGGCAGGTGCTGCGCCTCGGCGGGAACCCCCGGCTGCTGCTGGCCGAACTGGCGGAACTGGGCGCAGCGGACATCCGCGCCCGGCTGGCCGCCATCCCCGCCCTCGATGCGCTCGACCCGCAGGACTGCTGCACCGGCTGGCAAGCCAGCCTGCCGGCGACAGTTCCGCAGACCGCGATCGAGGACATCTTCCTGTTCTACCGCGACGACATGCAGTTCAACCTGCAAGACGCCGCCTCCGCTCCTGACCTGCCCGCCGCAGCTCAGCCACCCGCCGAGGCCCCCGCCCCGCCCGTCCCAGCCCCGTCTGACCCTGTCCCCGTCCCGGACCCGGCAGTCGCGCCGCCCGCTCCCGTCCGCGAGGCGCCGGCTGCCGCTCCTGCCAACCCCCCGGTCGCCGAGACGATGCGGGTCGAGACAGGGCGCCTCGACGAGCTGATGGATCGGGTGGGCGAGCTGGTGATCGCCGAGGCGCGGCTCTCGGCCCTGGCCCAGCGCTTCGGCGACCCGTCGCTTCTCGCCGTGACCGAGGATATCCAGCGCCTGTCCTCCGGCATGCGCAACGCCACGATGTCGATCCGCATGGTGCCGATCGGCTCGATTATGGGGCGTTTCCGCCGGTTGATGCGCGACCTGTCGCAGACGCTCGGCAAGCCCATCGCCTTCACCACCGGCGGCGAAGACACCGAACTCGACAAGACGGTGATCGAACTCCTTGCCGACCCGCTGGTGCATATCCTGCGCAACTCCGCCGATCACGGGCTGGAAAGCGCCGAGGCCCGCCGCGCCGCCGGCAAGCCCGAGACCGGCAGCATCGAGCTCGCCGCCGCCTATTCCGGAGCCGAGGTGCTGATCACCGTGCGCGACGATGGCCGCGGCCTCGATGCCGAGGCGATCCGCAGCCAGGCCATCGCCCGCAACATGATCACCGCCGACGCCCAACTGAGCCAGAGCGAGACCTTTCGCCTGATCTTCGAGCCGGGCTTCTCCACCGCCAAGAAGGTCACCGAGCTGTCCGGTCGCGGCGTCGGGCTCGACGTGGTGAAGCGCACGATCGAGACGCTGCGCGGCCAGATCGACCTCGCCTCCGAGCCCGGCAAGGGCGCGACCGTCACGCTGCGCCTGCCACTGACCCTCGCCATCGTCGACGGTCTGCAGATCGAGGTCGGCGGCGAGAACTACACCTTCCCGCTCGCCGCGGTGGAGGAATGCGTCGAGCTGCCCCCGGAGTTCGAGACCGAGGGCCGCAGTTCCTCCTTCCTGAACATCCGCGGCGGCCTGGTGCCCTTCCTGCGGCTGCGCACCCTCTTCGCCATCCGCGAACCGGTGCCGCCCTTCCAGAAGGTGGTGATCGTCTCGGCCGGCGGCCAGCGCATCGGCCTGGTCGTCGACCGCATCGTCGGCAACAACCAGACCGTCATCAAGCAACTCTCGCGCCTGCACGCCCATCTCAAGTGCTTCTCCGGCGCGACCATCCTCGGCGACGGCAGCGTCGCGCTGATCCTTGACGTGCCGCAACTGGTCAGCCTCGGCCGCGCCCAGGAAGACCGGCTGCGCGACCAGCACGGGGAGCGGGCGGCATGACCCTAGCCCTGGTGACAGAAGGAGGACGACGCATGGATGTGGTCACGCTGCGGCTGGGGGGCGAACTGATGGCGATCCCGGCGGAGTGCCTTCGCGAGATCCTCGAACCGGTGCCGGTCACCCGCGTGCCCCAGGCCGGCAACTTCATCGGCGGCCTGATCAACGTCCGCGGCGTCGTGGTGCCGCTCGCGGACCTGCGCGTCACTTTCGGCATGACGCTGACGGAGGCGACCCCCGACACGCGCATGCTCGTGCTCGAATTGCCGATCGCCGGCGACGAAATCGTCGTCGCCATCCTCGCCGACAAGGTCCATGACGTGACCGGTCTCGACCCCTCGACCCTGGAGCCGATCCCCCCCGTGGGCACCCGCTGGCCGCCGGATTTCGTCCGCGGCATCGGCAAGTGGCAGGGCGGTTTCATGATCCTTCCCGACCTGGAACGGATCTTTACCCAAGGCGCGCAGAAGGGATCCCTGAGCGCCGTGGCGGAAGAAGGGGTCTGAACTCATGCGGCTCAGCATAAAGGCAAAGCTCGGCGCGACCTTCCTGGTCATCCTGCTCCTCGCCGGTGCAGGCCAGTTGATCACCGTCCGCGGCCTCGGCGAGGTGAAAGCCTCGCTGGACAGCATCGTCGACCTGCAGACCAGGCGTCTCGATCTCTCGCATGACATCATCCAGTCCAAGCTGAAGACGCAACGCGAGGTGCGCAACTACCTGCTGTCCCGCACTCCGGCCGAGCGCAAGGAGATCGATGCGCGATCCGACCTGGCGCGAAGCGCGAAACAGGAAGCCTATGACGCGCTCTTCGCGCTCTCCGACGAGACGGGTCGGCAGGCCTTGCTCCAGTTCACGGAGATCGAGGGCAAGCTCATGGCCACCAACGAGCGCGCCAAGGAACTGTCCCGCATGGGAATGGGCTATGAAGGCTTCAAACTCGTGATCTCGGAGGGCCGGGAGAGCTGGCTGAAGATGGAGGTCCTGATGCAGGACATCCTCCAAGCCAATCGCGCCTCCCTGGCGGCGGCCGCCGCCGGGGCAGAGGCAGATTACGGCAGCGGCAGGGCGATGGCCTTGGCGACACTGGTATCGACGACACTTGTCGGCCTGCTGGCCGCGAGCTGGATCGTGCTCTCCCTCGGGCGGGGCATCGCAGAGGCCACCCGCCTGTCGCGGCTCATCGCCGAAGGCGATCTGACGCAGGCGGCGCATGTACGGTCCAACGACGAGATCGCCGACATGCAGCGCGTGCTGAACACGATGGTCGAGAAGCTGCGCGGAGTCGTTTCGGAGGTGGCGGGCTCCGCCTCGAACGTGAGGATCGGCAGCGAGATGATGACCTCCACCTCCGAAGCGCTGAACCGGGGCGCCTCGGAACAGGCAGGCTCGACCGAGGAAGCGTCTTCCGCCATGGAGGAAATGGCAGCGAACATCCGACAAAGCGCACAAAATGCCAGCGAGACCGAGAAGATGGCCCGCAGATCGGCGATCGAAGCGCGGAACAGCGGTGCCGCGGTGGCCGAAGCGGTGCAGGCGATGCGCACCATCGCCGAGAAGATCATGGTGGTACAGGAGATTGCCCGGCAGACCGATCTTCTGGCGCTGAACGCCGCGGTCGAGGCCGCCCGTGCCGGAGAACATGGTCGCGGCTTCGCCGTCGTCGCTTCGGAGGTGCGCAAGCTCGCGGAGCGCAGCCAGACCGCGGCAGGGGAGATTTCCACCCTCTCGGCCAATACGGTAACGGCGGCCCAGACCGCGGGCTCCATGTTGCAGAACCTGGTTCCGGACATCGAGCGCACCGCGCAACTGGTGCTGGAGATCTCGAACGCGGCCCAGGAGCAGTCGACCGGGGCGGCCCAGGTCAATCTCGCCATCCAGCGGCTCGACCAGGTAACACAGGATAACACCTCCACTGCCGGCCGGATGTCGAGCACAGCCGAGGAACTTTCGGCACAGGCCGGGCAACTGCAGGCGGCCATTGGCTTCTTCCGGATCGGAACCGTCTCGACCCCGCTCGCGGTCGCGTCAAGCGAGGCCATCCCGCCGCCTCCGGTCCGCAAGCCTGCAACGCGCGTCCCGGCCCGACCTCTGCCCGCCAAGGCCTCCGGCGGCTTCGACTTCGACATGACCCCGGGGGAGGACAGGCTCGACGAGGGCTTTCTGCGGGGCGACAGCGGCAAAAAGGATCGCGCAGCATGAGTATGAATGACATGAAGCCCCTGACCGGCGGCGATCAGGTCCTGACCCTGGGCGTCGGGGAGGAACTCTTCGCAGTGCCCGTCACCCGGGTGCAGGAGATCCTCGACCTTCAGCGGATCTCCCAGTTGCCGAACGCGCCGCAGCATGTTCTCGGCGTCATCAACGTGCGCGGCGAAGGGGTCACGGTGGTCGACCTGCGCGCGGTGCTGAACATGCCGCCGATCCCGGACAGCCCAACGACGCGGATCGTCGTGCTTTGGATCCACAGCGATGGCGGTCGGGCAGTCGTGGCGCTGAAGGCCGACAGAGTTCTGGAGGTGACGGCGTTGGATCCAGGGCCACTCACTCCGCTGCCTCAGGCGCGGCTGTTACGCTGGGACCAGCAGATGGTGGTTGGGCTGGGCCGGATCGGTGGCGCCTTCGTCACCGCGCTGGATCTGGACAGGATGTTCGACACGGATCTGATCACGCGCCAGGGGATCACCGGCACGGAGGCAGCGATCAACCTGCAGGATGTCGCATAATGAACGCGTCCCCGCCCGCCCCTTCGGCGCCCGGCCGCGAAGCGTCCCATTTCGATCAACTGACCCGGCTGATCCACGAGCACATCGGCGTCCGGCTCCCGCCCAGCAAGCGCCAGATGGTGGAGGGGCGCCTGCGCCGTCGGCGCATGGCGCTGGGGTTCGGCTCGGTGGACGACTACTTCCACCACCTGTTCGAGCAGGGCGGGCTCGAGGCCGAACTGCACGAGATCCTAGATGCGGTCACCACCAACAAGACCGATTTCTTCCGCGAACCGGACCATTTCCGCCTGCTCGTCGATCGCATCGTGCCGCAGACCCTGCAGCATCGGCCAATGGCGCGCCGCCGATCGCTGTTCAAGGTCTGGAGCGCCGCTGCCTCCACCGGGGCGGAAGCCTTCACCTTGGCCATGCTGCTGGAGGATCTCTCGGGGCGGCTGCCCGACCTGAACTACGGCATCCTCGGCACCGACATCAACACCGAGGTGCTGGAGACTGCGCGGCGCGCCATCTACCCGGTCGAGCAGATGGACCCGGTGCCTCCGGCCTTCCGAACGCGGTTCCTCATGCAAGGCTCGGGCAGCCTGGCCGGTCAGGTTCGCATCGTGCCGGAACTGCGGCAGAGAACCCGCTTTGCCCGAATGAACCTGATGGACCCGCAATACACGGTCGACCGCGACATCGACGTGATCTTCTTGCGCAACGTGCTGATCTATTTCGATCCTGCCGACCAAGCCCGGGTGATCGCCCGGATGATCAGCCACCTCGCGCCCGGCGGACATCTTCTGGTCGGCCATTCGGAATCGATGGTCGTGCGCAGCGCCCAGCTGAAGCAGATCGCCCCCGCCGTTTTTCAAAGGAATTGAGAGGATGACGCAATCGACTGTGTCCAAGGACAGCAACGCCCTGCGGGTGATGGTGGTCGACGATTCGGCGTCGATACGGTCCGCCTTCTCGGCGATCATCACCGCCGATCCGGGGCTGTCGCTGATGGCCGCGGCCCCCGACGCCTTCGTCGCGGTGGAGAAGATGCGACAGGAGGTGCCGGACGTGATCCTGCTGGATCTCGAGATGCCCCGCATGGACGGGCTCACCTTCCTGAAAAAGATCATGGCGCAGCGGCCGATCCCGGTCGTGGTCTGCTCCAGCCACACGGATGCGGGCTCCGACGCGATGATGAAGGCGCTGGAGATCGGCGCGGCGGAGGTGCTGGCCAAGCCGCGACTCGACACCGTCATCGCCCGACAGGAGGCGGCCGTGCGGATCGGCGACGCGCTGCGGGCCGCGGCGCAGTCGCGCAAGGCCACCGCCCGCCGCGCGAGACCCTCGGCGGCGCTGGCGCCGGGGGAAAAGCTGCTGGCCGATGTCATCCTGCCGCCGCTGCCGCCGCGCCCGGTGCCGGCGACCGAACCCGTCATCGTGATCGGCGCCTCGACCGGCGGCATCGATGCGCTGAAGCTGCTGCTCGAAAGCCTGCCGGCGGAGGCGCCGCCAGTGGTGATCGTGCAGCACATGCCGGAGCATTTCACCCTCGCTTTCGCGCGGCGGCTGAACACGCTCTGCACCGTGACCATCAACGAGGCCAAGGATGGCGATGTCCTGCAGCCCGGCAACGTGCTGATTGCGCCGGGCAATTTTCACATGCTGCTGCGCCGGGTCTCCTCGCATTATCGGGTCAGCATTCTGGAGGGCCCCTGCGTCAGCCGGCACCGGCCCTCGGTCGACGTGCTGTTCCGCTCGGCGGCGCAGGCGGCGGGGGC
>NZ_PZKG01000101.1 GCF_003034985.1 Cereibacter changlensis JA139
GCCTGGGCGTGACGCTCGCCGACGACGGGCGGATCGTCACCCATGACCACCAGCGCACCTCGGTCGAGGGGGTCTATGCCGCGGGCGACGTGGTGACCGGGCTGAACCAGATCGCGGTCGCCATGGCGCAGGGCGAGATCGCCGCCACCGCGATCCACAACGCCCTGCGCCAGGCCGAGGGGCGCTGCCTGCCGGCCTAGCCGTCCTGCCCCGCATCGCGGGCCAGCGCCAGCCGACCCGCCTCCAGCGCGGCGCGCAGCGTGGCGGCGATCACCTGCTCGGGGCCGCCGTCGAAGCGGTGCTCCACCGCCTCGGCCCCGCTGCCGCGGCAGGCGGTGGCGATGCAGACCCAGCCCGCCGGCTTGCCCTGATCGTCGTCCGGCCCGGCGACGCCGGTGATTGCGATGGCGAGCCAGGCCTCGGGCGCCGCCGCCAGCGCCCCGGTCGCCATGCGTCGCGCCACCTCGGGATCATAGACCGTCCGCTCGTCGATCAGCGCCTCGGGCAGGCCCAGCGCCGCAATCTTCATCCCCGGGCTGTAGGTGACGAAACTGCCCGACAGCGCGTCGGAACAGGCCGGCACCTGGGCTACGCAGGCGGCCAAGAGGCCCGCGGTGCAGGATTCCGCCGTCACCAGCTTCTGCCCCCGCGCCTCCAGCGCCCGCACCAGGTGGTTGGCCATGGCCTGCAGCTCGCCAGAGAAAGACAGCATCGCCGCTTCGGTCTTCAGCACCGCCGGCCGGAACAGCCGCGCGTCGAGCGCGGCCAGCGGGCCGTAGCGGTCGGTCCTGGGATGGTCCAGTCGGATCGGGTTCGCCCGCTTGTGCCAGGTGGCGGCGAGCCGGGCCAGCACGGTGCCCAGCACCAGCTGCGCGTGGCGGTCCTCGTCCATCCCCAGCACGAAGGCGAGGTGCTGGGTGGACAGGTCGGGCTCGTCGCGCAGGATCGCCATCAGCGCGAAGATCAGGATGTCCCATTCGAGATAGGTCGCGCCGATCTGCGCCTCGTCGCCGCCGCCGATGCCGAGCCCGTCGGTCGGCATCGCCCGCCAGGTCCGCTCCGGCACGCCGGAGGCCCGCGCCATCCACGGCACCTCCCAGCTCTTCAACAGCGACTGCACCGGGGCGAGGTCGCCCACATCGCCATGCAGGGTCCAGAAGCCCGCGCCGAGTTCCGAGAAATTGTCGGTGCTGGCAACCAGCCCGCCGAAGCGGTGCGCCTGATCGTAGAGCGTCATCATCCGCAGCCGCGCCCGCAGGTTGCCGCGCCGGGTGCGATGCGCCGCGTCATCGGCTGAACCGATCCTCCCGTCGAGGCTGGCGAGGCTGGCGATCCCCGCCTCATAGGGCGCGGAAAGATCGAGATGCAGATGCTCCAGCCCCAGCGCCGCGCAGGCCTCGACGCCGCGCTCTGTCTCGATGGGGTCCTGCTCGATCGGCAGGGTCAGGCCGATGACCCGCCATCCCGCCGCCTTCAGCAGCGCCGCGGTCAGCGCCGAGTCGACGCCGCCCGACATGCCGAGCACCGCGGTGTCGATCCCCGCCTGGGTGCGGTAGTCGGCCAGGTCGCGGACCAGCTTCTGCCGCACCGCCTCCAGCTCGCGGCCGGGAAGGAACAGGTCCTGGGCCAGCTGCTCCTCCAGCCGCGCCTCGAACCAGGGCGACAGCGCCCCGGTCGGCTGGCGGGCGAGGTCGAGGATCTCGGTCTTCAGCGCCGCCGCGGTCTCCGCCCCGGGACTCATCGCCGGTCCAAGGTCTTGATGTGCTCCTCGTGCTGTTGCAGCACCGGCAGCGTCTTTACGGCGAAGTCCTTTAGCGCGCCCTCGGGGCCGTCGGCGGCGAAGGCAGTGAACAGGGCGACGGATTCCTCATGGGCGTCGACCTGGGCGGTGACATAGGCGCTGCGGAAATTCTCGCCGGTGCTGGCGGTCTTCAGGCTGTCGAGCGTGGCGGTGTGGCGGTCGTCGATCTCGGCCGGGATGATGACCCCATCCGCCGCGGCGGCGATGTTCAACTGCTCCTGCGCTTCGTTGTGGTCGCGGACCATGGCCTGGGCGAAATCCACCAGCGGCTGATCGGTCTCGAGCCCGGCCCGCTCCAGCGCCTGCAGGGCGAGGCTGCTCGACTCGATCTCGAAGGCGTTGGAGGAGGCGGCGCGCTCCGCGAAGAGCTGCGGCTCCGTCGAGGTCGCGGGCGGGGTCTGGGCCTGCAGAGCGCCGCCGGCGAGAAGGGCGGCGAGGCCGAGGGCGGTGAGGGCGGGGAATGATTTCATGGGACTATCTTCCTGATGGCGCCCGGCCGCCGGCGCGGCGGGCCGGGCGAAGGCCGCGCCCGCCCGGAAGGCGGACCCGGTTCTTGGCAGAGCCGGCGAGGAGAAAGGCCCGCCGGAAAGCGGCGTCAGCCGAAGGCCGGCGCCTGGCTCAGACGTCGGCCCGCTGGCCGGCGGCCTTCCGCGCCACGTATTGCTCGGTCACCGCCGGCAGGTTGTCGTGGATCCAGGCGGCCATCCGCCGCTCCTCCTCGAGGTTCTGCTCCAAAAGCGGAATCGTCGAGCTGGCGCCGCTGAGCCGGGCGGAGGTGATCAGCGAGGTGTAGGCCGCGATCTCGAAATTCTCGAAGGCGAAATTGGCCAGCGAGTTCTTCAGGATCTCGTCCGGCGCCGTGCTGTGGGTCAGCGCCGCCATGGTGCCGCTGAAGGAAAGCATCGTGTCCTTCAGCCCCGAGGCGCTCTCGTTGAGGCCGGCGAGGATCTCGTCGAGCCGGGCGATCTGGCCCTCGGTCTCGCGGATGTGCCGATCGAGCATCGCCGCCACCTCCTGGTAATGCTCCAGCCGGTTCAGCTGCGGCTGCATGATCGACAGGGCCTGGTTCTCCATCGCATGGGCGTTCTTCAGCCCGGCGACATAGACGTCATGGGCGGTGCCTGGATTTTCCATGGGGTAGCCTTTCATCTGGACGTTCCGGAGGAGCGAACAGAGGACTTGCCCGGATGTTCCCGCCCCGCGCGATGACGGGGCGGCAGCCCGCCGCGCCGCCCGTCCGGGGGCCGGCCTCACTCCGCGATGCAGATCTCGCGGCGCCAGATGCCGAGGCCGGTGCGCAGGACCAGCCCCGCCACCACCAGCAGCAAGAGGCCCAGCAGCCCCGCCCCGATCAGCCGGTGCGGCGCGGAGCCGGCGGCCGCGGCATAGGCGAAGCTGGCGATGGTCAGCGCCGCCAGCGGGAAGGACAGCGCCCACCAGGACAGGGCGAAGGGCATCCGGGTGAACTTCGCCGCCTGCGAGGCGACGATCAGCGCGAAGACATAGGCGATGCTCAGCAGGATATGGCCGAAAGCCCCCACCTCGCCGGTCAGCCGCAGCCAGGCCAGGAAGGACACGGCGGGCGGGGCGACGAGGATCATCAGCGTCGGGACCATCTTGCCCGGCAGCGGCTCGTGGAACATCAGCCGGTTCATCACCAGCGTCAGCAGCACGATCCAGAAGATCAGCCCGCCGGAGAAGAACAGCCAGGACAGCTCCGGATGGCCGAGCCGCATCCCCGCCAGCGGCACGATGACATTGCCCACCGCCGGGATGAACCAGGCCGGCGTCAGCTAACCCTGCTGGAAGCTGCGATGCCCGATCCAGGCTCCGATGACCGCCAGGGCAAGCAGGCCCTGCAGCGCCGTCCCCGCGCTCCAGACCAGCCGCGCCGCCTCCGGCTGCTCCTCCAGCAGCGCGACCGACAGCAGCAGCAGCGAGATGGAGATCGCCGGAAAGAAGGCGATCCGCACCGGGAGGCGCCACTCCGCCGCCACCGCCGCCGGATGCAGCAGCGCCTTGGCGAGATAGCCCAGCGCCACCAGCCCCAGCAGCGCCAGCGAGACCAGCAGCGCCGCCCGCGACGCCTCCGGCCCGAGGGCGAAGGCGGCCTCACCGGCCCGCAGCGCCAGGGTCAGACCCATCATCCCCATGCCGATGGCGAAGAAGGTGACCGGGAAATGCGCGAGCCGCGCCTCCGCCGCCACGTCCGCCTGCGCCCGTGCCATCATTTGCCCGCCCTGCATGCCGTTCTCCTCCCCCACGCGCCGCGCCGATGCCGCAAGCCTATCTCCACCCTGCCCCGCCGTCTGTGACCCCGTCACACTGGGTCCATCTGCCGGGTGCGTCATGCTGCGCTCTGCCGTCACCGCTCCCCTCCCGCACGGACCCCGTCGCACCTGGACCTCTGGCGCGCTGGCTCCGCAGCCGCGGCGGTGCCACTGCACGGTGCCCCTCCCCCGCCCCCGTATTGCGAATGGTTCTCAATATCATTGACATTGCGAATAATTCTCATATCTTCAAAGCCAAGGATTGTTCTGGACGAGGTTCCGATGCCGCTGACACGACGTGCCCTGCTTGCCCTGATGTCCGCCGCTGCCCTGCCCCTCCCCCTGCGGGCGGCGGAGGGGCCGACCGTCGTCGCCACCACCGGGATGATCGCCGACGCCGCGCGGATCGTCGGCGGCGGCGCGGTGCGGGCGCTGATGGGTCCGGGGATGGACCCGCACGGCTACCGCCAGACCCGCAGCGACATCGTCGCCATGGCCCGGGCCGATCTGGTGCTGTGGCACGGGCTCTATCTCGAAGCGCAGATGGAGGATTTCTTCGCCGATCTCGCCCGTCAGCGCCGGGTGGTGGCGGTGGCCGAGGCGCTGCCGAAGGCGCTGCTGCGCGGCAATCCGGATTACCCCGACCGCTTCGATCCGCATGTCTGGATGGCGCCCGAGCTCTGGTCGCTGGTGGTGACCGAGATCGCCCGCGCGCTGAGCGACCTCGCGCCCGAGCGCGCCGCCGATCACGCGACCCGGGCCGAAAGCTATCAGGGCGAGATCGCATCGCTGCAGGCCTATGCGCAGGAGGTGCTGGCCACCGTGCCGCCCGAGGCGCGGGTGCTGGTCACCGCGCATGACGCCTTCGGCTATTTCGGCGCGGCCTACGGCTTCGAGGTGCAGGGCATCCAGGGGCTCTCCACCGAAAGCGAGGCCGGGCTGGCGCGGATCGGCCAGCTCGTCGACATGCTGGTGGAGCGCCGGGTGCAGGCGGTCTTCGTCGAAAGCTCGGTCTCGGACCGCTCCATGCGGGCGCTGATCGAGGGGGCGGCGGCGAAGGGCCATGAGGTGCAGATCGGCGGGCAGCTCTATTCCGACGCGATGGGCGCGGACGGCAGCTATGAAGGCACCTATCTCGGGATGATCGACCATAACGTGACGCTGATCGCCGGGGCCTTGGGTGGCCGGGCGCCGGAACGTGGGCGGCTGGGCAAGCTGATGGTGCAGGCATGATCATGTCGGGCCCCCCGCGTCCCGACGCGTTGAGCCTGCGCGGGCTTTCCGTACATTACGGCGTCCTGCCGGTGCTGGAGCAGGTGGAGGCGCATTTCGCCCCCGGGCGGATGACCGCGATCATCGGGCCGAACGGGGCGGGGAAATCGACGCTCCTGAAGGCGGCGCTCGGCCTCGTGCCTGTGGCGGCGGGCGAGGTGCGCTTCTTCGGCCAGCCGCTCGCCGCGGCGCGGGCGCGCATCGCCTATGTGCCGCAGCGCGCCTCGGTCGATTGGGATTTCCCGGTGCGCGCTGTCGATGTGGTGCAGATGGGCCTCTATCGCAGCCTCGGGCTGCTGGGCCGACGCACGGCCGCGCACAGGGCGAAGGCGATGGAGTGCCTGGAGCGGGTGGGCATGCAGGATTACGCGCTGCGCCAGATCGGCGCGCTGTCGGGCGGGCAGCAGCAGCGGGTGTTCCTCGCCCGGGCGCTGGCGCAGGGGGCGGAGCTCTTCCTGCTCGACGAGCCTTTCGCCGGGGTCGATGCGGCGACAGAGAGCGCCATCGTCTCGGTGCTGCAGGGCCTGCGCGACGGCGGCGCGACGGTGGTCGCGGTGCATCACGACCTCTCCACCGTGCCCGCCTATTTCGACCGGGTGCTGCTGTTGAACCGCACGGCCATCGCCGAAGGTCCGGTGGCCACCGCCTTCACCCGTGAGGCGCTGGGCCGGACCTATGGCGGCACGCTGCCGATGGACCCGGAGCTCGCGGCACAATGATGCTCGAGGCGCTGCTCTTGCGGGCCGGACCGAACGCCACGCTGGTGACGCTGGCTGCGTTGACGCTGGGCTTTGCCGCCGGAGTCGTCGGCGCGTTCCTCTTCCTGAGGAAGCGCGCGCTGGTGTCGGATGCCATCGCCCATGCCACGCTGCCGGGCGTCGGCCTCGCCTTTCTGGCGATGGTGGCGCTGGGCGGCGACGGCCGGCTGCTCGCGGGGCTGCTGCTCGGCGCCGGGCTCTCGGCGCTGCTCGGGCTCGGGGCGCTGCAACTGCTGACGCGCCACACCCGCCTGCCGGAGGATGCGGCGATCGGCGCGGTGTTGTCGGTGTTCTATGGCCTCGGCATCGTGATCCTGACGCTGATCCAGGGGCTGAACACCGGGCATCAGGCGGGGCTGGAGAGCTTCCTGCTCGGCTCCACCGCCGGGATGCTGCGGGCCGACGCGCTGCTGATCGCGGGCGGCGGCGCGGTGGCGCTGGCGCTCGTTGGGCTGATGCGGCGGCCGCTGACCATGGTGGCCTTCGATCCGGGCTACGCCACGGTGATGGGGCTCCGGCCCCGGCTCTACGATCTGGCGCTGATGGTGCTGACGCTGGGCGTGGTGCTGATCGGGCTGCGCGTGGTCGGGCTGATCCTGATCGTGGCGCTGCTAATCACGCCTGCGGTGGCGGCGCGGATGTGGACCGACCGGGTGGGGGTGATGGCGCTGGTCGCGGGCGCGATCGGCGGGGCGGCGGGCTATCTCGGCGCCGCGGTCTCGGCGGCGGTGCCGGGGGTACCGACCGGGCCGGTGATCGTGGTGCTGGCCTTCGCGGGCTTCGTCCTTTCGGCGCTCTTCGCGCCGCGCCGCGGACTGGTCGTGCGGCTGCTGCAGACGCGGGCCTTGCGCCGCAGGATGAGGGCCGCGTGATGGAAGCCGATTTCGTCATCCTCTCGCTGACGCCGATTCTGATCGGCTGCTTCGCCGCCATGGCCTGCGCCCTGCCCGGCAACTTCCTGATGCTGCGGCGGCAGGCGATGCTCGGCGATGCGATCAGCCATGTCGTGCTGCCGGGGATCGTGGTGGCCTTCCTCTTCACCGGCAGCGCCTCGACCTGGGCGATGATGCTGGGCGCCGGGGCGGCGGCGATGGTCTCGGTGCTGCTGATCGAGGGCATCCGCCGGTTGGCCGGGGTGGAGCCGGGCGCGGCGATGGGCGTCACCTTCACCACGATGTTCGCGCTGGGCGTGCTGCTCTTGGAGGGATCCGGCGCGGGGGCGGTGCATCTGGATGTGGAACATGCGCTCTACGGCAATCTCGAGAGCCTGATCTGGCTCGATGCGACGGGCTGGGAGTCGCTGGTCGATCCGGTGGCGCTGGCGGGCTTGCCGCCGGAGCTTGGGCGGATGGCCGCGGTCTTCGCGCTCATCGCCATCGCCGGTTTCATCTTCTGGCGGCCCCTCGAGCTCGCCACCTTCGACGAGGGCTTCGCCCGGGCGCTTGGTCTGCCGGTGCAGGCGATCTCGCTGGGGCTGGTGGCGGCGGCGGCGATGGCCTGCGTTGCGGCCTTCACCGCGGTGGGCTCGATCCTCACCATCGCCATGCTGATCTGCCCGCCCGCCGCGGCGCGGCTGCTGACCGACCGGCTGCCGCTGCAGGTGGCGCTGAGCCTCGGCCTCGCCCTCCTGTCGGCGGTGGGCGGCTATGTGCTGGCGGGCTACGGGCCGATGTGGTTCGGCCTGCCCAACTCGCTTTCGGCGGCGGGGATGATCGCCACGCTCTCGGGCCTCTGTCTGGCGCTGGCCGCCGCCTTCGGCCCGCATCGCCGGGCGGCCTGACCCTTCCCTCTGGCTGCCCACCGTCCTATAAGTCGCGCGGATCACGAGGAGCCCGCGATGCGCAAGGCCGACATCACCCGCAAGACCGCCGAGACCGACGTGACGCTGAGCGTCGATCTGGATGGCACCGGCGCCTATGACATTCAGACCGGCGTCGGTTTCTTCGACCACATGATGGACCAGCTCTCGCGCCATTCGCTGATCGACATGACGCTGCGCGCCAAGGGCGATCTGCATGTCGACGACCACCACACGGTCGAGGACAGCGGCATCGCGCTGGGTCAGGCGCTGACCAGGGCGCTTGGCGACAAGCGCGGCATCCGCCGCTACGGCGCCTGCCATCTGGCGATGGACGATGCGCAGGTGCGCTGCGCGCTCGACCTCTCGGGGCGGCCCTACCTCGTGTGGAACGTGGCCTTCCCCAGCGCCAAGATCGGCAGCTTCGACACCGAGCTGGTGCGCGAGTTCTTCCAGGCCCTCTCGACCCATGGCGGCATCACCCTGCATGTCGACATGATCCACGGGATCAACAGCCACCACATCGCCGAGGCCGCCTTCAAGGCCGTCGCCCGCGCCCTGCGCGAGGCGGTGGAGCCCGATCCGCGCCGCGCCGATGCCATCCCCTCGACCAAGGGCATGCTCTGATGCTGACGGTTCTCGTCGACTACGACAGCGGCAACCTGCACTCCGCCGAGAAGGCCTTCCAGCGCATGGCGGCAGAGGTCGGCGGCGGCACGGTGCTGGTGTCGGACAGGCCCGAGGATGTCGCCCGCGCCGACCGGATCGTGCTGCCGGGCGATGGCGCCTTTCCGGCCTGCCGCCGGGCGCTCGGCGCCTATGGCGGGCTGTCGGAGGCGATCGAGGAGGCCGTGACCACCCGGGCGCGGCCCTTCCTCGGCATCTGCGTCGGCATGCAGATGATGGCGACGCGCGGGCTGGAATATGAAGAAACGGCGGGCTTCGGCTGGATCGGCGGCGAGGTGGAGCGCATCGCCCCCGCCGATCCCCTGCTGAAGGTGCCGCATATGGGCTGGAACGATCTGGTGATCGACCATGCCCATCCGGTGCTGGAGGGGATCGAAACCGGCGATCACGCCTATTTCGTCCACTCCTACCATTTCCGCGTCGCCAATCCCGCCGAGCGTCTGGCCCATGCCGACTATGGCAGCGAGATCACCGCGATCATCGGGCGCGACACGATGGTGGGCACCCAGTTCCACCCGGAGAAAAGTCAGGCGACCGGCCTGAGGCTGATCGCCAACTTCCTCCGCTGGAAGCCCTAGCGCAGGAAGTCGCGCAGGTCCTCGAACAGCCGGTCGGCATGGGTGGCCGTGAGCCCGTGCGGCGCACCCTCGTATTCGACGAGCCTCGCGTTGGGGATCAGCCGCGCCGCCTCACGCGCGGTGGCCTCGATCGGCACGGTCTCGTCCTTCGTGCCATGGATCACAAGCGTCGGCACGCCGAAGGCCGCGCAATCGGGGCGGAAGTCGGTCTTGCCGAAGGCATCGACGCAATCGAGCGTCGCCTTGGGCGAGGCCTGCATCGCCATCATCAGGGACCAGTGCAGCACTCCGTCACTGACCCCGCTCAGAAGGCCGTTGCCGTAGAAGGTCTTGAAGAAGCTGCCGAGGAACTCCGGCCGGTCCTTGCGCAGGCCGTCCTTGATGCCCTCGAGCACCTTCAGCGGCGCGCCCACCTCGCGGTCGCCCTGCTGCACCATCGGCACCACCGAGGAGATCAGCGCGGCGCGGGTGATGCCCTTGCCGCCATGCCGCGACATGTAGCGCGCGACCTCGCCGCCGCCCATCGAGAAGCCGACCAGCGCCACGTCGTCGAGCCCGAGCGCGGTGATGACCGCGGCCAGATCGTCGGCCATCGTGTCGTAGTCGTAGCCGGTGAAGGGCTGGTCCGACCGCCCGAAGCCGCGCCGGTCATAGGCGATGACGCGGAAGCCCGCCTCGGCCAGCCGCACCGACTGGTATTCCCAGCTGTCGCCGCTGAGCGGCCAGCCATGGATCAGGACGACGGGTCGCCCCTGCCCCCAGTCGCGGCCGTGGAGTTTCGTGCCATCCTCGGCGGTGACATGGGTCATCGGTGATCTCCTGAAGTTGCCAGCTGTCAACCGGGCCGCCCGCCCGGGAGTTCCGTCACGGATGCGTAGACCGGGGTCGGGTAGGGCGGCCCGCTCTTGGCAAGCCCCCCGCTGCATGCGAAACACCGCCAAACCCCAGCGAGGAGAGCGCCATGATCCTGTATCCCGCCATCGACCTGAAGGACGGCCAATGCGTCCGCCTGCTGCGCGGCGAGATGGAAGCGGCGACGGTGTTCGGGGACGATCCGGCGGCGCAGGCGGCGAAGTTCCAGGCGGCGGGCTGCGAATGGCTGCATCTGGTCGATCTGAACGGCGCCTTCGCCGGCCAGCCGGTGAATGCCGAAGCGGTCGAGGCGATCCTTTCCCGGGTCACGGTGCCGGTGCAGCTCGGCGGCGGCATCCGTGATCTCTGGACCATCGAGGGCTGGCTGGAAAAGGGTCTCGCCCGGGTGATCCTCGGGACCGTGGCGGTGGAGGAGCCCGATCTGGTGCGGCAGGCGGCGCGGGCCTTTCCCGGGCAGGTCGCGGTGGGGATCGACGCGCGCAAGGGCCGCGTCGCCACCCGCGGCTGGGCCGAGGAGACCGAGGTGATGGTCACCGATCTCGCCCGCTCCTTCGAGGACGCCGGGGTGGCCGCGATCATCTACACCGACATCGACCGCGACGGCGCGATGGGCGGGCCCAACATCGAGGCGACCGAGGCGCTGGCCCGTGCGGTCTCGATCCCGGTGATCGCCTCCGGCGGGGTCTCCTCGATGGCCGACCTCACCGCGCTGCGCGATACCGGCGTGATCGCCGGCGCGATCTCGGGCCGGGCGCTCTACGACGGGGCGATCGATCTGGCCGAGGCGCTCGCCGCCCTGAAAGCCTGAATTTTCTGTCCGCAAATATCCGCAGGGGTGAGCCGCGCAGCGGCGGAGGGGGCGGCACGCCCCTTCCCTCCCCGCACCCCGCGCGCTACCACGGGGCAAAGGAGCCCGGCCATGCTGAAGACCCGCATCATTCCCTGTCTCGACGTGGCCGATGGCCGGGTGGTCAAGGGCGTCAATTTCATCGACCTGCGCGACGCGGGCGACCCGGTGGAGGCGGCCCGCGCCTATGACGCGGCTGGGGCGGACGAGCTCTGCTTTCTCGACATCCATGCGACGCACGAGAATCGCGGCACGATGTACGATCTCGTCACCCGCACCGCCGAGCAATGCTTCATGCCGCTGACGGTGGGCGGCGGGGTGCGCACGCCCGAGGACGTACGGGCGCTGCTTCTGGCCGGCGCCGACAAGGTCTCGTTCAACTCGGCCGCCGTCGCCAACCCCGATGTGGTGGCCGAGGCCGCCGACCGCTTCGGCAGCCAGTGTATCGTCGTCGCCATCGACGCCAAGACCGTGAGCCCCGGCAAATGGGAGATCTTCACCCATGGCGGGCGCAAGCCGACCGGCATGGATGCGGTGGACTTCGCGCGACTGGTGGCCTCGAAAGGCGCGGGCGAGATCCTGCTGACCTCGATGGACCGCGACGGCACCCGGGCCGGGTTCAACCTGCCGCTCACCCGCGCCATCTCCGACGCGGTGTCGATCCCGGTGATCGCCTCGGGCGGCGTCGGCACGCTCGACCATCTGGTTGAAGGCGTCACCGAAGGCGGCGCTTCGGCGGTGCTGGCGGCGTCGATCTTCCACTTCGGCGAATTCACCATCGCCGAGGCCAAGGCGCACATGGCCGCGGCCGGCATCGCCGTGAGGCTGCCATGAGCGCGCTGGAGCGGCTGGCGGCCACGGTCGAGGCGCGCCGGGGAGCCGACCCGGAAAGCTCTTGGACGGCGAAGCTTCTGGCCAACGGGCCGGAGAAATGCGCCGAGAAGTTCGGGGAAGAAGCCGTCGAGGCGATCATCGAGGCGGTGAAGGGCGACCGGGCGAAGCTGACCGCGGAAGCGGCGGATGTGCTCTATCACCTGCTCGTCATGCTCGCCGCGCGCGACGTGACGCTGGCCGAGGTGCTCATGGAGCTGGAGCGCCGCGAGGGCACCTCGGGGATTGCCGAGAAAGCCGCCCGGGGGTGAGGGGCCGGGAGAGCCGCGCAGGCTCCCCCGATCTGACGCTCAGAGCCCCAGCCGCGGAATCTCGATCGCCGGGCAGCGGTCCTGCACCACCTGAACGCCCTTGGCTTCGGCCATCGTCGCCGCCGCATCGCTGGTGACGCCGAGCTGCATCCACACCACCTTCAGCCCCGGCAGCGCCGCAAGCGCCGCCTCCACCACCTCGGGCACCGCTTCGGAGCGGCGGAAGATGTCGACCATCTCCACCCCCTCCCCGGCCAGCGCCGCGAGATCCGGCGCGACCGTCTCGCCCAGGGCCTTCTCGCCCGCATGGCCCGGGTTCACCGGGATCACCCGATAGCCGCGGTCCTTGAGATAGGCCGCGACGCGGCGGCTCGGCCGGGCCGGGTTGGGCGACCAGCCGACCACGGCGATGGTGCGGGTCTCGGTCAGGATCTGGCTGATCTCGGCATCGGTCATGGGAGCCTCCGGGCAGAAAAAAGCGCCCGAACCAACGAAGGCCGGGCGCCAGTGGCGGAACGAGGGACAGTGAAGGTAGAACGGGGGTTCCGGCCCCGCTCTTCCTGTAACATGGGGGACACAGAGGCAAAGAAAAGCCTCGCTCGCGATTCTGTGAAGATCAGCGAGTCGCCGTGGCGTAGAGCGCCACCGCCGCCGCCGTGGAGACGTTCAGTGAGCCGAAGCCCCCGGAGGCCGGAATCCGCACCAGCCGGTCGCAGGTGTCGCGTGTCTTGTCGCGCAGCCCCGGCCCCTCGGCGCCCATCACCAGCCCGATGGGGCGCGATCCCGCCTCGGCCAGCGCCTGGCCCAGCGTCACCTCGGCCTCGCCGTCCAGCCCCAGCAGGATGTAGCCCATCGCCTTCAGCTCCTCCATCGCGTCGGCGAGGTTCACCACCCGCAGATATGGCTGCCGCTCCAGCGCGCCGGAGGCGGTCTTGGCCAGCGCCCCGGTCTCCGGCGCCGAATGCCGCTGCGGCGCGATCACCGCCCGCGCGCCGAACACCTCGGCCGAGCGCAACACCGCGCCCACGTTGTGCGGATCGGTCACCCGGTCCAGCAGCACCAAGAGCGGCGCGCCCTCGCCCGAGGCGGCGATATCCTGCAGCGAGCCCCAGTTCAGCGGCTTCACCTCGAGCGCCGCGCCCTGATGCACCGAGCCCTCGTCGATCGGCACGTCGAACTTGCGCGGATCGACGATCTCCGGCTCCAGCCCGCCGGCGGCGATCGCGTCGGCCAGCTTGTCGGCGGCGTTCTTGGTCAGCACGAGCCGCAGCTTCTGCCGCGCCGGGTTGACCAGCGCGTCGCGCACGGCATGCAGCCCGAACAGCCAGACCGTCTCGTTGGCGGAGGTGCGCTTCATGCGCTCCTTGTCGATCACCCAGGCCGGTTTGGTGCTGCGCGTGGTCATCCTGGTCTCCCTTTTGAGGGCGGCAGAATGATCCGACCGCCGGTGCTGCGCAAGCGGAAAGCCCCTCTGCACGACAGCCTACGATTCCGCCTTGACCCTCCCTTTGGCCTCCGCTAATCAGCCGCCCAGTGGGCGACGTGCTGCAAGGTGCGGCAGCGGACTGTAACTCCGCCGAGGCGACTCGTGCCTGGTTCGATTCCAGGGTCGCCCACCAATTCCAAAAACTGCACGGCGCAATCCGGGACAAACAGTTCCGTCCTGCTGCTATCGTTGCAGATGAAGATCAATGACTTCCGGATCGAGGCGGTCAGCGTGGTCTCGGCAGCAGAACGCTGCCCCGGCCCCGCAAGCGAGGTGGCGGCAAGAGTTGCCATGGGTTGGCCTTTCGGTGGGGGGTGGAAGGAACTGGCGGCCGCCATTGACGTCATGAGGTGGAGGCCATAAATGCCCGGCGCTGGCAGAAGGAGATCCATGCGCAGAGGCTCAGCGTGAACCGCAACCGGCGGTATTGCCTCGGCCCCCTCAGGGAGCCGAACCTCTTTGCATTCTCTTCTGCGGAGTTCCCATGAAGAACCAGACTGTGGTGATCCGGCCCTTCGATGCGGCGACGGACATCGAAAACTGTCGGCCATCTGGCTCGACGCCTCTCGACGTGCTCACCCGTTCATGGGCGAGCAACGCCTTCTCCAGCAGCGCAAGCTGATCGAGGAGGAATACCTGCCCATGGCCGAGACCTGGGTGGCCTGCCGCGCCGGCGAGGCCCTGGGCTTCATCAGCCTGCTCGACAGCTTCATCGGCGGGATCTTCATAAGCCCCGACCAGCAGGGCCAAGGGATCGGCCGGAGGCTGATCGCCCATGCCCTGTCGCTGAAGGGCGAGCTCTCGCTCGAGGTCTACACCCGAAA
>NZ_PZKG01000102.1 GCF_003034985.1 Cereibacter changlensis JA139
CCTGCTGCAGGTCATGGACCACGGCAAGCTGACCGACCACAACGGCCGGACGGTGGATTTCCGCAACGTGATCCTGATCATGACCTCCAACGCCGGGGCTTCCGAACTGGCGAAATCGGCCATCGGCTTCGGTCGCGAGCGCCGCACCGGCGAGGATACCGCCGCCATCGAGCGGACTTTCACGCCGGAATTCCGCAACCGTCTGGACGCGGTGATCTCCTTCGCGCCGCTCGGCCGCGAGATCATCCTGCAGGTGGTCGAGAAGTTCGTGCTGCAGCTCGAGGCCCAGCTGATGGACCGCAACGTGCATATCGAGCTCTCGCCGGAAGCGGCGCTCTGGCTCGGTGAAAAGGGCTACGACGACAAGATGGGCGCCCGCCCGCTGGGTCGCGTGATCCAGGAGCACATCAAGAAGCCGCTGGCGGAAGAGCTGCTGTTCGGCAAGCTGACCAAGGGCGGCGTGGTGAAGGTCGGCGTCAAGGACGACGCGATCGAGCTGACCATCGAGGAGCCGCAGAAGCCGCGCCTCACCGGCAGCAAGCCGCCGCTGCTCACCGCCGAGTGATCACGGCGCCAGACAACAAAGGGCGGGGGAAACCCCGCCCTTTTGCGTTCCGGGTTGGGAGCGCGGACAGCGGCAGGACATTACGCCGACCGGGTCATGGTAGGGTAAAACCCCACCCTACCCGACCTCGTAGGGTGGGGTTCCACCCCACCCATCGCGCCATCTCCGCAAACACCTGTTCAAGCGAGCCAATGCCTTCCGGCTCCGCGACCAATGCCCGACCCCGTAGGGCGGGGCTCCCCCACCCCGACGCCCCACATCCGCCGCGCCGCCAAATCACCGCTCGGTCAGCTTCAACTCGATCCGCCGGTTCTGCGCCCGGGCCTCGGGCGAGCTGCCCGCCACCACCGGCTGGTATTCGCCAAAGCCGGTCGCCGCCATCCGCGACGGCGGGAAGTTCAGCCCGTCCTGCATGTAGCGCACCACCGACAGCGCCCGGGCCTGGCTCAGCTCCCAGTTGTCGGCGAATTGGCCATAGCCCGACAGCGGCACGTCGTCGGTATGGCCATCGACCCGGATGATCCAGTCGATGCCCGGCGGGATCTCCCCCGCCACCTCCATCAGCGTGCTGGCCACCCGCTGGATCTGCGCCCGCCCCTCGGGCGAGAGGTCGGCCGACCCCGCGGTGAACAGCACTTCCGAGGAGAAGACGAAGCGGTCACCGACGATCCGCACGCCCTCGCGCCCGGCCAGCACCTGCCGCAGCTGTCCGAAGAATTCCGAGCGGAACTTCTCCAGATTGGCCGTCTCGGCCTCCAGCCGCTTGCGCTCGGCCTCCTCCAGCTCGGCCCGCCGCCGCTGTTCCGAAGCCACCTGCGCCAGCGCCGAGTTCAGCTGGGTCCCCAGCGCCTGCAGTTGCACCTGGGAAGCGGCATCCTGCTCCGCCGCCGCATCCAGAAGCCCCTGCAGCGACCCGAGCTGCGCCCGCAGCGCCGAGATCTGCTCGTTCAGCAGCGCGACGCGCCGGGCGCTCTCCTGGGTCTGCGCCTGTTCCTTCGACAGCGCCTCCTGCGCCGCGGCCAGCAGCGCCTGCCGCTGGTCCTGCCCCGCCGCCGCCTGCGCCGCCTGGGTCTGCGCCGCGGCCAGAAGGGTCAGCGTCTCCTCGGCCCGCTTGCGCTGTTCCTCCAGCGCCAGTGTCATCGCCGTCAGCTCGCTGTCCGAAGAGGCCAGCCGCGCCCGCAGCGCCTCGGCGGCGGCGGCGTCGGCCAGCCGCGCCTCTTCCTCCTCGGTCAGCCGGGTCTGCGCCTCGGCCAGCTCGGCCTTCGTCGCGGTCAGCGCCGTCTCGCCCTCGGTCACCTTGCTGCGCAGCTCGGCCACCAGCGCATCCAGCGCCTCGCGCCGGGCCGCGGCCAGCCGCGCCGCCTCGGCGCCCGCGTCGATCTCGGTCCGCGCCGTGGCCAGCGCCAGCCGCAACGCCTCCTGTTCCGAGATCAGCCGTTCCTCCGCCGCCTTCAGCGCCTCGACCGTCGCGGTCAGCGCCGTCGCCTCGCCGCGCGCCTTGTCGCGGTCGGCCAGCAGCGTCGCCACCTGCGCCTCGAAGGAGGTCACCCGCGCCGTCGCCGCCTGCAGGTCGCTCTCGCGCGCCGCCAGCGTGCTGGTCAGCGTGGCGATCAGCGAGGCCTGCCGCTCGCCCTCGCTCTGCGCCGCGGTCAGGTCGGTGCCGAGCTGGGTGACTTCGGCGGCCAGATCCTCGCTGCGCTGCCGCTCCAGCCCCAGCGCGTCGGCGAGGCTGGCGATCTGGCTGGTGAGCGAGTCGAGCTCGCTGTCCTGGGTGGTGATGGTCTCGCGCAGCACCGATTGCACGACGAGGAAGATGGTCAGCACGAACATCAGCACCAAGAGCAGCGCCGTCATCGCATCGACGAAACCGGGCCAGATGTTGGACTCGCGCCGCCCTCCCCGTCGCAGCAGGGCCATGGCCTAGCTCCGCCCGACCGCGCCGCGCGACAGCTGCCGCACCGCGCCGGTCAGCGCCGCGAGGTCGCTGCGCACGTCGGACACGGCTTCCTGCCGGCCCGCCGCGATCTCCTCGAGGATGCGCAGCAGCTGCACGTCGATCGAGCGCAGCCGCATCCGGCTTTCCGCATCCGACAGCGCGGCATGTTCCGCCGACCCAAGCGCCGCGATCAGCCGCTCCTGCCCGTCGGCCAGCCTATCCAGCGCCGTGGTCTGGCCCGAGCTGCCGCTCTCCAGCTGGCCGGCCAGCCGCTCCACCGCCACGGCCAGCGCGCCGATCCGCTCGTCGACCAGCGTGCGGTTGGCCTCGGACTGGGCGTGCAGCAGCTGCATCGTGTCCATCTGCCCGGCCATCTGCTCCAGGATGCCGGCAATCGCGCCCTGATCGGTGGCCTCGCCATCCGGCCCGGCATAGCCGAGCTTGGTGATGGTCGACAGCCACTCCTCCAGCTCGCGGTAAAAGCGGTTCTGGCCGTGGCCGGCGAACAGCTCCAGCAGGCCGACGACCAGCGATCCGGCGAGCCCCAGGAGCGAGGAGGAGAAGGCCGTGCCCATCCCGCCCAGCTGATCCTCCAACCCGCCCATCAGCTTGGCGAAGACATCGACCCCGGTCTCGCCATCCTTCGGCGACAGCGAGCGGATCGTCTCGACCAGCGCCGGCACGGTAGTGGCGAGGCCGTAGAAGGTGCCCAGAAGACCAAGGAAGATCAGCAGGCTGCCGAGGTAATGCGTGACATCCCGCTGCTCGTCCAGCCGGGTCGCGACCGAGTCGAGGATCGAGCGCGAGCTGGTCGAGGACAACTGCATCCGCGCCCCGCGCGACCGCAGCAGCGCGGCCAGCGGCGCCAGCAGGTTCGGGGCCGGGGCGATGCCCTGCCCCGGGCGCTGGCGCACGAAATCCTCCAGCCAGTCGATGGAGCGCATCAGCCGGAAGACATGCAGGAAGCAGATGCCGACGCCCAAAAGGAAGACCAGCGCGATGAAGCCGTTCAGCCAGGGCTTGGCCATGAACAGGCCCAGCAGCTGGGCATAGGCCAGCGCGATGCCGGTCCCGACCAGCGCCGTGACGATGAGCATCACCAGCAGTTGTCTCACCGGCTGGGTGAAATGGGGATGAGCCGAGGTGGTCTTTTCCATCAAGCGCCGACGAACCTTGTAACTTTCCCCGGACAATAGGCGCGCCGCCGGCGACTGCCAACCGGCAAAGAAATCAAGAGGCCGGGGCGTTGCCCAATTCGCGCACCCGGGCCGCCAGCCATCGCAGGTCGGGATCGGCGATGCCGAGGCTCTCCAGATGCTCGGCGGTGTTGAACAGGTAGTCGCGGTTCGGCCCCCGCCCGCCTCTGGCGCGGGCGATGATCGCCGCCTGCTCCTCCAGCGCCAGCCCGCCGCAATATTGCGCATGGGCCGGGTCGATCACATAGGCCAGCGTCTCGACCGTGCCCCCCGTCGCCAGCGTCACCGGCAGCCGGATCTCCAGATAGGCCGAGGAGATCAGCTCGCGTTCGCGCAGGCTGGCCAGCGTCGCCGCCTCGGCCCCCGCCTCCACCTCGAAGGCCACGCCGTCGCAGCGCGCCCCCTCGGCCCGGTCCAGCGCCAGCACCAGCCCCGGATCGGTCTCGCTGCCGCGATGGTGGATCGAGCGCATGCAGAAGCTGCGATGCCAGCCGTCCAGCCGCGCTACCACGGCCTGCGCCACCGGGAACTCGGGGTTCCAGATCAGCGAGCCGTAACCGAAGACCCAAAGCCGTTCCATGCCTGTTCCTTTTGCCTGCGTCCCTGTAAACATCAGCTTCAGACGGATGGAAAGGCCCCGGCATGCGCGCAGTTCTCACCCTGGTCCTCGTGGCGGCGGTCCTCTGGGGCGGCTACTGGTTCGTCGGCTCCCGCGCGCTGGAGCGCTCGGCCGAGGCCTGGTTCGCCAGCCAGGCGGCGCAGGGCCGCATCGCCGAGCGCGAGAGCCTCGATGTCGCGGGCTTCCCCAGCCGCTTCGACCTGACGGTGACCGAGCCGCATCTGGAAGACCCGGCCAGCGGCTTCGGCTGGCGCGCGCCCTTCGCCCAGGTGTTCAGCCTGACCTACAAGCCCTGGCATGTCATCGCCGCCCTGCCCAACACCCAGACGATCCTGGCCCCCGGGCAGCAGATCACGCTGGATTCGACCCGGCTGCGCGGCAGCCTGATCGTGAAGCCCTCGCCCGCGCTGGCGCTGGACCGCATCGCCATCGCCGGCGAGGGGCTGGCGGCGCGCTCCAGCCTCGGCTGGTCGGTCGCCGCCAGCGCGGCGCGCTTCGCCACCCGGCAGATCGACGACGATCCGGCACGGCACGAGATCGGGCTCGACATCACCGCCCTCGCCCCCGACGCCAGCCTGCTGTCGGCGGCGACGGAGGCGGAGCTGCCCGAGGTGATCGACAGCGTGAAGCTCTCGGCGATCCTCGGCTTCACCGCGCCGCTCGACCGCCACGCCGGCGAGACCCGGCCAGAGCTCGCCAGCCTCGATCTGAACGAAACCTTGATCGCCTGGGGCGACCTGAAGCTCTTCGCCTCGGGCGGGCTGACGGTTCAGGACGGCCTCCCCGAGGGCCGCATCGACTTCCGGCTGGAGAACTGGCGCAAGGCGATCCGCCTCGCCGTGGCGCTGGAGCTGATCAAGCCCGAGGTCGCGCCGACATGGGAGCGGATGCTGGGGATCATGGCCGCGCAATCGGCGGATGCGGAAAAGCTCGACGTGCCGCTGATCTTCGCCGACGGGCGGATGAGCCTCGGCCCGCTGCCGCTCGGCCCGGCGCCGCGTCTGGCTCAGCGACAGTAGGCCTTGCGGCGGGGGATGGTGTCGAAATGCAGATGGTCCTCGTGAAACCCGTCTGACCCGGGGCCCAGCGTGGTGCCGAAGATGCCGCAGGCCGCCTTGTGCGCCTGTTGCATGCCCCGGCCCTCCTTGCTGCGCCAGCCGCCCTCGACCGTCACGGTCTTGCCGCTGGCCAGCGTGATCCCCGAGATGTCGATCGCCTTGCCCCGGCCATGCTCGCTGATCGGCGCGCCGCTCTGGTTGTTGCGGCTGCGGCAGGTATAGGCCCCCGCCACCTGCAGCGCCATCACCTCGCCCATCGCCGGGCGCAGCCCCCGGTTGATCCAGGTCTTCAGCGCCTTGGCGGTGGAACAGTCGACCGTCGCCGCCATGCTCAGCTTCACCCCGTCGACCGAGGTGATCTTCACCGGCTCGTCGATGCCGCAGCCGCGCAGCTTGCCGGTGATCGGGGCCAGCACCTCGCCGCGGATCGATGGATCACCGCAAACCGATCCCTTGCGTGGCTGCACCAGCGCCGCGCCGGGGCGCACCCGCACCGCGGCGGCGGCCACCACCTGCTCGGGCGGGCGGGGCTTGGGGCGGAACATGTTGGCGAAGATCCCGGGCTTCTGCGCCGCCGGGGCCAACGCAGGACCGGCATGGGCCAGCACCGGCGCCTCGGGCGCCTCGGCCAGCAGGTCCGCCGGCAGCGCCGGCCGGGCGCGCGGGCGGGCAGAGACGACGGCCGCCTGCACCACGGTCTCGACGGCGGCGGGGCGCGGCATCGGGCGGAGCGAGGCTTCGGGGGCGCTGGCCGAGACGGCGCCTGCCGTCATCGCGCAAAGGGCCGCCGTGGCCAGGAGATTCCGCATCCGGTCAGCCTTTCGCTTTTGGTCCCGGCCCGGTCGCGGTCTCGGAAGACCGCCCGAAGTCCGGGGCCGCTGTATCCTGTCCCGCCTCGATAATGCCACGCCGGATCGCACGGGTCCGGGTGAAATACTCGTGAAGATGGTCGCCGTCGCCCAGCCGGATCGCCCGCTGCAGCGCGAACAGCTCCTCGGTGAACCGCCCGAGGATTTCGAGCGTCGCCTCCTTGTTTGTCAAGAACACGTCGCGCCACATCGTCGGGTCCGAGGCCGCGATCCGGGTAAAGTCGCGGAAACCCGCCGCCGAATAGCGGATCACCTCCGAATCCGTCACCCGCCGCAGGTCGTCGGCGACGCCCACCATCGTATAGGCAATCAGGTGCGGCGTGTGGCTGGTCACCGCCAGCACGAGGTCATGGTGCGGCGCGTCCATCGTATCGACATTGGCGCCCATCGCCTCCAGCAGGCTGCGCAGCCGCGCCACCGCCCCGGGGTCGGCGCCCTCGCAGGGGGTCAGCAGCCACCAGCGGTTGCGGAACAGCGTGGCGAAGCCCGAGCGCGGGCCGGAATGTTCGGTCCCCGCCAGCGGATGCCCGGGAATGAAATGCACGCCTTCCGGGATATGCGGCTGCACGGCGGCAATCACCGCCTGCTTCACCGACCCCACATCCGTCACCGTCGCGCCCGCAGCCAGATGCGGCGCGATCTCGGCGGCGATCTCGCCCATCGCCCCCACCGGCACCGCCAGCACCACCAGATCCGCACCGACCACCGCCTCGGCCGCCGTCTCGAACACCCGGTCGCAGATCCCGATCTCCAGCGCCGCCGCCCGCGTTTCCGCGCTGCGGGCATGGCCGACGATCTCGCCCGCCAGCCCGCCCTGCCGCATGGCATGCGCCATCGACGAGGCGATCAGCCCGAGCCCGATCAGCGCCACCCGCTGGTAGATCGCCATCAGCGCAGCCCCTTGAACTGGGCGATGGCATGGGCGACCCGGCGTGACGAGGCCTCGTCGCCGATGGTGATGCGCAGGCAATGCGGCAGCTTGTAGCTGGTCACCCGCCGCACGAGCAGCCCCTGCGATTGCAGGAAATTGTCGCAGGCCTCCGCCTCCTCGGCATCGGCGAAGCGGGCGAGGATGAAATTGGCCATCGAGGTGTCCGAAGGCACGCCGATCTCGGCCAGCGCCTCGGCCAGCCAGACGCGCCAGCGCGCGTTCTCCGCCCGGCATTTCGCCACGTGATCCTGATCGCGCACCGCCGCCTCGGCCACATCGAGCTGCGTGGTCGACAGGTTGAACGGCCCGCGGATCCGGTTCAGCACATCGATGATCGGCTTCGGCCCGTAACCCCAGCCGATCCGCAGACCGCCCAGCCCGTAGATCTTCGAGAAGGTCCGCGTCATCACCACATTGCCGCGCCCCTCGAGCAGCGCGAGCCCGGCGTCGAAGCCCGGCACATATTCGGCATAGGCCCCGTCCAGCACCAGAATGGCCTGCGGCGGCAGCCCCGCCGCCAGCCGCGCCACATCGGCGGCGCCGATCATCGTGCCGGTCGGGTTGTTCGGGTTGGCGATGAACACCAGCCGCGTCCGCGGCGTGCAGGCCGCCAGCAGCGCATCGACATCCGTCGTCCGCTCGCGCTCCGGCACCTCCACCGGCGTCGCCCCCACGGCCAGCGCCGAGATGCGGTACATCAGGAAGCCGTGCTCGGTGAACAGCACCTCGTCGCGCGGCCCGGCATAGGCCTGCATCAGGAAGGTGATGATCTCGTCCGACCCGCAGCCGCAGATCACCCGGTCGGGGTCGAGCCCGTGCACCTCGGCGATGGCCTGGCGCAGCGGGGCGTGGTCGGTCGAGGGATAGCGGTGCAGCGAATGGACCGAGCGCAGGAAGACTTCCTTGGCCTTGGCCGAGGGGCCGAAGGGGTTCTCGTTGGAAGACAGCTTCAGCACATTGCTGATGCCTGCCACATGCGCCTTGCCGCCCTCGTAAAGGGCGATGTCAAGGATACCGGGCTGCGGTCGGATTGCGTCGGACATGGGTCACCTCTCGTGCCTGCGGGTTCTAGCCGCCGGGGCAGGCTCTGGCCAGCGCGAAGTTGCGCAGGCAGCGCCCCGCCCCTTGACAGCAGCCCCCAAACGCAAAAGGCCGCCGCGGTTTCCCGCGACGGCCCCGGATCCGAGCGAAAAGCCGGATCAGTTCTTGGCGTAGAATTCGACGACGAGGTTCGGTTCCATCACCACCGGATAGGGCACGTCGCCCAGGCTCGGGGTGCGGACGAATTTCACCGTCAGCTTGGAGTTGTCGACTTCCAGATAGTCCGGCACGTCGCGCTCGGTTAGCTGGATCGCTTCGAGGATGATGGCCAGCTGACGCGACTTCTCGCGGACGGCGATGATGTCGCCTTCCTTGACGCGGTAGGAGCCGATGTTCACCCGGACGCCGTTCACGGTGACGTGGCCGTGGTTCACGAACTGGCGCGCGGCGAAGATGGTCGGAACCAGCTTGGCGCGGTAGACGATCGCATCCAGACGACGCTCGAGCAGACCGACGAGCATCTCGCCGGTGTCACCCTTCACGCGCTCGGCTTCGGCGAAGATCTTGCGGAACTGCTTTTCGGTCAGGTCGCCGTAGTAGCCCTTCAGCTTCTGCTTGGCGCGCAGCTGCGTGCCGAAGTCGGAAAGCTTGTTCTTGCGGCGCTGGCCGTGCTGGCCGGGGCCGTATTCGCGCTTGTTCACCGGGGACTTCGGACGGCCCCAGATGTTCTCGCCCATACGGCGGTCAATTTTATGCTTGGCAGACGTGCGTTTCGTCACGGCTGATCTCCTTCAGGTTTTCCTGCCCGTCAACGAATCTCGGGGCGTCACGAAGGGCGTTGTCCTCTAAGCTTGCGCTTCGACAGGGTTCCCCTCGCGGGGTCCACCAACACCAATGAAAACCCCGGGCAGAACCCGGGGATGCGCGCTTATACAGCCGGTCGCGGCGGTGTCAACAGCCCTGCCGCCGGCTTTCCCCGCAGGGCGCGGCGGATCACCCGGGCCGGGCGATGCGCAGGGCGATGCCCTCGCGCGCCAGCGCCTCCTGCGCCTCGGGGGCCGGGTCGTCATCGGTGATGACCGTGGAAAACTGCGCCAGATCGGCCAGCACATGCAGGGCGCTGCGTCCGATGCGCTGGTGGTTCACCAGAAGACAGGATTGCACCGCCGCCGCCATCATCGCCCGCTTGGCCCGCACCACCTCCTCGTCCATGTGGAAGGCCTGCCGCCCCGCCACCGCCGGAACCGAGATGATCGCCATGTCGGCTTTCAGCCGCGCCAGCGCATCCTCGGTGACGACGCCGAAGAAGGCGTTGAACTTGGCCGAGAACACCCCGCCCAGCGCCATCAGCTTGATGCCCGGCTCGCCCTTCAGCCGATCGAGCACCGCGGCGTTGTTGGTGATGACGGTCAGCGGCCGCTTCTCGGGCAGCAGCGCGCCCAGGATCGCCGCGGTGGAGCCGTCGTTCACCATCACCGTCATTCCCGGCTCGATCAGCTCCAGCGCCACCGCCGCCATGCGGTCCTTGGCCTCGCCGTTCTGCCGGGCCCGGAACTGGAAATCGCTTTCGAACTGGGTGCCGGCCTCGATGGTGGCCCCGCCGCGCACCTTCCGCAGCAGGCCTTCCTGCTCCAGATCGTCGAGATCCCGGTGGATGGTCATCCTCGACACGGCAAAGCGCGTCGCCAGATCGTCGAGATCCGCCGTCCGCTGTTCCACCAGCAGGTCGAGGATGGCCTTCCTGCGCTCGCCGCGTCTCACACCGATACCCCGCTTTTGTCCGGGTTATAACAGGTTGCCTCCCAATAACAACAATATCGACGTTATTTTGTTATTTTACTTGTGATTTCACTGTGAAATCGCTAGATAAAGGGCAACGCCGATCCTTCCCGGGACCGGAGAAATCCAAGGAAAGCTGACATGAAATTCTTCGTCGATACCGCCGTCGTCTCCGAGATCCGCGACCTGCACGAATACGGCCTGCTGGATGGCGTCACCACCAACCCCTCGCTGATCGCCAAATCGGGCCGCGACTTCAAGGAAGTGATCGCCGAGATCTGCGCCTTCGTCGACGGCCCGGTCTCGGCCGAGGTCGCCTCGATCGACTATGACGGCATGGTGGCCGAGGGCGAGCATCTGGCCAAGATCGCGCCGAACGTGGTGGTGAAGCTGCCGCTGACCCTCGCCGGGCTGAAGGCCTGCCGCCACTTCACGCTGAACGGCATCAAGACCAACGTCACGCTCTGCTTCTCGGCCAATCAGGCGCTGCTGGCCGCGAAAGCCGGCGCGACCTACATCTCGCCCTTCATCGGCCGGCTCGATGACATCAACATCGACGGGATGGAGCTGATCCGCGACATCCGCCAGATCTACGACAACTACGCCTTCGAGACCCAGATCCTCGCCGCCTCGATCCGCACCGCGAACCACGTCCGCGAAGCCGCCCTCGCCGGCGCCGATGTGGCGACCATCCCGGCCGGGGTGATCAAGGGGCTGGCGAACCACGTGCTGACCGACAAGGGTCTCGACCAGTTCGCCAAGGACTGGGCCGCCACCGGCCAGTCCATCCTCTGACCCACCGGGCGGGCGCCGCGCGCCCGCCTCACCCCGCCGCGTCGAGCAGGGCCCGCAGGTCGGCCTCGCTCAGCACGGCGGAGTTCGCCTTCATCGAGGACGAGCTCGCCGCCGCCCCGGCCGCCGCCGCGCGATCCTCGGCCGAGACCCCCAGCCCCGACAGCCCCGGCAAGCCATGCTCGCCCGCCCACTCTGCCAGCGCCGCCGTGGCCTGATCCGGCGGGCAGTCGAAGGCCGCGCCGATCCAGCCCAGCACCTCCTCGATCCGCGCCGCCAGCGCCGGATCGGTCACCTTGGCGCGGTTCAGCGTCAGCGCATGCGGCAGCAACGCGCCGCAGATCGCTCCATGCGGCGCGGTGGTCAGCCCGCCCAGCGGCCCCGCCAACCCATGCACGACCCCCAGCCCGGCATTGGCCAAGGCCAGCCCGCCGCAGAGGCTGACCCAGGCCATCGCATCGCGCGCCGCCGGATCCTCCCGCGCCATCAACACCTGCAAGGCGGCCAACCCCTTCGGGATCGCGTCGCGGCAGAGCGCGTCGGTCAGCGGGTTGGCGCGGGTGCAGATATAGGGCTCGATCACCTGGGTGATCGCGTCGAGCCCCGAGGCCAGCGTGATCGGACGCGGCAGCCCGTCGGTCAGCGCCGGATCGACGATGGCGAGCCGCGGCAACATGCGGGGGTCGCGCAGAGAGACCTTGCGGCGGTGTTCGGGCACGCCGATCACCGCGTTGCGCGTCACCTCGGCCCCGGTGCCCGCCGTGGTGGGCACCGCGATGAAGGGCAAGGGCGGCACGTCCAGCGGCAGGCCCAGCCCCACCACCTCCAGGTGGTCGAGCATTGGCCGCGGCGCGGGCAGCAGCGCCGCCACCGCCTTGCCGGCGTCGATCACCGCGCCGCCGCCATGGCTGACGACCACCTCCGCCCCCCGCGCCTCGGCCAGCGCCGCCTCGATCAGCGGCACGTCCGGTTCGCGCGGGACGGAGATCCGGGTGACGGTGCAGCCCTCGGCCTCCAGCGCCGCGGCCAGCCAGTCGGCCCGCTGCGCCCCGGCGCCCTGCAGCAGGGCGACCCGTTTGCCCAGCGCGGCCACACGCGGCGCGGCCTCGGCTGCCTGCCCCCGTCCGAACAGGATTTCCGTCGCCGTCAGGAAGGAGAAGGCGGGCATGTCAGATCTCCAGATCGGCGATCATGCGCACGGCATGGGCGGCCTCGGCGCCCTTCTTGACGAAATGCGCCCTGAAGAAGCCGATGTGTTCCTCGGTCGGCTGGAAGTGATGCGGGGTCAGCGAGACCGAGAAGGTCGGCACGCCGGTCGCCAGCTGCGCCTGCATCAGCCCCGAAACCACGGCCTGCGCCACGAAATCATGCCGGTAGATGCCGCCATCCACCACCAGCGCCGCGCAGACGATGGCATCGAAGCGGCCGCTCTGGCCCAGCTTCTGCGCCAGAAGCGGCATCTCGAAGGCGCCCGGCACGTCATGGGTGGTCAGCGCGATCTCGCGGCCGGCCTCGGCCATGCCGGAGGTGAAGCCATCCAGCGCCTGATCGACGATCTCGGCGTGCCAGCGTGCCTTGATGAAGGCGATCCGAAGGGGGTGGGACATGGAACCATCCTTTGCAAAGTCCAAACGGTCCCGAGGCGCGCACGACAAGGGCCCTGCCTGCGCAGGGTCCCGGCCGTTCTCTTCCATCCGGACTATACCGTCGGCCCCGGAGTTCCACCGGATCTGCTGACCCTGCCATCGGCAGGCGCTCGCGGGCTGTCACCGCCGGTGGGGAATTGCGCCCCGCCCTGAGAACAGTGCAAGGTCTAGAAGGAAGCAGAGGGGCCATGCAAGCCATTAGCTGCATTTCCCTTGGCCGACGGCGACGAAACCGCGCGCCGGGAACCGGCCGGGCAAACTTGACTGTTTCGCTCAACATAGGGTAATGCAGCCTCAGCCCGCGACTCCGGCTTGCCGGGGATCGCCAGCCATTCACCTTGCAGGCGCCCCGGCGCTGTTTCCTGTTCGGAAGGCCCCGATGGCTCGTCTCTCCCTCTCCCCGCTCGCTCTGGCCGTCGCCGGTGTCGTCTCGCTGTCCCTGCTGTCGCCGGTCGCCGCCCAGCAGAGCGACGCGCCGCAGGTCTTCGATTCCGCGCCCGCGCTCGGCCAGCCGGCCCCCGAGGCGACCGAGACCGCCCCCGCCCTGCCCGCCGAGGTTCCGACCCCGACGCCGGAGCCTGCGCCGCCCCCCGCCGCGCCGGACGCCCCGGCGACTGCGCCCGAAGCCGCCGAAGAAATCCCAGCCGAAACCGCGCCCGCCACCCCGATGGAGACGACGGTGGAGCAGCCCCCGCTGCCGGCGCCGCAGGCCCTGCCCGAGGCGCCGGCAGCGGGGCCGGTGCATGACCTTTCGGCCTGGGGCATGTATCAGGCGGCGCATCCGGTGGTGAAGGCGGTGATGATCCTGCTGGTGCTGGCGAGCTTCGTCACCTGGACGGTGCTGCTGTTCAAGGCGATCGAGCTCCGGATCGCGCGCAGCCGGCTGAATCGGTCGGCCGGGCGGATCCGCGAGGCGGTGACGCTGCAGGCGGCGGCCGAGAGCCTCGGCAAGCGGCGCGACCCGGCGGCCTTCATGGCCTTCGCCGCGCTGGAGGAGTTCCGCGCCTCGGAGGCCGCGCTCGACGGAGCCGGGCCGGAGGGAGTGAAGGAACGGGTGCGCTCGATCGTCGAGCGGGTCGAGGTGCAGGCCGGCGAGCGGCTGAGGCGCGGCATCGGCCTCCTGGCGACCATCGGCTCGGTCGGGCCCTTCGTCGGGCTGTTCGGCACCGTCTGGGGCATCATGAACGCCTTCATCGGCATCGCCGAGAGCCAGACCACCAACCTCGCCGTCGTGGCCCCCGGCATCGCCGAGGCGCTGCTGGCCACCGCGATGGGCCTTGTCGCGGCGATCCCGGCGGTGGTGATCTACAACCACTTCGTGCGCTCCATCGCCGGCTGGAAGGTGTCGCTGGCCGACGCCGGCGCCGGGGTCGAGCGGATGCTGAGCCGCGATCTCGACTACCGCCGCGCCGGGCAGCTCTCCGGCAGGGAGGTCTGAACCATGGCGGGCGGACGGTCGCGCGGCGACGAGCTGGAGGTCAATCACGAGATCAACGTGACGCCGTTCATCGACGTCATCCTGGTGCTGCTGATCATCTTCATGGTGGCGGCGCCGCTTTCCACCGTCGACGTGCCGGTCGACCTGCCCGGATCGAACGCGCCGGCCTCGGAGCGGCCCGACGAGCCGGTCTGGCTCAGCCTGCAGCGCGACCTGACGCTGTCGCTCGGCAATGCGCCGGTGGACCGCGCCGGGCTGGCGGCGGCGCTGGAGACGGCGACCAAGGGCG
>NZ_PZKG01000103.1 GCF_003034985.1 Cereibacter changlensis JA139
GCGTGGCGCGGAGCTGGCGAGCGCCATGTCGCGCAGGGTCAGACCCTCGCCGGAGGCCAGCGCCACCGGCCAGTCGCCGCCCTCCGGATGGCCTCCCAGCGCGCGCAGCTCGCCCGTGTCCACCAGGATGTCCCCCAGCCCCTCGGCCTTCAGCAGCTCCGACACCCGGTCGGCGATGAACCCCTGGGCGACCCCGTTCAGCGTCAGCGCCATGCCGGGCTCCAGCCGGACCTGCGCCGCGTCGAACCGCAGCCTGTGCCAGCCGGTCTTGCGGCGTTCCGCCTCGAGCGTCCCGGCGTCGGGCGCGGCCCCTTCAGCGAAATGCCGGGCGTAGCTGGCCCAGAGCGGCTGGATCGTCGGGTCGAAGGCCCCCGCCGTCGCCGCATGCACCCGGTCGCAGAGGCTCAGGCAATCCAGCAACTCGAAGGAGGGGGCATCGAGCCGCGCCTCGGCGTTCAACCGGCTCAGCTCCGAACCCGGATCGTAGAGGCTGAAGATCCGCTCCAGCCGGGCGATCTCCGCCATCGCGCGGGCGGCGATGCGTGGCGCGTCGGGATGGGCGAGCAGGATCGTCACGGTCGCGCCGAGCGCCTGACCGCGGGCGCGGTGGAGCGGCGCGGCCTGCGCCGGATTGGCGACGAACAGGGCGGCGCTGAGCGTCAGGAAGCGGCGGCGGGAAAGCTGCATCAGTTCTGCCTCCGATCCGAAAGCCGGCGGAGGGAGTCGGCATAGCTTGCCTCGTCGCTGTCCTCTGCCGGGGCCACCGGCTCCAGCACGTCGCGGTCGCCAATGGCGGCGAAGGCCATCACCGCGCCGCCCTCGCGCCCCGCAAAGCCCTGCGCGGCGGTCTCGCTGGAAAACGGCACCAGCTCCGGCGCATCCATGCCGCCGCGGGCGGCGGAGCCGACCACGTAGACGGCGCTCTCGGCGTCGATCCAGTTGGTCACCCCCGGCTCCTGCCAGCTCTGGGCCGCGCCCATATCGTTCACATAGATCGCGGTGATGGCGCCTTCCTGTTCGGGCATCCGCTGGAAGGCGAGGGCGTCGCGCACCTGGCTGAAGAACAGCGGCGCCTCGACGCCTGCCAGATGCACCTGCGCCTTGGGTCCGGGGTGGCCCAGCAGGTCCATCTGGCAATAATGCCCCACGGCCTCGGCGGTCAGCGCCACCGGCAACGGGCGGTTGGCGGCCTCTTCCCGGCATCCCGGCAGGGCGAGGAGCGCGATCAGCATCAGGCGTTTCATGGGGTGATCCTTCGGAAGGCGGCCACCGCCAGCCCGAAGGCGGCGAGCGGCCAGAGCAGCATCGACAGCAGCGCGTGCAGCGGCGGTATGGCATTGGCCGCGCCCGCGACACCCGCCGCCGCGGCGGTGGCGGAAGAGGCGGAGAGGTTGAACAGCCGGAAGGCATCCGCCGGGTTGCACAGCAGAAGCCAGGGGAAGACATGCGTGGTGAAGCCGCCGCCGCTGTCGGCGACCACGGCGGCCAGCAGCCCCAGATCGTAGAGCACGACCAGCACCAGCCAGAGGCCGATGGCCAGACCGGCGGCGGCGCCGGGACGGCGGGCGACGGCCGAGAGGGCGTAGCCGATGCCGAGGAAGGCGGCGCCGAGCAGAAGCGAGGTCCAGAACAGCCGCAGCAGCGCCGGCAGGCCCGCCATGGCCTCCGGGTCGAAGGCGAAGGCGGAGCCGGCGGCGAGGCCGTAGCCGATGCCGATGGCCAGCGCGAGGATCGCCAGATGGGCGGTGAACTTGCCCAGGAGCAGCTCGGCCCGGGTGATCGGATAGGCGAGCACCAGCGCCAGCGTGCCGCGCTCCACCTCGCCCGCGACGGCGTCGAAGGACATCAGCAGCGCCACCAGCGGCACGAGATAGACGGCGAGGCTGGTGAGGCTCGCGACCGTCACCGACAGCCGGTCGGCCCCAACCGCGCCGGTGGCGCCGCTGCCGGCGGCGGCCAGCACCAGCGAGAACAGCGCCATCATGATGACGACGATGGCGACCCAGCGGTTGCGCAAGGCGATCCGCAGTTCGGCCCCGGCGGTGGCAAGGATGCGGCTCATTCGGCGGCCCTCCGGCTGAAGTGGCTGTAGATGTCTTCCAGACTGGGCGGCACGATCTCCACATCCTCGATCAGGCTCCCCAACCAGGCGATGTCCCCCAGCCGCGCCAGCTTGTCGTCGTGACCGCAGAAGAGGTCGATGCCTACGCCGTTGCGCCGGCTGCCCGACAGCCGCGCGGCGACCGTGGCCACCGTGTCGGGGCGGGCGGTGACATGCAGGCGGATCGGCAGGCTCGCCCGGTGCCGCAGGGCGGCCAGCGTGTCGTCCGCCATCAGCCTGCCGCCGGAGAGGATGACGATCCGGTCGGTCCGCGCCTCCACCTCGGTCAGCGCGTGGCTGGACAGCAGGATCGCGGTGCCCGACGCGGCCAGCTCGTCCAGGATCGCGTAGAAGTCGCGGCGCGACACCGGGTCGAGGCCGCTGGTCGGCTCGTCCAGCACCATCAGTTGCGGTTGCCCGATCAGCGCCTGCGCAAGGCCGACGCGTTGCCGCATGCCCTTGGAATAGGTGCCGATCCGCCGCCGCGCCGCCGCGCCGAGGTTCACCCGCTCCAACAGGCGCATCGCCAGCGCCGGGCTTTCGCCGCGCAGCCGCAGATAGTATTCCAGCTGCTCCAGCCCGGTCAGCGCCGGGTGGAATGCGGCGCTCTCCGGCAGATAGGAAACGCCGGCCCGGGCCGCAGTGCTGCCGGGGGCATGGCCCAGCACCTCCACCCGGCCGCTGTCGCAGGGGATCAGCCCCAGCACGATCTTCATCAGCGTGGATTTCCCGGCGCCGTTGTGGCCCAGCAGCGCCACGCGCTCGCCGGGGGCGACGGTGAAACCGACGGCATCCAGCGCCGTCGCGCCGTCATAGGTCTTAGTGACCGCCGAGAGGGTCAAGCTCTGCATCGTCAAGTGCTCCATTGGCCCAGTCGGGCCGCGAGGCGGCCTCCATCGCGGCGATATGTTCAGGGACGGCGATCGTCACCGGCGTCATCAGCGGGAAGGAATCCCGCACGCCGCCGGGCAGGGTCGCCGGGAAATTGGCCTGGCTCCAGCGGATCAGCTGCACGGCCGGAGAGCCGATCAGCAGCGCCGCCGCGGGCTGGGACCAGAGGATGTGATCCATGAGGTCGTTGGGCCGGAACCGCCCGTCGGCGATGCCGTCGCCGTCCAGATCGAAGGCCGGGTGATCCGACCAGAAGTTGCCCTGCCCCTCGAAGCTCCACTCGATGTCGCGCGAGCCGACGTATTTCACCTGCTCACGGTTGCCGATGAAGGCGTTGCCGGTCAGCGTGTTCTTCTCGGAGCCGGCGGTGAAGTGGATGCCGATGGCGCAGCCCTCGAAGCGGTTGTCGTGGATGACATTGCGCTGCGCGTTGTAGATGAAGGTGCATTTCTCGGCGCCGCCGCGCACCAGGTTGCCCGCGATCTCGGCGTTGCTCACCGCGTTCAGCATCACCCCGTGGCTGCGGTCGCCGAGGCTCAGGTTGTCCGTCACCGTCAGGTGATGCGAGGACATCAGCGCGAAGCCGAGGTGGTTGCCGATCGAGACGTTGCCCGACACCTCGTTGTTGTTGGCATACATGTAATGCACCCCGAAGCGCAGGTCGCGCAGCAGGTTGTTGCGGAAGGTGTTGTGGTGCGAGACGTTGACGAAGATCCCGTCGCGGCCGTAGCGGATGTCGTTGCCCTCGACCAGCAGCCCCGGAGCCATCCAGACATAGACGCCGTTGCCGCGGGCGTTCATATGCGCATCGCGCCGCCCGACGATGGTGTTGCCGCGCAGCGTGGCGTCGGTCGCCCCGTGCACGTCCACGCCGACCAGATTGCCGATGAGCCGGTTGCCCTCGACCAGCGGGCGCTCGGCGCCCTTCAGCAGGCGGATGCCGCTGTCGATGTCGGTATGCGAACTGCCCGAGCCGACGATCTCCAGCCCGCGCAGGGTCACGTCGTCGCCGGTCACCCGGATCACGCTGCCCTGGCCGTGACCGTCGATCACCGCCTGTCCCTTGCCGTCCAGCGTCACCGGACGGTCGAGCAACACCGGGCCGTCGTGGCGGCCCGGCGCGAGGATCAGCACGTCGCCGGGAGCGGCCCCGGCAATGGCGGACAGCAGCGCCCCCGCCTCGGCAGGCACCAGCCGTTCCGCCGCCGCCACGGGGGCAGCCAGCGCAAGCAGCAGGCAGAGGAGGGGGCGCCACATGGTCAGGCTGCCTTCGGCTCGACGAACATCCGGCCACGCATCTCCATGTGGAGCGCGTGGCAGAACCACTGGCAGTAATACCAGTAGACGCCCGGGCTGGCCGCGACGAAGGTCACGGAAGCCGTCGCCTGAGGCGCCACCTCCATGGCGACGCCGTGGTTACCCATGGTGAAGCCGTGGGTGAGGTCGTCCACGTCGTCGAGGTTGGTGCAGATGATCGTCACCTCGTCGCCCTCCTTCACGGTGAACTTCTCGAGACTGAAGGCTGGCGCGATCGAGGTCATGTAGACCCGCACCTTGTTGCCGTCGCGGATGACCGCATCGGTGAAGTCGTCGATGTTCACCCCGTCGGCCTCGGCCTGCCTGCGGGTTTCGGCCCACATCGGGTCCTGACGATCCCAGACCGAACGGATGTTGGTCATCTTCGAGGCATGCACCGCGATGGCGTCATGCGGTTCGGCGAAGTTGGGACCGTCATGCAACAGCACCATCTTGTCGCCCGAGATGTCGAACAGCTGGTCGTTCTCGGGTTTCAGCGGGCCGACGTTCAGGAAACGGTCCTTGGAGAACTTGGACAGGCAGACCAGCCACTTGCCGTCGGCCTCCAGCGTTTCGCCCATCGTCGTCTTCAGGTGGCCCGGCTGGTAATGCACGTCGACCTTGTCGAGGATCGGATCGACCTGCGCGCCATTGTAGGCGTCGATGGCCTTCTGGATGTTCCACTTGACCACCTGGCTGTCGAGGAACAGCGAGGTATAGGCGTTGCCCGCGCCGTCGAAGGCGGTGTGCAGCGGACCGAGACCCAGCTCCGGCTCGGCCACCACGACCGAGCGCGGATCCGCGTCGCTGGTGAACAGCGCGTCGATCCGCGTCACGTCGATCACCGTCACCGTCGGCGACAGCTTGCCGGCGATGCAGAGGTGCTTGCGGTCCGGCGCCATGTTGCAGCCATGCGGGTTGTTGGCGATCGGGATGTAGCGGGTGTACTGTTTGTTCTGGCCCTTGCGGCCATCCAGAACCTTGACCCCGTTCAGCTCCTGGAAGTCGCCTGCGGCGATGCCCTTCTCGATCTCGGCGAGGTTGAAGATCACCACGTGATCCATCTCGGCTTCCATCATCTCGCCGAGGTTGGTGCCCATCTCCGAGTTGTAGGAGGTCGAGAAGGCATACTTGCCCTCGTAATCCGCTTCGGCGTTGTCGAGGTTGCCGCTGACGATGATCTGCCAGGCGACCTTCATCTCGTCGGCGTTCACCGCGGTGAAGAAGTTCACATATTGCGACGGATCGTCGAGGATCTTGCCGTCATTGACGAGCGGCGTCTCGTCCTCGCCGTTGCAGAACAGGTAGTTGGTGCGCGGCCATTTCTGCGGACGCATGCCGTGGATCGCCTTGGCGTTCGGGATCTCGAGGATCTTGTCGGTCTTCATCACGTCGCAGCGCACCCGGGCGACGCGGGTGTTGGCCTTGTCGTTCATGTAGAGGTAGCGACCATCATACTTGCCCTCGGTGTAGGACATGTGCAGGTGGTGCAGGTCGCCGTTGTCGTGCACCGTCTTGCCGTTGGCGGCGAGGAAGGCCTTGGTCTTGTCGGTCATGTTCTCGGTCATGATCCTGATCGACTCGTTGGTCTTGCCCCAGCCGGTCGCCGAGCAGCGATTGAACACCGGCACCCGCATCAGCTCGCGCATCGAGGGGATGCCGAGGATGCGCATCTCGCCGGTCTGACCCGAGGACCAGAAGCCGTAGTATTCGTCCAGCTCGCCGGGGGCGAGGTTGGCATGCGCGCCCTGGGCGCGGGCCGTGCCGGTGGCGGCCACCGTGGCCACGCCGGCGCCGCCGAGCAGGACCGCGGCCTGCGGTGCGCCGAAGGCGCCCAGCATCGCTCCGCCGGCGGTTGCGCCCAGCAGCCCGCGGCGGCTGATGCCTGTGGTTTCCGATCTGTCAGACATTTTGTCTTTCCTTCAGGTTGGGATGGTTTGCGATGGCGGGGTCCGAGAGGTCCCGCGCCGTGGCGATGGACTGGCGGCGCTTCATCTGCTTGATGACCACCGGGCACTTCGCCTTCGACTGGTAGAGCACCTGGCAATGCAGGCAGTTGACGCACTCGTTCGGGTTGATCTCGCCCGTGGGGTGGATCGCCTGGACGGGGCATTCGTTGGCGCAGGTCTGACAGGGGCTGCCGCATTCATGGTAGCGTTTCAGCCAGTCGAACATCCTGATCCGCGCCGGGATCGCCAGCGCCGCGCCGAGCGGGCAGAGGTAGCGGCAGTAGAACCGCTCCACGAAGAGCCCGAGCCCAAGCAGGACCAGCGCGTAGAGCACGAAGGGCCAGGCCCGGTCGAACTTCAGCACGATGGCGGTCTTGAACGGCTCGATCTCGGCCAGCTGTTCGGCCCGGTCGACCGAGGCCAGCGTGACCGCGAAGAGCCCGAGGAACAGGATGTATTTCACCGCCCAGAGCCGTTCGTGCAGCCCCCAGGGCAGCGTCCATTGCGGCACGCGGCAGAGCCGGGCGAGGCGGTTGGTCAGCTCCTGCAGCGCGCCGAAGGGGCAGAGCCAGCCGCAATAGGCGCCGCGGCCCCAGAACAGCAGCGCGGCGGCGACCGAGGACCAGAGGATGAAGGTCAGCGGGTCCAGAAGGAACGCCTGCCAGGAGAAGCCGGTGATCAGCGAGGAGACCAGCGCCATCAGGTTGACGATGGAAAGCTGCGCATTGGCGTACCAGCCGAGGAAGACCAGCGTCGTGGTCAGGAAGCCGATGCGGAACCAGAAGAACAACCGGTCAGACCGCGTGACCCAGAACTGGAAGAAGAAGGCGGCGGTCAGCACGGCCAGCATCGCCAGCACGCCCGCGATCTCGACCGTGCTGTCGCGCCAGATCCGCTGCCAGAGCTCGGACTGGGCGGCCTGTTCGGCGGCTTCATCGCTCACGGCTGCGGCTGGCGCGACCAACTCCCGCAGATAGGCGGGCGGCAGTTGGTAGCCGAGGTCGAAGGTGGTGAAGATCTTCTCGATCGGGCCGACGGCGCGATGCACCAGCAGTTGCAGCCGGAAAGGCTCGGTCGGGTCGAAGCCGGTATCGGCGGGAATGCGGAACAGGTCCATCTCCGGCAGGGAGGGCCTGCCGGTTGCGGCGATCTCGCCAAGCCTGCGATGCTCCTTGTCGCGGAACCGGATGGTGATATCGCCCTGGATCAGCACGAAGCGGTCGAAGATCCCGCCGCGCACATAGCCGGAGCCCTTGTAGGAATAGTCGCCCCGCCCGGCCAGCATCAGCGCGCTGTCGCCCGGTTGCAGCCAGGCCTGCAGGTTGGCGGCCTCGGCCTCGCCGAGCAGGCTGCGGCCGATGGCCGGCACGCTGACGAGGCTGGCATAGACATCGATGAAGCCAGCCTCCGGCGCGCCGGGCTCTGGCCGCGCGGCGGCGCGAGGGTCGCCGAGTTCGGCGAAGGCCGCGTTGATCTGGCCCACGTCCAGCGACAGCCGCCGCAGCGTGCCGTCGCCCAGCAGCGTCTGCCAATCGGTCGCCGCGCTGGCGTCGGGCGCCAGCTCGCGCTGCGGCCCGGTCGCGGCGGCCTCGGCCTGCAGCCCGCCGAGGCCCAGGGCCCGCGCCACCCGGAGCCCGGAGCGCAGGATGGAGTCGTCGATCACCATCACCGTCACGGTCGCGCCGGAAATGATGTTCAGCTCGTGGTCGCCGCCCTTGGCCTGCTCGACGAAATCGAAACCGATGTAGCCGGCGATCAGCGCGCGGATCTTCGCCTCGGGGATGCCCACCAGCACGATGGGCTCGGAATGCTTCACCAGTTTCAGCCCGGCCATCCGGCCATCGAGACTGACAGCCCCGAGCACATGGATCGGCTTGCCGGAATAGCCAGTGGTGCCGACGAAATCCGAGGTGAGGAAGGCCCAGGCCACCGTCTCGCCGCCGCGCAGCACCGGAGCCGCCGGCAGGTCGGCGCGCAGCGCCCCATAGGCGTCGGCCCCGGGCACCAGCTCGGCGGCGGGCACCTCGGCAAGGTAATGCGGCAGGAGAGGGGTGTCGGCCTGCGCCGGCCCGACGATGGCGAGCGGGAAGAGGAGGGCGCAGAGGGTCAGCAGGCGGAGGGCCAGGGAGAACAGCATCGGTCAGACCTCGGACGGGGGGCCGCGCGCCGTCCCGGTGACGGCGGAGCGGTCAAGGGGGCGTTCCGGCCGCGGCAGGCAGGTCTCGCAACGGGTGACGGGCGGGAGCGGGCGGGCAAGGGCCTGCGGCGCGAGGGCCGGGCCCGGCTGCAGACAGTCGGGGCAGCCGTGCCCGGTGCAGTCCGCCGGATCGACGACATTGCCCTCGGCATCCAGCGTGACCGTCTTCGCGCCGTCACCGGAGCAGATCACCATCTCGGTCTGCCACGGCATCGGTCCGCCGTGCTCCGGGCCTGCGGTCAGGCCGGCGCCGGTCAGCGCGAGGCTGAGCAGGGCGGAGAGGCAGAGGCGCACGATACAGGTCATGCCGCCTTGCTAGACGCGGCGCACGACCCTCACCTTGATATAGGTCATGTGATCTATCCTTTTTACAGCCGCGTCACAAAGCCGGTTGCAGGCGGGTCGCAGCAGGGCAATGCTTGACGGAGGTCAATGACCGCCGCGGGTGCGGCTGTCACACCCAGCCAGACCGGAGGACCGATGCGTCTGACCAAATTCAGCGACTATGCCTTGCGCGTGCTCGTCTTCGCGGCCTCGGTGCCCGAGGGGCGGCGGGTGACGATCGCCGAGACGGCGGCAGTCTATGGCATCTCGCAGGGCCATCTGAAGAAGGTGGTGATGCTGCTGACCCACGCCGGCTTCCTGCACGGCGAGCGTGGCCGCAGCGGGGGCTACCGGCTGGCCGCCCCGGCGGACCGGATCAGGCTGGGCGCGGTGGTGCGCGCCACCGAAGCCGATTTCGCGATGGTCGAGTGCTTCCAGACCGGCCAGCGCTGCCGCATCGAGGCGCAGTGCCGGATTCCGCCGATCCTGTCGAATGCGACCGCCGCCTTCCTCGATGTGCTCGACGCCCACACCCTGGCCGACATCGCCCTCGAGGCCCGCTTCCTGCCCCCCGGGCCGATGGCGACCGCTGCCGCCACGGATCCGCGCGCCGGGTCAGCCTGACCGCTCGCCCGGCCACATCTCGGCGATGCACCCGCCGCCTAGCCTTCCGCCCCGCTCAACATCACCAGCTGATGCGGCGCCGTCACCACGATGCGCCTGCGCGCGCTTTCCACGATGCCCTGCTTTTCCCAGGCGCTGAGCAGGCGGCTGACGGTGTGCAGCGTCGTGCCGGTCATGTCCGAGATGTTCTGCCGGGTAATCGGAAAGCCGATCTCGATCCCGGTCGCCACCTTGCGGCCCGACTGGGTCGCCATCCGCAACAGCGCCGCCGCCACCCGCTGCTCGACCTGCTGGGTGGCGAGCTCGGTGATGCGGGCCTGCATCTCGCCCAGCCGCGCCCCGACGGTGCGGTAGGTCTCGGTGGCGAAGCCGTCATAGCGCTGGGTGAACTCCGCCCAGTGCCGCACCGGCCAGGACAGCGCCAGCGATTCCGCCGCCGTCATCGCGGTCGCCGGATAGGTGTCGCGCCCGAGCGCGGGGGCGATGCCGAACAGCTGCCCCGGCCCGATATGCAGCGCGATGATCTGCTCGCCGCCCGGGGTGGTGCGGATCACCCGGATCGTGCCGTCCAGCAACAGGAAGAAGCGCTCGGCCGCCAGCCCCTCGCCGAAGACCGCCACGCCCTCGTCATAGCGGCGCGGCGTCGCCAGATCGAGGATCGCGCGGATCTGCGCCCTGTCCAGCCGGCTGAAGGGCGGCAGCGCGCTGAGAAGGCTTTCGTCGAGCTTGTTCAAGGTCGGTCCGGAAGGTTGCGCCAGCACAACGAGCGGCCCGTCCTGCCTAACCTATAACCGGCGGATACGAAACCTGCCGCTTGCCGGCGCTTCGTAGGCAGCCGCGAGCGTCCCAGCCCTGGCTGATCACCTTGGGCGGCGCGGGCCTCGCGTCGCCCTTTTTCCATCCCCAAGGAGGCAGAGATGGTGAACAAACCCGACTACACCGGCCCCGCGCTGTTCAGCTACGGCTTCCGGCCGTTCTTCCTCGGGGCGGCGCTGCTCGCCTTGGGGGTGGTTCCGGTCTGGATGCTGGCCTATTCCGGCCGGCTGACGCTGGGCGGCCCCTTCGCGCCGCTGGATTGGCATATCCACGAATTGCTCTTCGGCTACACCTCGGCCGTGCTGGCGGGTTTTCTCTTCACCGCGGTGCCGAACTGGACCGGGCGGATGCCGACCCGCGGCCTGCCGCTGATCGTGCTGGTCGTGCTCTGGTGCCTCGGCAGGCTGGCGGTCGCGGGGGCTTTCGGACTCTCGCCGCTCATGGTCCTGCTGATCGACGCCGCCTTCCTGGCGGCGGTCGCCGCGATGGTGGTCGCCGAGATCGTCGCCGGAAAGAACTGGGGCAACCTGAAGGTGGTGATCCCGGTCGGGATCTATCTGGCCGCCAACGTCACCTTCCACCTCGAGGCGATGCTGACGGGCGGCAGCGACATCGGCCGCCGTCTGGGCTTCGCGGTGGTCGCCTTCCTGATCATGCTGATCGGCGGGCGCATCATTCCCAGCTTCACCCGGAACTGGATGGTCAAGCAGGGCGTGACGCTGCTGCCCGCGCCCTTCGGCCGGTTCGACGGGATCTGCCTGATCGCGGCGGCCGTGGCGATGCTGCTCTGGACGGCCTGGCCCGAGGCGGTCGTCAGCGCCCTGTGCCTCGTGGCGGCGGCAGTCCTGCACGCCCTCCGGCTGTCCCGCTGGCACGGCGAGCGGACCTGGCCTTCGCCGCTGCTCCTGATGCTGCATCTCGCTTACCTCTTCCTGCCGCTCGGCCTTCTGGCGACCGCCCTGGCCGGGCTGGGTCTGCTGCCGACGGCGACCGGGATGCATCTGCTCGGCATCGGCTCGACGGGCGGCATGACGGTCGCGGTGATGATGCGCGCCTCGCTTGGCCACACCGGCCGGGCGCTGGAGGCGGGCCGCCTCCTCACCACGGGCTTCGTCTGCCTGGCGCTGGCGGCGCTGGTGCGGGTTGTCCTGCCCGACGCGGAGATCGCCGGGATCGGCGGGCTCTGGATCGCCGCGGCGCTGTGGGTCGCGGGCTTCGGCCTCTTCGCCTGGCGCATCGGCCCGGTGCTGCTTCGCCCCAAGCTGGCGCGGCGGACGGCGAACGCCTGACCGCGCCCGAAGGTTGTGGCGGCGCAAAGAACCGCGCCGCGACAGCCCCTAGGCTTTCCCCACACACATCAAAGGAAACCAGATGTTCAAGATCCTCTGCACCGCCGCCCTCGCCGGCCTGATGCTGTCCGTCCCCTCCGCCGCCGCCACCTTCGAGGTGAAGATGCTCAACAAGGGCGCCGACGGCATCATGGTGTTCGAACCCGGCTTCACCGCCATCGCCCCCGGCGACACCGTGGTGTTCCAGCCCACCGACCGGGGCCACAATGTCGAAACCATCAAGGGCATGCTGCCGGAGGGGGCGGAGGCGTTCAAGAGCAAGATGGGCGAGGAGGTCTCGGTCACCTTCACCGAGGAAGGCCTCTACGGCATCAAATGCACGCCGCATGCCGGGATGGGCATGGTGGGGCTGATCGCGGTCGGCGCCCCGGTCAATCTGGAGGCCGCACTTGCCGTTCCGCAGAAGGGCAAGGCGAAGAAGCGCTTCGACGCCCTGTTCGAACAGCTTCCCGAATAGCACCGACGAGCGGGCGGCAGTCAGAGAGACGCCGCCCGTCTCGGCGCAGCCCGAGGCCGGGCCGCCGCTTCCTGGCGGATTCGAGCCGGTCGCGCCGACCCGACCGCCCTCCCCCCGGGCGCCTGCCGCTCCCTACATCAGCCCGCGCAGCACCTCCGCGGTCTCCGGCATCCGCGCCAGGCTCGCCTCCAGCCGCTCACGCCAGCGCGGGCCGCGGGACCGGGCATCCGCGAAGGCTTCGGCAAGGTCATCGGGACGGTCCTCGGCAAGGACCGAGATCAGGAACGCCGCTTGCCCCCGATCCTTCCGCGCCTTCGCCTGATCCGGCCCGCCCTGCCGCCGATCCGCGACGATCAGCTTGTGGATCGCGAACCGCTCGGGCCGCGGAATGCGCACGAGCACGCCGGAGCGATAGAGGGCGATCGCCGGGATCGGCTCCGCGATCAGGAAATTCAGGTAGTTGAGGCCCTGTGCGCTGACCTTGAGCGCGGGAAGCGGCTTGACCCCCTCATCGCCGAAGGCAGGGGTCAGGAACTCGACCATCGCCTCGCCCCGGTTCTGCCGCCATTTCCAGATCTGGCGATCCTGCACGCCCGGAACCGGATCGAATTTCAGCGCCTGCAGGATCTCGCCGGGGCTCTCCTCGACACGGTCGCCGAGCGCCACCGACAGGCGCTCGAAGCTGGCGAAATCGATGTCCCCGGTCTGCGCGAGCTCCTCGGAATCGAACCGCACGCCGAGCTCCCCCTGGTAGAGGGCATAGGCCGCGGTGCCCACCAGCGTCCCTCCCAGCCGGAACACCCCGGCGCGCGCGAAGGCCAGGAGCAGCGAGCCGGTATCGCGATCCGTGCCGATGAGCCCCTCGGCGCGCAGCACCCGGGCCAGCCGCGCCATGGTCTTCCTGCGGTCCCCGCCCTGCGCCTTCAGCTCGGCGCTGCGCGCCAGACGCGCCCGCAGCTCGGGGGAGCCCTCGCCCAGGTAGCGGCTCTTCATCTCGGTGCCGAGACGGAACTTGTCATAGAGATAGATGCGCCCGTTGCGGCAGCGCTCCTCGACGCTGCCGATCAGGTCCGAGGCCACCTCGTCGAGGTGCAGGCGCAAGAGGTCCTGATAGGCCACCTGCGCGGCGCGGGAATGGGAAATGGCAGACATCGCATCACCTGACTTGTGTGCATCAAATATGCGATTGCTGCAGACGAGCGCAAGAGTGCATCCGTCATGAATTTGCTGCACACAGGCCCACCGCCGGCCGGAACAGCCGTCCCAAGGTGACGTTGCCGATGACCGGCGCGCTCAAGCACCGGCTCGCCGGTGGCCGCCCCGCCGTCAGCGGCAGCCGGTCGCCCCACTCGCAGCGCGCCCGCGCCCCCCTAGGCCAGAACCGCGCCGACCGGACGCCGCAGCGACATCGCCGGGCCACGCCCGAAGCGGCTGACCAGATCGGGCCGCGCGCCGGGCATCCCCCGCCAGCGCGCGAACCCCGCCCGGATGGCCGGGGCCTCGACGGGTCGCCGCCCTCAATGGTCATGGCCCGCATGGCTGTGGGATGTCGCCCCCGCCGGCCCCACCTCCACCTCGACGGGGAGGCGCGTCGCGCCGAACTCGAGCACCATGTCCAGATGCTGCCCGGCCTCCAGCGGCTCGCCGATGTCCTTCAGCCGCAGCGCCAGGCTGTGCGGCTCGAGCTCGATCGTGATCTTCGCCGGTATCGGGAGCGACGGCAGCCTCGTCCAGACCTCCGCGCCCTCCTGGAAGCCGAAGCCGACGATCTCCACGCGGCCCGCCTCGGCCACCGAGGCCCCGGTCAGCATCGCCTCCTCATCGCCGCGGTTCTCGATCCGCAGGAAGACATCGGCCTCCCGACCCGTGGTGGCGGCCGTCCAGGCGTGCAGCACGCCAGCCTGGCGCTGCGGCTGAAGGACATCGGCGAGCCGCTGGAGGCCGGGCAGCATCTGGACAT
>NZ_PZKG01000104.1 GCF_003034985.1 Cereibacter changlensis JA139
GGCCTTGCGGTCGAAGTCGCCGCCTTGCAGGAACGAGGTGAAAGCCTTGCGCTCGGGCTGGTCCGGGCCGGTGATGATCACGCCCTGCGGGCGGGCGGCTTTGGCTTCGATCCGGTCGAGCCGGGCCTTGATCTCGTCGAAGGCCTTCGTGTCGATCTGGGGCGCGTTGGCCGGGGCGTTGGGGTCGTCGTTTTCCAATTGGTCGTTTTCCTTTTCGGGGTGGGGTGCCGGGTCGGCAGTTTTGATGGAGGTGATCTGCGCGCCCGGATGACACGGGACGGCAACAACGGAGATTTCGTGCAGGTCGAGCGCGGTGATCGTGCGACCACGGGCGCGCGGGCTGGCGGTCCTGGTCACGAAGCCGATGGAAAGGCCGGAGACTGCGCCCGCGTGGATCATCGCCCGGACCTCGCGAGCGCGGGCCACGTCGTCCACCAGCAAGCGGCCCTTTACGGTCAGGCCCGCCTCGGTCTCGGCGATCTGATCCCAGACGCCGACCACCTGTCCCTGATCGTGCGCCCAGAGCATCGGCAGGGGCAGCATGGCCGTGGCGAATGCGCCCTTCTCGATCACGTCGCCGACGCGATCCGGGCTGCCGAACGGCCACGCGATCCCGGTGATCGCGCCCGCGTCATCGACGGTCAGAGCGGCCTTGATCTCGATACGGTCGCTCATGCTGCAACCTCTTGTTCTTGAGGGCTGCCAGACCAGCGCGCATCGAGGATGTCGAGGGCGAGCGGGAACACCTCCGCCATCGGGCGATTGCGGGCGTAGGTGTCGGTGAGCCGGGCGGCGTCCTGGGGAGCGGTGCCGCCGCCGATCAGGCCAAGCCGGATGATCTCGGGCAGGTCGATCATGCTGAAAGCGCCCGCGACCACGCGCTGATAGATCGCACCGATCCCGGTGTCGGTCAGGCGCTCAAGCTCGGCGATCATCTGGTCAGTAAGGGCGAAGACATGTTCGCCGTCGCCGAAGAACGCGGTGTGCCGGATGCTCATGCTGCTTCTCTTTCTGCGTCGTTGGCAGCCTCGGGGGTGCCGGAGCTGGTGGTGAACGGGTTCTGCAACTGGTCGCCCTCGGGGCGCGGGGGCAGGTTCAGGCCCTGCCTCACCTCATTGGCACTCATTGCACCCATTGCCCGGTATTGGCTGTAGGCGGTGGCGCGGGCAGCGTGGTTCGTGGTCAGGAGGTCATCGACGACAAATTCGCAGTAGAACTGCGCTCGCTCCGCCGGGGTCAGCAGGCAGCGCGCATAGGCCCATGACCAGCTCGTCAGCCACGGTTTCAGGGTGACGGACAGGAACTGCCGGGCCATTTCTTCGGTGTTGCTCCACGTCCCGCGCGACAATTCGAACAACATCGTCGGCGGGACGCGAAACACGCGGGCGATCTCGCGGATTTGTTCGAGCCGGTTCTCGGCGAACTGCGCGTCACTCAACGAGGTTGCAATCGGGGTGTAGCCCATCGCCTCATCAAGCAGCGCAACACCCCCAGCGTTGCGCCCGGAGTGGGTGCTAAACCAGCTCGCCGCCAGCTTTTTCTTCGCCTCGGCGTCGAGGATTTTCGGGCTTGTGATGACGCCGGAGGGTCGCCCGCCATTGCGGAAGAGGTCGCCGATATGGGCTTCGAACGCGACAGCCAGCGCGATGGCCTCGCGGCCAAGGGTGATCGGTGCGACGCCCCCGAACGCCCGGACGTGCAAGACGTCGGTGAAGGGGTGCAACTCGCTGCCGGAATTGGTCGAGACGCGATAGAACGGCGTCCCGTCCGTATCCTCTTGCAGCGCCACGGTGCCGGGCTTCAGCCGGTGCAGCTCAAGCGGCCTGCCGTCCAGACCGCGCACGACAAGGGCGAAGCCGCCAGCGTCGTGCAGCAGAGCGTCGGCGGTGAGCTGAGTGCGCAGCTCCTCGGCGCTGGTCCACTCGTTCGCCTCGCCGTGCATGAGACGGTAGGCGGCGTGGTCGCGCACCGTCGCCTTGTCGGCGCGGTTGAACAGCTTCACGGGCAGGGTGCCGACCGTCTCGGCGATCAACCCGGTGGCGCAAGCGACAGCAGGAACGCGCATGGCGCTGCCGGGGCCGATGTGCATCCCGGTGGCGGTGGGCTGCCCGGCGAACAGCGCCAGCGCCTCGGGGCTGTTCAAGCCGAACGCCTTCTCCTCGGTCTTGAAGCCGAAGGCGGTCTTGATCTTCTGGCCGATGGTCACGCGCGTTTCCTGTCAAGAATTATCTTGACAGTAGAATCTCACATCGCGAATCAGCCGACAAGGAAAATGTTATGTTATATCTTTTGAAAGGTGGTCGATCTTTAGGCCGGGGTAGGCAATGGCGTTGATCAGATCGACGCGCTGTTCAAGCATCCCTTGGGGCATGATCCCATAGCGGCCCGTCATGGTCGCTTCTGCATGGCCCAAGATGAAGCCGAATTGATTATCGAGATATCCGGCGCGGCGAAGTGCATCGGTAGCCCCATGACGGAACGAGTAGAGCGACAGGCCGCGTCCGGTCTTCAGGCCTAGCCGCACCAGATACTTGCCGAACTCGCGGCTGTAATCGGCCATCATCTGCCCCCGCTCGTTCCTCTTCGCGCCGGGGAACAGCCGCTTATCGCCAGCTTCGATCCGCTGCGCGTGGTAGTCGAGAAAGCCCAGCTTGACGAGTTGCGGGTGGACCGGGATTACGCGCATTGAACCCGCCGTTTTCACCTGCTTGCCCTCTTCGTGGGCTTCGCCCTCAGTGGTGACGTGCATGATCCAGCGACCATGCTCCTGTCTCACATCGCTGGTAGAAAGCTGCGCGATCTCGCCCGGTCTAGCGCCAGAGAACAGCATGATCAGGGGCACCCAAAACCGATGATCTCGGATCAGCACCTTGCCGGGGCGCGAGATGTTCCGCCATTCGGTATCGTTCACGCAACCGGCGAAGAGCGGCGAGGCGAACAGCGTGTTCATCTGCTCGCTGCTGAAGGGCAGGGTCTTCGAGCCGCGCTCTTTCGATAGCGCCATCCCGGAGCAGGGGTTGCTCGCGATGTAGCCATTCGCCTCCGCCCAAGAGCAGAACGACGAGAGGCTGGACAGGTAGCGGTTCACCGTCCGATCTGACAGGACGGGGCGCTTCGCGTCTTCATTGGCTTCGACGATCTGGCGGATTGTCATTCCTTTAAAGGCGGCAACCTCGGTCGCCCGCACCGGATATTTGATCAACAGCGCCTTCCATTCCCGGACATGCTTCTTCGTGATCTTCGAGACGGGGAATGTGTGGCCCGTGGTTTCCATGAAGATGCCGATGTCCCGGCAGGCCTCGTCGATCCTGCTCTTCGAGACGTTCCGCGGGTTCTCCTTCCTGAAGGCCTCCACCGCCTCGGCGATGCTCTCGCCCTCCGCCGCCACCTCTTGCTCGGCGCGGGGCGCGCTGCTCGGCGGCTTGACGAGGGGGTCACGGGGCACGCCGGTGTAATCGCCCCGGTCCCGCTCCAAGGTGCGCTGTAGAGCTTCGATCTCGGCCCGCATCATGTGCCGGGCAAGACTGACCCAATCGGGCGTTCCCTGATCCACCAGAAGCCGGTTGCGGGCCAAGTAGTCGTTGACCTCATGCGCGACCAGATCCGTCTCGCCCTTCACCAAGTGCTTGCGCAGGTCGGTCAGCTTCGCCGTGCGAGCCTCAGACGCTAGGGCAGGTGCTTGCTGTTTGACCTGAAGCTCAAGGGTCGCGTCGAGAATCGCCAGCGGTTCGGCCAAGTCCACCTCGCCCTGATCTGCCCGGCGGATCACATCGGCTTCGGCGGCGGCGATCTCAGCCTCTTGGGGCAGGCGCTCACGCTCTGCTTCGTCGCGCTCCATCGTGGCGTTGTAGTGGTCCCAGACGGCGATCTCGCGGTCGGCGGCGACAAGGGTCCGACGGGCGCGCAGGTCGTCGAACTCGGCCAGCCATGACGTGATCTGCGGCCACAACTGGCGCTTCGCTTCACCTTCGTCTTTGGTCCCGAGGGACTTCACCAGCTCCTTCCGACCTATGACTTCGACCAGATCCAGCGGCACGCGCAACCTGGCGTAGTAGGCGGCACCACGCCGCAGAAGGTGACTGAAACGAGCCATGATTGCCCCATGTGGAAGGTCCGTGTGTTACAGTCGTGTGTTACAGTTTTGGCGAAAGTAATCAAGCAATATCAGTTGTTTGAGAGGAATCATGGGCTTGAGTCTAAACCGGGTTATGCTCCCTCCACTCCGACCACTTTTCCTTGAAAATCCCGCAGATGCGCGGCGGCCTGCCGGTCGTCGGCGGCTCATACGACGCATTGTCGCCGACGCAGCGCCTGCGGGTTTGACAGCGCGGCCTTCAGACCGCACCTATGTCCTCCCGCCCCGCTCCCCATGCAAGGACGACGATGACCCGGTTCCGCCTCTTCCTCACCGCGCTGGCGATCGGCCTGCTCTTCGCCCTGGCCGTGCCGCTTTCGGCGCTCGACCGGCTGCTGCCCTCTCTGCTGATCGCGCAGGCGATCGTCGTCGCGGCGCTGCTGCTGCGGGCGGGGCCGACGCTGGACGCCGACCTGCGCGGGCTCGACCCGGTGCGGCGCTGCCGGCTGACCCGCCGGCTGGTGGAGCGTAGCCAGAGCTGCGTCCGGCTGATCGCCCTGTTCTGCATCACCACGGCGGGGCTCCTGGTGCTGACCGCCGCCGGGGCCGAACGGGTGGCGCTGCTGCTGTCGCCGGGGCACGAGAAGATGATGGCCGGGCTGATCGGCTCGGCGCTCGGCCTCTGCATCGCTGCGGTGCCGGAGATCGCCCGCCGCGACCTCGACCTGCTGCGGCTGCAGAAGCGGCTGATCGATCCGCCGGGGCAGCCGGCGGCCATCCGGCGCGACAATGTGGTGCTGCTGCGCCGCGGCCAGCCGAGCGGCTCCGCCGGGCTTTGACCCTCCGCGGGTTGCCGCATCTGCCGGCAGGCCCCATATCGGAGGGATCCCTCCCTTACCTCGCGAGACAGCATGCCCGCTCCGAACTTCGCCTTCGACAACAGCTATGCCCGTGATCTGCCCGGCCTCTATGTCGACTGGCAGGCGGCGCAGGCGCCGGCGCCGCTTCTGCTGCGGCTGAACCACGGGCTGGCCGCCGAGCTGGGGCTCGACCCCGCCGCGCTCGAGGCGCAGGGGGCCGAGATCTTCTCCGGCAACGCCGTGCCCGAGGGGGCGCAGCCCCTCGCGCAGGCCTATGCCGGGCACCAGTTCGGCGGCTTCTCGCCCCAGCTCGGCGACGGGCGGGCGCTCCTGCTGGGCGAGGTGACCGGGCCGGGCGGGCGGCGCGACATCCAGCTGAAGGGCTCCGGCCGCACGCCCTTCTCGCGCGGCGGCGACGGCAAGGCGGCGCTGGGGCCGGTGCTGCGCGAATACCTGATCGGCGAGGCGATGCACGCCCTTGGCATCCCCACCTCGCGGGCGCTGGCCGCCGTGGCCACCGGCGAGCCGGTGCTGCGGCAGGAGGGCCGGCTGCCCGGCGCCGTGCTGACCCGGGTGGCGGCGAGCCATATCCGCGTCGGCACCTTCCAGTTCTTCGCCGCGCGCGGCGAGCAGGACAAGCTGCGCCAATTGGCCGATTACGCCATCGCCCGGCACTACCCGCAGGCCGCGGAGGCCGAGAACCCCTATCTCGCCTTCTTCGAGGCGGTGCAGGAGGCGCAGGCCGCGCTGGTGGCGCGCTGGATGCTGGTCGGCTTCATCCACGGCGTGATGAACACCGACAATGTGGCGATCTCGGGCGAGACCATCGACTACGGCCCCTGCGCCTTCATGGAGGCCTATGCCCCCGGCACGGTCTTCTCCTCGATCGACGCGCAGGGCCGCTATGCCTATGCCAACCAGCCCTTGATCCTCGGCTGGAACCTCGCGCGGCTGGCCGAGGCGCTGCTGCCGCTGATCGACGCCGATCAGGACAAAGCCATCGAGAAGGCCATGGCGGTGCTGGGCCGCGTGTCGGAGCGCTACCGCGCCCATTGGCTGGCGGGGATGCGCGACAAGCTGGGGCTGGCGGGCGAGGATCCGGGCGACATGGATCTGGCCGAGGGGCTCTTGGCGGCGATGGAAGGGCAGGGCGCCGACTGGACGCTGACCTTCCGCCGCTTGGGCGAGGCGGGCGAGGACGCGGGCGCGCTGCGGCCGCTCTTCGCCGATCCGACGGCGCTCGACGCCTGGCTGCCGCGCTGGCGCGCCCGCCGCGCGCCGGATGCCGCCGCGCGGATGGCCGCGGTGAACCCGCTCTACATCCCGCGCAACCATCTGGTCGAGGCGGCGCTGGAAGCCGCCGGCCGCGGCGAGATGCTGCCCTTCGACACACTGCTGGCGGTGGTCACCGAGCCCTTCGCCGAGCGCCCGGGGCTCGACGCCTATGCCCTGCCGGCGCCGTCGGATTTCGGCCCCTACCGCACCTTCTGCGGCACCTGACCGCCGAACGCGGGGCTGGCGTCGCAGGAGTATTTGAGCAAAGAAGAAACGCGAAACGCGCGCGGGGGATCCGACATGCAGACGGGACGGGTGGCATTTCTGGAGCATCTGGGCGGGGTGCTTCAGGGCATCGAGGCCGAGGGGCTGACGAAGCGCGAGCGGCTGATCACCTCGGCGCAGGGCGCGCGGGTCGAGGTGGCGGGGCGCGAGGTGATCAACCTCTGCGCCAACAACTACCTCGGGCTCGCCGATCATCCGGCGCTGGTGGCGGCGGCGAAGCGGGCGATGGACGAGCATGGCTACGGCATGGCCTCGGTCCGCTTCATCTGCGGCACCCAGGATCTGCACCGCGAGCTGGAGGGGCGCATCGCGCGCTTTCTCGGCAAGGACGACGCGATCCTCTTCGCCGCCTGTTTCGACGCCAATGGCGGGCTCTTCGAGCCGCTCCTGGGGCCGGAGGATGCGGTGATCTCCGACGCGCTGAACCATGCCTCGATCATCGACGGCATCCGGCTCTGCAAGGCCAAGCGCTACCGCTACGCCAATTCCGACATGGCGGAGCTGGAGACGCGGCTGCAGGAGGCGCGGGAGGCGGGGGCGCGCTTCATCCTCATCGCCACCGACGGCGTCTTCTCGATGGACGGTTATCTCGCGAAGCTGCCCGAGATCACCGCGCTGGCCGAACGCTACGGCGCGCTGGTGATGGTGGATGACTGCCATGCCACCGGCTTCATGGGGCCAGAGGGGCGCGGCACGCCTGCGCATCACGGGGTGGAGGTGGATATCCTCACCGGCACGCTGGGCAAGGCGCTGGGCGGCGCGCTCGGCGGCTATATCGCCGGGCCGCAGGCGGTGGTTGACCTCTTGCGCCAGCGGGCGCGGCCCTACCTTTTCTCGAATGCTCTGCCGCCCGCCGTGGTTGCCGCCGGGATCGCGGCGCTCGATCTGGTGGAGGCGGCGGATGACCTGCGCGCGCAGCTTTTCGACAATGCCGCGCATTGGCGGGCGGGGCTGACCGACGCGGGCTTCCGGCTTCTGCCCGGCGAGCATCCGATCATCCCGGTGATGCTGGACGAGGGCAGGCTGGCGCAGGCCATGGCCGAGGCGCTGTTCAAGCGCGGCGTCTATGTGGCGGGATTCTTCTTTCCGGTTGTGCCGAAGGGGCAGGCGCGGATCAGGACGCAGATGAACGCGGCGCTCAGCCGCGCCGATCTCGATCTGGCGCTGCAAGCCTTCCGCGAGGCGGGGCGCGAGGTGGGGGCGATATGACCAACGAGATGACGGCGCTGGTGAAGGCGAGGGCGGAGCCCGGTCTCTGGCGCGAGACGCGGCCGGTGCCCGAGATCGGGCCGGACGACGTGCTGATCCGGGTCCGGAAGACCGGGATCTGCGGCACCGACATCCATATCTGGAATTGGGACGACTGGGCGGCGCGCACCGTGCCGGTGCCCTTGGTGACCGGCCACGAATTCGCCGGCGAGATCGTCGAACTGGGCCGCGACGTGGAGGGGCTCTCCCTCGGCCAGCGCTGCTCGGGTGAGGGGCATCTGATCGGGCGGCACTCGCGCCAGAGCCGGGCGGGCAAGTTCCACCTCGATCCCGAGACGCGCGGCATCGGGGTGAACGAGCCCGGCGCCTTTGCCGAATACCTGCGGCTGCCGGCCTTCAACGTGGTGCCCTTGCCCGATGCGATCGATGACGAGATCGGCGCGATCCTCGATCCCTTGGGCAATGCGGTCCACACCGCGCTCAGTTTCGATCTGGTGGGCGAGGATGTGCTGATCACCGGGGCCGGGCCAATCGGGATCATGGCCGCTGCGGTGGCGCGGCATGTCGGCGCCCGGCATGTGGTCATCACCGACGTGAACCCGGCGCGGCTGGCGCTGGCCGCCGAGGTGGCCGATGTCACCCCGGTGAACGTCGCCATGGAGGATCTGCGCGCGGTCATGGCGCGGCTGAAGATCGTGCAGGGTTTCGATGTCGGGATGGAGATGTCGGGGGCGCAGGTGGCGCTCGACCAGATGGTTGAGGCCATGGTGATGGGCGGCCGGATCGCAATGCTCGGCATTCCCCCCGGCAAGTCGCCGGTGGACTGGAGCCGGATCGTCTTCAAGGCGATCACCATCAAGGGCGTCTACGGTCGCGAGATCTTCGAGACCTGGTACAAGATGATCGCCATGCTGGAAAACGGCCTCGACGTGCGCCGGGTCATCACCCACCGCTTTCCGGTCGCACAGTTCGAGCAGGGTTTCGCCGCGATGCGCTCGGGGCAGAGCGGCAAGGTGGTTCTCGACTGGGGCTGAGGCGGGCGGGGGCTTGCCCCGCCCAAAGCTTCAGAAGATCAGCGCCAGAAGGCCGACCACGACCAGAAGGCCGATCAGGAAGATGAAGCCGATGGTGCCGCCGATGAACTTGAACATTTGAATTCCTTTCCGTTGGGTCGGGAAATCAACGCGGCCCGGCGGGAAAGGTTTCCTGCCGTCGCAGGTTCAGGCCCGAAGTCAGGCGGCGTGGTCGTGGTGTGCGGCGCTGCGGCGGAAGGCCAGGTTGGATTCCGCCGTCACCAGCCGGCAGACCACGCCGTCGCGCCGGTAGTCCAGCGTCACCTCGCCGTTGAAGTCGTCGGCCAGCACGCTGCGGATCAGGAAGCTGCCGAAGCCGCTGGAGGCGGGCTCGGTCACCGCCGGGCCGCCGGTCTCGCGCCATTCCAGCACGAAATCCTCGCCGTCGGTCCGCCAGCCCAGCCGCACCCGGCCTTCGGGCACCGTCAGCGCGCCGTATTTCATCGCATTGCTCGCCAGCTCGTTCAGCGCCAGCGCCAGCGAGAAGACATGCCGCTCGGCCAGATGCAGCGGCTGGCCCTCGACCTTGATCTGGCCGATGGCCTGCCGGAACGGGGCGAGCGAGCTTTCGACCACGGCGCGGATGTCGGCGGCCTCGTGATCCTCGCTCATCAGCACCGATTGAGCGTTGCCCAGCGTGGTCAGCCGTCGGAGCAGCCGCTCGTTGGCCTCCTTGACGGTCTGTGAACTGCGGTAGGTCTGGTTGGCGATGGCCGAGACGATGGCCAGCGTGTTCTTCATCCGGTGCATCAGCTCGCCGTTGCGGATGCGCGCCTTGCGCTCGGCCTCGACCGAAGACGTGGTCTCGACCACGGTGTCCATCAGCCCGCGGACCACGCCTTCCTCGTCGCGCAGCGGGCTGTAGGCGAAGGTGAAATAGGCCTTCTCCATCTGGCCGGAGCGGTCGATCTCGACCTCGTGGTTCTCGAAGAACACCGACTCCCCGCGCATCGTCGCCTCGACGAAGGGGCTGACGGCCTCCCAGGCCTCGGCCCAGTTCTCGGCCATCGGCTTTCCCAGCGGCGCGGGCTTCATCCCGAGGATCGGGCGAAAGGCGTCGTTATGGATGGTGATCAGATCGGGACCCCAGGCGACGAAGGCGGGGAAGGGGGAGTTGAGCACATTCGAGACAGAGATCCGCAGGGCGGCCGGCCAGTTTTCCATCGGTCCCAGGGATGTTCGGGACCAATCGAAGGCCGCCACCTGACGCCCCATCTCGCCACCACCATTCAGAAAACCAGGCTGAAGGTCCTGTCCCGCCAATCGCACTCTCCCCCAGCGTCCAAAGCCGATGATCCGAAACCGAAGTCATCGCAGTGAAATCATCCTTAACAAGGCTGGAATGAGCAAAAACCGATTAGGTTCCAGAAAGTTGTCTATGAGACTCGGTTTTTTTGGCGCATATCGGCGAAACCTCGCCGATGGTGGCGAGGCCTCGCCGATCCGCCTATTCGTTACGCTGCGTTACGCTGGCAAGAGCGGCGCTCAATAGTTGCCGGGCGGATCGCTGGCCGGAAACGATTCGTCGAGCTCCTCGTCGGTCTCGTCCCAGTCGCGCGGCGGCGTCTGCATCGAGCGCGTCCCGGCGTTGCGGATCTCGCGGAAGCCGCCGCGGTCGGACTTCATCAGCTGACGCACGGCCAGCGCCCCGAAGGCGCCGAGCACGACAGCCGAGGCGATCATGACGGCGGAGGAGCGGTTGTCGGAAGTGAAGGTCATCAAGAAGCCTTTCCTGCTGCGCAATGGATACCTGAAAAAACGCGCGGGCCGGGGGAAGGGTTCCCCGGCCCGCGTAGGGGCTCACTTCGCCAGCGTCGGCTCGCGGTCCCAGAAGCGGAGCGCCCGGCAGGCCTTGACGAAGCCCTCGACCGAGGCTGCGTCGAGCGGCATGTAGCCGCCGTCCACCTTCGCCTGCAGCGCGGTGGCGGCGATCAGCGCCTCGGCTCCGTGATGGCCGATCAGCTTGCAATGCGCATGGGCATCCTTCAGGAAATCCTGCGCCGAAGGATGGCCTGCGATCAGCTCCGCCTCCTTGCCCGGCAGGATCACCACGGCGTCGAACACCACCGAAGGGCCGCCGCCGATCTTCTCGTCCGCCACATGCAGCATGCCGGCGCTGTCGCGCACGCCGCCGATCTGCGGCGCCACCAGCTTCAGCATCGCCCCTTCGGCGCTCAGCGCGTCCTTCAGCGCCGCCAGCAGCTGGGCGTCCACGCCATTGCCGACCAGCGCGCCCACCGTGCGGCCGGAGAAATCCTCCGGCCCGTTCTTCAGGATGCTCAGCGCATCCGAGGGCGGCAGGTCCTGCCGCGTCGGTCGCGCGGCGGGAGCGGGATCCGGCATCTCGGCCAGCCCCAACCCGGTGCAGACCGTCTCGGCCAGCGCCCCGTCGATGTTCAGCAGATGGGCGACGACCCGGGCGCGGATGTCCTCCACCTGGCATTTCGACAGCTCGAAGATCAGCGCATTGGCGATGTGGCCCTGCTCGGCCGGGGTCTGGCTGATGTAGAACTGCCGCGCCTGGCTGTAATGGTCGGCGAAGCTCTCCGGCCGCAGCCGCCGCTTCTCGCCCTCCTCCTTCACCACGAAGGAGACATAGCCCTCCAGCGGATGCGCCCGCGGGCCTTCGCCCCAGCTGTTCGGCTCGTAATTCACCCGGCCCTTGCGGTTGCCGGTCTGCATGTGGCCGTCCTGCTGGTAGTTGTGCACCGGGCAGCCGCGCGGCGCGTTCACCGCCAGCTTGGTGAAGTTGGGCGACCCCAACCGCTTCAGCTGGGTGTCGAGATAGGAGAAGTTGCGGCCCTGCAGCAGCGGGTCATCGGTGAAATCGATCCCCGGCACCACGTTCTGCGTGCAGAAGGCGACCTGCTCCGTCTCCTCGAAGAAGTTGTCGACCACCCGATCCAGCGTCAGCGTGCCGACGATCTCCACCGGCACCAGCTCCTCGGGGATGATCTTCGTCGGGTCGAGCACGTCGAAGTCGAAGCTGTCGGCGAAGTCCTCGTCGAACAGCTGCACGCCCAGATCCCATTCCGGGAAGTCGCCGGCCTTGATCGCATCCCAGAGGTCGCGGCGGTGGCGGTCAGGGTCGAAGCCGTTGATCTTCAGCGCCTCGTCCCAGAGCACCGACTGCAGCCCCTGCTTCGGCTTCCAGTGGAACTTCACGAAGGTCGACTTGCCGGCCTTGTTCACGAAGCGGAAGGTGTGGACGCCGAAGCCCTCCATGGTGCGGAAGCTCTTCGGGATGGTCCGGTCCGACATCTGCCACATGACCATGTTCATGGCTTCGGGGGTCAGCGAGATGAAATCCCAGAAGTTGTCATGCGCCGACTGCGCCTGCGGGAAGCCGCGGTCCGGGGCGGGCTTCACCGCATGGACCAGATCGGGGAACTTGATCGCGTCCTGGATGAAGAACACCGGGATGTTGTTGCCGACCAGATCCCAGTTGCCCTCGTCGGTGTAGAACTTCACCGCGAAGCCACGCACGTCGCGGGCGAGGTCGGGCGACCCCTTGGAGCCCGCGACGGTCGAGAAGCGCACGAAGGTCTCGGTGATCGTGCCCTCGGCCTGGAAGGGCGCGGCGCGGGTGATGTCGCCCAAGGCCTTGGTGCATTCGAAGATGCCATGCGCGCCGAAGCCGCGGGCATGCACCACGCGCTCCGGAATACGCTCGTGGTCGAAGTGGAAGATCTTCTCGCGCAGCACGAAATCTTCCAGCAGCGTCGGCCCCGGCGCGCCGACCCTCAACGAGTTCTGGTTGTCGGAGATCGTCACGCCCTGCGCGGTGGTCAGCCGGGGATCGCCCTCTCCGGCATGCTGGTGAAACTCGCCGCCGGCGCCGTAATCCGAAACGAGATGCTCGAAACTACCGGGACGGTGCGCTGGCTTGTCATCTGCCGACATCTGCAGCTCCTGTTGTCTGGGGATATGAGGCGCGGCAGCCCTGCCGCGCCGGGTCGATCGTGGTCTCGTGCGCCCGGCTCACTCCGGGCTGAAGGATTTCACCAGCGAGCAGGCCTGGTTCCACAGCGGCGAATTGCCGGGGGAGGGCGGCGCTTCCGAGGCGGTGGTGGTGTCGGTCGCGGCCGGCGCGCCGGCATCGCCAGCGCCATCCGTCGCCGCGCCATCCGTCGCAGCACCGCCCGTCGCGGCGCCATCCGCGGGGGCCGTGTCGCCGAGGCTGGGGCCGCCGGCGCCGCCCATCGAGCCCGCGTCGATCAGGAAAGCGGCGCAGTCGCGCTTGGCGATCTCCTTGGTCTCGGGGTCGAGCGTGGCCCAACGGGCCTCGACATCCTCGGTCGGGCGGATCTCGGACATGGTCGCGTCGGTGAAGAACACGTCGCGCACGGCCTCGTTCCAGCTTTGGGCGGCGATGTCCTGCTCGCTCCCCGTGCCGGTGGCGGAGGCCTGCGGCGTCTCGGGGTCGCTGCCCTGGGCGGGATCGCCCTGTGCGAGCGCCGTCTGGCCGAGACCGGCGGCGAGGAGGGCGACGAGCGACAGCTTGAACGGGGAAAGGGTCATGGTATGTGTCCTTATTACTGAAACAGGCGCCGGTGCATCGCGCCAGCATGGGCTGACAACAGGATGCCGCGGCGATTGTTCCGTTGCCCGGCATCTTCCTCCGGGTCGGCCCACCCGCCCGTCCGTCCCGTCCGCCCGTCCCCGCCAGAGGAAGACCAGCCATGCCCGCCAGCTTCTGCAACCGCCCCGCGCCCCTCGTCGCCGCCGAGCTTCTGGGCGCGCTGCTGACCGTGCGCGGCTGCGGCGGGCGGGTGGTTGAGACCGAGGCCTATGCCGCCGACGACCCCGCCTCGCACAGTTTCCGCGGCCCGGGCCTTCGCAACGCCGCGATGTTCGGCCCGCCGGGCCGGGCCTATGTCTACCGCTCCTACGGCATCCACTGGTGCCTGAACGTGGTCTGCCTGCCCGGCGAGGCCGTGCTGATCCGCGCGCT
>NZ_PZKG01000105.1 GCF_003034985.1 Cereibacter changlensis JA139
CGGCTGGCCGATATCACCGTGGGCTACATGGGCGGCGATGGCGACCAGTGGCTTCTGGTGCGCAACGCGCGCGGGGCGGCGATGCTGGGCCTGATCGCGGAGCGGCTGGCGGTGAAGCCGCTGACCAGCAAGGGCAAGCGCAAGGGCGCGGTGGCGGGGTTTATGCAGAACACGGCGCGGGCGGCGGGCGGGCTGCCGCTGCGGTCGATGCCCGACTGGCTGCGGCCGGTTGTCGCCTTCCTGCAGCCGCGGATCGGGCCGCGCGGGCTGGAGTTCGCCCGAGCGCGGGTGGAGATGAAGGCGGTGGAGACGGTGCTGCACCTGCGCCGCGCCCATCCGGCGCGGATGAAGAACATGGTCCCGGCCCATGTCTGGCGGCTGGTGGCGCCCTACGGGCTGACGCCCGAGCCGGGCGAGGAGCCGCGCGGGGAGCCTTGAGCCCCGAGGCGCCGCGCGCCGACCCTTGAGTGCCGCTCCGGATGGTGCTATCGCTTTTCCCGACGCGGGTATGGTGAAGTGGTATCACACGAGCCTTCCAAGCTCTTGGTGCGGGTTCGATTCCCGCTACCCGCTCCACTCACATCTTCTCGGCGGTCTGCGCCGCCTCCATGTCCATCCAGAACGGCTCGAAGACGTTGCCGTCGGGGTCCATGACGGTGCGGGTATACATGAAGTCGTGATCGGTCGCCGGTTTCGGCTCCGACCCGCCCGCTTGCAGCGCCGCCGCCGCCAGATCGTCCACCGCGTCGCGGCTGTCGCGGGTCAGGGCGATGAGCGCTGCAGTGCTGGCGCTGGTGTCGGCGCGGGGCAGGGGGGTGAAGCTGTCGAATTTCGCATGGGTCAGGATCATCAGGAAGATCGTCTCCGAGACCACGACGCAGGCGGCGGTCTCGTCGCTGAACTGCGGGTTGATGCTGAAGCCGATGGCCTCGTAGAAGGCCTTCGCGCGGTCGAGATCCGAGACGGGCAGGTTGACGAAGATCATCTGCGGCATGGGAAATCCTTTCGGGGTGAGAGGATCAGACTGCCAGAGGCCGCGCCCGCCGCCAAAGGAAAAGCCCGCGCGGTGGCGGGCCCTTGCCGAACGGTCTTGCGGAAAGCCTAGATGTTCTCGGGCTGCGGCATGCCGAGGATGTGGTAGCCGCCGTCGACATGGACGATCTCGCCCGTGGTGCAGGCGCCGTAATCCGAGGCGAGCCAGACCGCCGTGCCGCCCACCGCCTCCAGCGTGGCGTTGGAGCGCAGCGGGGCGTTGGTGTCGCTGTGGCGGTAGGTGTTGCGCGCCCCGGCGATGGCGGCGCCGGCCAGCGTCTTCATCGGGCCGGGCGAGACGGCGTTGACGCGGATCTGCTGCGGGCCGAGATCGTTGGCGAGATAGCGCACGGCCGATTCCAGCGCCGCCTTGGCCACGCCCATCACGTTGTAATAGGGCGTCACCTTGTTGGAGCCCTGATAGGTCAGCGTCAGCAGCGTGCCGCCCTGCGGCATCAGCTCCGAGGCGCGGCGGGCCACGTCGATGAAGGAATAGCAGGAGATCGTCAGCGAGTTGCGGAAGTTGTCGCGCGACGTGTTGATGAAGCGGCCCGCGAGCTCGTGCTTGTCGGAGAAGGCGATGGCATGGACCACGAAATCGAGGCTGCCCCATTCGTCCTTCAGCCGGCCGAAGGCCAGATCCATCGAGGCGTCGTCGGTCACGTCGACATCGACGAGGAAGGACGATCCGACCGAGGCGGCCAGCGGCTCGACCCGCTTGCCGAAGGCCTCGCCCTGATAGGTGAAGGCCAGTTCCGCGCCTTCCGCCGCCATCGCCCGGGCGATGCCCCAGGCGATCGAGCGTTCGTTCGCGACGCCCATGACGAGCCCGCGTTTGCCCTTCATCAGATCGGCCATGCCGAAATCCTCACCCGTTGAATTTGCTCATGACGAGGGTGGCGTTGGTGCCACCGAAGCCGAAACTGTTGGACAGCACCGAGTCGAGCTTCACGCCCTCGCGCAGCTCGGTCACGATCTCCTCGGGATGGATCTCGGGGTCGAGCTGGGTGATGTTGGCCGAGGCGGCGATGAAATTGCCGTTCATCATCAGCAGCGAGTAGATCGCCTCGTGCACCCCGGTCGCGCCGAGGCTGTGGCCGGTGAGCGACTTGGTCGAGGAAATCGGCGGCACCTGGCCTTCGCCGAAGACCCGGCGGATCGCCTTCACCTCGGTCACGTCGCCCGCGGGGGTCGAGGTGCCATGGGCGTTGATGTAGTCGATCTTGCGGCCCTCGGGCAGCGTGGAGACCGCGAGCTTCATCGACCGCTCGCCGCCCTCGCCGGAGGGCGCGACCATGTCGGCACCGTCGGAGGTGGCGCCGTAGCCGGTGACTTCGCCGTAGATCCTGGCGCCGCGGGCAAGGGCATGCTCCAGCTCTTCCAGCACCACGACGCCGCCGCCGCCGGCGATGACGAAGCCGTCACGCGTGGCGTCGAAGGCGCGCGAGGCGGTCTCGGGCGTGTCGTTGTATTTCGAGGACATCGCGCCCATCGCGTCGAAGAGGCAGGACAGCGTCCAGTCCAGCTCCTCGCCGCCGCCGGCGAAGACCACGTCCTGCTTACCCATCTGGATCAGTTCGGCGCCGTTGCCGATGCAATGCGCCGAGGTCGAGCAGGCCGAGGTGATCGAGTAGTTCACGCCCTTGATCTTGAACGGCGTGGCGAGGCAGGCAGAGTTGGTCGAGGACATGCAGCGGGTGACCATGAAGGGCCCCATGCGCTTGGGCGCGCCCTTCTCGATGACGATTCGATGCGCCTCGAAGAAATTCGAGGTCGAGGGCCCGCCGGAGCCCATGATCAGGCCGGTGCGCGGATTTGACACATCCGCGGCCTCGAGGCCGGAATCGGCGATGGCCTGCTGCATGGCGAGGAAGTTGTAGGCCGCGCCCGGCCCCATGAAGCGCAGGTCGCGCTTGTCGATGTGGTCTTCCAGCACGATCTGCGGCATGCCGTGCACCCGGCTGCGGAAGCCGTGCTCGACATATTGCGGCGAGGCGACGATGCCGGACCGGCCGGCGCGCAGGCTGGCCTCGACCTCGGTCGCGTTGTTTCCGATCGGCGAGATGATCCCGATCCCGGTAATGACGACGCGGCGCATGGCGCTCTCCTTCACAGTGTCAGGCGGCAGCGGCGGCCAGCCCGACCTTCATGTCCTTCACGTTGTAGATCTCTTCGCCATCGGCGACCACGCGCCCGTCCGCGACGCCCATCTTCAGGCGGCGGTCGATCACGCGGGTGAAATCGACGTGGTAGGTAATCATCTTGCGGGCCGGTGTCACCATGCCCTGCAGTTTCACTTCACCGACCCCGAGCGCGAAGCCCTGACCCTGCCAGCCGCGCCAGCCGAGGTTGAAGCCGGTGAGTTGCCACAGGCCGTCGAGGCCGAGACAGCCCGGCATCACCGGATTGCCGGGGAAGTGACAGGCGAAGAACCACAGGTCCGGCGTGATGTCGAATTCGGCGACCACATGGCCCTTGCCGTGCAGCCCGCCATCGGCGCTGATCTCGGTGATGCGGTCCATCATCAGCATGGGGGGCAGGGGCAGCTGGGCATTGCCGGGGCCGAAAAGCTCGCCACGGGCACATTGCAGCAGCGCCTCCTTGTCGAAATATGTCGGGAACTGCGCCATTGCGTCTCCTCGTCCTCCCCGGGGTCAATCGCCTCCCTCTATCACCCGGGTCCGAGGAGTGGCAAGGGCGGGTGGGGTACTGGGCCTGCGACGCTTTTTGTTTGATATATGCGAATTGAACGCGATATAATGAACCATGGCAACAGGAAGTCAGATGGGACGGACGGCAATTGAACGCGGCACCGAATGGCTGTCGCGCGGTGGCCTGCGTCCGACACGCCAGCGCGTGGCGCTTGCCGCGCTGCTGGTGGGAGACGGCGAGCATCGGCATGTCACCGCCGAAAGCCTGTTCGCGCTTTCGGTCCGCGGCTCCGAGAAGGTGAGCCTCGCCACGGTCTACAACACGCTGCGCGCCTTCTGCGAGGCGGGGCTGATCCAGGAAGTCGTGGTCGACGGCGCCCGCAGCTATTTCGACACGCGAATGGACGATCATCCGCATTTCTTCTGGGAAGACACGGCGGAACTGTTCGACGCGCCGAAGGACCAGCTCGAGATCAGCCGGATCCCCGAACTTCCGGCGGGGTCCGAGCTGAGCCGGGTCGATGTGGTCATCCGGCTGAAGCGCGGCTGATCCTTCCCGGACTGCCTTTTATTGCGGCGTTGCTGACTTCTGGCGGGCGTTGCCCGGCCGGATGAGCCTATTCGCCTCTGCTCCGCCGCGCCGCCGGCGGAACTTAGGCGGCGGCCTCGGGTTCTCCCGCAGATGATTGTCCGACACATGTTTTAACGCGAGGCGGCCCCCATGCTGATACGGTTCGGTTACGAGATCTCGGTGAACTGCCAGCAGCCCACGCCGATGATCAGCCTGCTCGCCCTGCGCGACGAGCGTCTGTCGGATCTGCGCATGCCGGACACGGTGATGACGAGGCCCGAGGTTCCCACCAGCATCTACCGCGACCTCTTCGGCAACACCTGCCGCCGCTTCGTCGCGCCTGCCGGGGATCTCACCCTCACCGCCGACGGGGTGATCGCCGATTCCGGTCTCACCGACCCGGTGGACTGGTCGGCGCAGGAGACGCCGATCGCCAATCTGCCGGATGACACGCTGGTCTACCTGCTCGGCTCGCGCTACTGCGAGACCGACCGGCTGAGCCAGCTGGCCTGGGACATGTTCGGCCATATCGCGCCGGGCTGGGGCCGGGTGCAGGCGATCTGCGACTTCGTGCACAATCACATCCGCTTCGACTACCAGAACGCCCGCAACACCCGCACCGCCTACGAGGCCTGGCAGGAGGGCACCGGGGTCTGCCGCGATTTCACCCATTTGGGCATCGCGCTCTGCCGCTGCATGAACATCCCGGCCCGCTACATCAACGGCTATCTCGGCGACATCGGCGTGCCTGTGGTGCTGCCGATGGATTTCTCGGCCTGGATGGAGGTCTATGTCGGCGGGCGCTGGATGACCTTCGACCCGCGCAACAACCAGCCGCGCATCGGCCGCATCGTGGTGGCGCGCGGGCGTGACGCGGCGGATGTGCCGCTGCTGCATTCCTTCGGGCCGCATATGCTGACCGGCTTCAAGGTCTGGTGCGAGGAGGTGCAGGCCCTGCCGGCCGAGGGATCGCCGCATCCCTGACCCCGCTTCTTGATCTGCGTCACGGACCGCGCCCGTCACATGCAATAGATCGCATGTGACGGGTTTTTGTTTCGAGGAGCGGACAGTGGGCTACAAGGCGAAGATCGACGACATGCGGGGCGAGCTGAAGGGGCTGTACAAGGCCCTCCCCGAGCAGACGCAGGGCTTCGGCCTCTTGTCGAAGGCGGTGAAGGACGGCGGGGTGCTGAGCCTGAAGGAGAAGGAGTTCGTCGCGCTCGGCATGGCGCTGGTGCAGCGCTGCGAGCCCTGCATCCTTCTGCATGTCGAGGCGCTGATGAAGGCCGGCGGCACCCGCGAGGAGCTGGGCGACGTGCTGGCCATGGCGGTGCAGATGAGCGGCGGGCCGGGGCTGATGTATGCCGGTCACGCGCTGGCCTGCTGGGACGAGCTGGCGGCGCAATAGCGCCCTGTACAACCTTCCGGGTCGCCGATCCTGGCGGCCCCTTTCCCGAATGACTGGTTCTACCATGCGAGTGATGCTTTTCCTGCTGCTCTGCAGCCTTTCCGCCCCGGCGGCGGCGCAGACCATCGCCTTTTCGCCGCAACCGACCGAGGAGTGTCTTGCCGCGGCCAGCACGCCGGAGGCGCGGCGCGCCTGTCCGGGGAAGGCGGCTGCGGCCTGCGTCAAGGCGATCCGCGGCGCGGCCGAGGTGGAGCGGGCCAGCTGCGCCAACGCCGAGACCGAGTGGTGGCGCGCCCGGATGGACGCGGCCTATGCGCGGATGATGCGGCAGGCCGAGCTGTCGGATGTCGAATTCGCCAAAGAGCTGGCCAGCGGCGCGCCGCGCATGACCGACGATCTGGCGCTGATGCAGGCGGCTTGGCAGGACTGGAGCGAGAAGCGCTGCTTCTTCGAGGCGATGCGCCGCCGCGGCAAGCCGGACCGCAGCGTCGCGGCCTCGCTCTGCACGCTGCAGGTCACGGCGGAGCAGAGCCTGCTGCTGGAGGCGGCTTCGGCGAGGCGCTGAACTGGGCAGAGCGCCCTGCCGCACCGTTACCTCTTTGTGGTAGCGGTGGGAAAAAGGCGTAACTGGCTCTTTCCAATGATCTGGCGATCCGCGACAACCATATCACTGTGACAGGTTGCGGGCTCTGGCCTGCGGTTCGCGGGGAGCCAGCCATGCAGCTATTCGATGTCTCGACCTACATGCCGCACGGCTACTGCCTGTTCTGGGACCCCTGGCTGGTGGTGCTCTATGCCGGGTCGGACCTGCTGATCTTCCTCGCCTATGCCGCCATTCCCTTCGCGCTGATGCAGGTGCTGCGCCGCCGGCCCGACATCCGCTATCGCAAGCTGGTGGCGCTGTTCGCCGCCTTCATCCTGCTCTGCGGCCTGACGCATCTGGTGTCGATCGTCACGCTCTGGGTCGGGGTCTATGCGCTGCACGGCTATCTGAAGCTGGCGACGGCGCTGGTGTCCTGCGCCACGGCGGTGGTGCTGTTCCGGCTGGTGCCGCGCGTCGTGGCGATCCCCAGCCCGGCCCAGCTGGAGGCCGCCAACCTGCGGCTGCAGCAGGAGATCGCCGCGCATGAGAGCACGCTGGCGCAGCTGCGCGAGGCGCAGCGCGATCTGGAGGCCAAGGTGGAGCAGCGCACCGCGGCGCTGCGCCAGGCCAACGACCGGCTCGAGGTGCTGACCCGCGAGATGGTGCACCGTTCGAAGAACCTGCTCGCCATCGTCTCGTCGCTGGCGCGGCAGACGGCGCGCGGGGTGCCGGATGTGAAGACCTTCGTCGAGCTGTTCTTCGGCCGGATCAGCGCGCTGTCGAACGCCACCTCGGCGGTGCTCGGCAGCGCCTCGCAGGCCGCGGCGCCGCTGGAGGATGTGCTGCGCCGCCAGCTCGACCCGATCCTGCAGACCTATGGCGGGCGGGTGACGCTGGGCGGCCCGCCGGTGGAGATCAGCGCCGAGGCGGCGCAGCAATTCGCGCTGGCGGTGCATGAACTGGCGACCAATGCGGTGAAGCATGGCGCGCTGTCCAGCGCCGAGGGGCAGGTGCGGCTGGGCTGGAGCGTCAGCGGCGAGGAGCTGGCGCTGCACTGGCAGGAGAGCGGCGGCGCCCCGATCCCTGAGCCTGCGCCCGAGACCGGGGGCTTCGGCATGCAGCTTCTGACCCGGGCGGTGCCGGCCATGCTGAACGGCACCGCCGAGCGCAGTCAGGGGCCGGAGGGGCTGAGCTATCGGCTGCGGGCGCCCCTGTCCTCGATCGCCGCCGCGGCCGAGACGCCGCAGCGGCTCTTGGAAGGCGCGGCCTTCCAGAACGCCATCGCGACCTGAGGCCTCAGACCCGCTTCGGCGGCTCGTCGGTCGCCTTTTCCGCCCGGTCGCGGTACAGCGCCGCCCGGCCGAGCAGCATCAGCGTCACCGGCATGGTGATGGTGATGAACAGGGCGATAATCAGCTCGTGCAGCACCGGCCGGCCGCCGAGAATCGAGAAGGTCAGCATCGAGGCCAGCACGACGCCGCCGGCCCCCCAGCTGGTGCCCAGCGTCGGGGCATGGATACGCTCGTAGAAGCTGCCGAGCCGGACGAGGCCGATGGAGCCGATCAGCACGAGGCTGGAGCCGGCCACCAGCAGCAGCGCGATGAGGATGGCGGCCCAGAGGGGGATGGCGTCGAGATGGCTCATTCGATCACCTCGCCGCGCATCAGGAACTTGGCCAGCGCCACGGTGGCGACGAAGCCGAGCATGCCGATCACCAGCGTCGCCTCGAAGAAGAAGCTGCCGCCGGTGCGGATGCCGCTGGTCACCAACAGGAGCATGGCGTTGACATAGAGCGTGTCCAGCCCGACCACCCGGTCCTGCGCGCGCGGGCCGCGCAGGCAGCGGTAGGCGGCGCAGCCGAGGGCGAGGCCGAGGGCGATCTGGGCGAAGGTGAGGGCGACAACGAGGATCTGGGCGCTCATCCGAGGATCTCCAGCAGGGGTTTTTCGTAGCGCTGCTTGATGAAGCCGGGCCAGTCCTGCTGGCCGTCGAGGTCGAAGGCATGCAGCGTCAGCACGCTGCGGGCGCGGTCGTATTCGATCCAGGCGGTGCCGGGCATGGCGGTGAAGATGATCGCCAGCAGCGCCAGCGCGTTGCGGTCCTGCAGCTCCATCGGGATCTCGACGAAGCCGGGACGGCGCGGCGCATTGGTGACGATCTGTCGGGCCACATCGTAGTTCGACACCAGCACGTCGCGCAGGATGCGCAGCACGTAGCCCGGCAGCAGCAGCGGGCGGCGCAGCCGGGTCTTCTCCGGCTCCAGCGTGGACATGGCCCCGCCGGCCACCAGCGCCACCGCGCTGCCCAGCACCAGCTGGCCCAGCGAGAAGCGCGTCAGCAGGAGCCAGACCAGCAGCAGGGTCAGGGACAGCAGGGGATGCGGGATCAGCTTGGTCATTGCAGCGCCTCGCGCTGGCGCGCCGCCTGCAGCACGCCGTTGGTGTAGATCTCGGGCCGGTTCAGCGCCCGGGCGGTGTTGTCCATGTAGCGGATCACCGGCTGCGCCTCGATGGTCAGCAGCACGGTCAGGGCGAGCAGGCCGATCACCGGCGCGATCTCCAGCGCCATGACCTTGGGCACGTCGTCCTCGTTGGCCCAGAAGGTCTGCACCCCGACCCGCACCAGCGCGACCAGCGTGGCGAGACCCGAGAGCAGCAGCACCCCGGTGAAGACCCAGGCGGCGGGGGTGACATCGTTGCGGAAGGCGATGTTGGCCGGGTTCAGCGCCGAGGAGAGCATGGCGAACTTGCCGACGAAGCCGGCGAGCGGCGGCATCCCGGCCAGAAGCAGGGTGCAGGCGGCGAAGCAGAGCCCGAGCACGGTGAGCGTGGCGGGGATGGCGAGGCCCAGCTCGGGGCCCTCGTCGTCGATGCCGAAGGCGTCGGCGGTCAGCGCCAGCATGGCGGCGATCGAGCCCTGCTCGCGGCCCATCGGCTCCAGCAGTAGGAACAGCGCGGCGAGGGCGAGGGTGGAGCTGACCATGTAGTAGAGCGCGCCGGCCACCAGCCCGGGACCGGCGCCGCCAAGCGCCATGCCGATCACCGCCAGCATGGTGCCGGAGGAGACCAGCACCAGATGCCCGGCCATCCGCCCCAGCCCCTGCGCGGCGAGGACGCCGACGAAGCCGAAGATGATGGTCGCCACCCCGCCGACCAGCAGCACCTCGGACCCGAAGCCGGTCGAGGCGTGGCTGCCGGTGAAGAGGAGCGAGGTGAGCCGCAGGATCACGTAGATCCCCACCTTGGTCATGATGGCGAACATCGCCGCCACCGGGGCCGCCGCGGCCATGTAGGCGTTGGCCAGCCAGAAGGACAGCGGCCACATCCCGGCCTTGACGAGGAAGGCCACCCCCAGCATCGCCGCCGCCATGTGCAGCAGCGGCCGGTCGGCGGCGGCGACGGTGGGCAGTTTCACCGCGAGATCGGCCATGTTCAGCGTGCCGGTGACGCCGTAGATCAGGCTGATGCCGATCAGCAGCAAGAGCGAGGCGGCGAGGTTGATCGCGATGTAATGCAGCCCGGCCCCCACCCGTTGCGGGCCGGAGCCGTGCAGCAGGAGACCGTAGCTCGCCGCCAGCATCACCTCGAAGAAGACGAAGAGGTTGAAGAGGTCGCCTGTCAGGAAGGCGCCGTTCACCCCCATCAGCAGGAACTGGAACAGGCTGTGGTAATGCTGCCCGCGCCGGTGCCAGCCGGCGGCGGCATAGACCAGCGAGGCCAGCGCCAGCACCGCCGTCACCAGCAGCATCAGCGCCGACAGCCGGTCTAGCACCAGCACGATGCCGAAGGGCGAGGGCCAGTTGCCGAGGAGGTAAAGCCCGATCCGGTTGCCGCCCGTGGCCTCGCTGCCCTTGGACAGGACCAAGAGCTGCACGGCGCAGGCCAGGAGCGCTAGCGCCGACAAGAGGCTGATCACCATCTTGGCCCGGCGCTGCCGGTCATCGTAGAGCAGCATCACCGCGCCGGCGACCAGCGGGATCAGGATCGGCAGGATCATCAGGTGGCCGCTCATTGCTCGCGCTCCTTTCCGTCGACATGGTCGGTGCCGGTGAAGCCCCGCGAGGCCAGCAGAACGACGAGGAACAGCGCGGTGGTGGCGAAGCTGATGACGATGGCGGTCAGCACCAGCGCCTGGGGCACCGGGTCGCTGTAGCGCGAGGGGTCGATCTCGGCGCCCTTGGTCAGGATCGGCGCCGCGCCCATGCGCAGCCGGCCCATCGAGAAGATGAACAGGTTGACGCCATAGGACATCAGGCAGAGCCCGACGATCACCTGGAAGGTGCGCGGCCGCAGGATCAGCCAGACGCCCGAGCCGAACAGGATGCCGATGGCGATGGCCAGGGTGAGTTCCATCAGCTGTCCTCCTTGTCGCGGCTGCGGCTGTGGCGCAGCGACTGGTGCGCCAGCGCGATCAGCATGAGCACGGTCGCCCCGACCACCACGGCGTAGACGCCGAGGTCGAAGAGCAGCGCCGTGGCGGCGGGCACCTTGCCGATCAGCGGCAGGTCGAGATATTGCGCATGCGCCGTCAGGAAGGGCGCGCCGAACAGGAAGGCCCCGGCGCCGGTCGCCGTGGCGATCAGCAGGCCAATGCCGATCCAGCGGGTCGGCAGGATGCGCAGCCGGTCCTCGATCCAGCGCACATTCGCCGCCAGATATTGCAGCAGGAAGGCGATGGCCAGGGTGACCCCGGCCGAGAAGCCGCCGCCGGGCAGGTCGTGGCCGCGGAAGAACAGGTAGGCGGAGAGCAGGATGATCGCCGGGAACATCCACTGCATGATCACCGAGGGGATCAGCAGGTAGTTGTCCAGCGTGTCGCCCGGCTGGCGGCCGTCGGCGCGGTGGTCGGCGGCGTCCTGCAGCTTTTGCTGCTCCGGCAGGCCGGTGCTCTCGCTGGCCGGGCGGAAGCGGCGCAGCAGGGCGAAGACCGTCAGCGCGACGATGGCCAGCACGGTGATCTCGCCATAGGTGTCGAAGGCGCGGAAATCGACGAGGATCACGTTCACCGTATTGGTGCCGCCGCCCTCGCTGTAGGCGTTGGCGAGGAACCAGTCGGCGATGCTCGGCCCCGGCGCGGTGGTCATCACCGTGTAGGAGACGAGCGCCAGCCCGCCGCCGCAGATCGCCGCCAGCACCAGGTCGCGGCCGCGCCGCACCCGCGCCGCCATCAGCCGGTCGGCGGCGATGTCGGTGCGGCGCTGCGGCAGCCAGCGCAGGCCGAGCAGCAGCAGGACGGTGGTGACGATCTCGACCAGCAGCTGGGTCAGCGCGAGGTCGGGGGCCGAGAGCCATGCGAAGGTGATGCAGGTGGCGAGGCCGGCGCCGCCCAGGAGCACCAGCGCCGCGAAGCGGTGGTACTTCGCCTGCCAGGCCGCGCCGAGCGCGCAGGCGGCCCCGACGATCCAGACCAGGGTGAAGGCCGGGTCGAAGCTGCCCTCGGTCAGGTCCGGCACCAGCCGGCCGGCGTCGGCCAGCACCCAGATCGCCGCGCCGAGCGCCAGCGCCACGAGGAGGCGCAGCTGCGGCTGCAGCCGCTCGGTGCCGATGCGCAGGAGGATCTGCCGCGGCCATTTCCAGGACATCAAGAGCATCATCCGGTCGAAGACCTTCTGCAGCTTGATGCGGTGCAGCAGCGGCGGGCCTTCGGGGCTGCCCGGCAGCCAGCGCGCGGTGAGGACATAGAGCAGCACGCCCGCGCCCATGGCGATCAGGCTCATGACGAAGGGCGTGTTGAAGCCGTGCCAGATCTCGAGGCTGTAATCCGGTGTGTCGCGCCCCAGCACCGAGGTGACCGCGGCCTGCAGGTAGGGCCCGAGCGAGGCCGCCGGCAGGATGCCGATGACGAGGCAGAGGATCACCAGCAGCTCCACCGGGCGGCGCATCAGCAGCGGCGGCTCGTGCGGGGTCTTGGGCAGGTCCACCGGCGGCGGGCCGAAGAACACGGTGTGGATGAAGCGCAGCGAATAGGCGACGCTGAAGATGCTGGCGAAGGTGGCGAGATAGGGCAGCGCGTCGTCGAGGATCGAGCCGTTGTGCCAGTCGGCGGCCTCGGCGAAGAACATCTCCTTCGAGATGAAGCCGTTCAGCAGCGGCACCCCGGCCATCGAGGCGGCGGCGACGATGGCCAGCGTGCCGGTGATCGGCATCAGCCGCATCAGCCCGCTGAGCCTGCGCATGTCGCGGGTGCCGCTTTCGTGGTCGATGATGCCGGCGGCCATGAACAGCGAGGCCTTGAACACCGCGTGGTTCACGATGTGGAAGATCGCGGCGACGATGGCGCCGGGGCTGCCGATCCCGGCCAGCGCGGTGATCAGGCCGAGATGGCTGATGGTGGAATAGGCCAAGAGCCCCTTCAGGTCGTGGCGGAACAGCGCCACCACGGCGCCGAGGACCAGCGTCGCCATGCCGGTGCCGGCCACCAGCCAGAACCACAGCTCGGTGTTGCCGAGCGCGGGCGAGAAGCGGACGAGCAGGAAGACCCCGGCCTTCACCATGGTCGCGGAATGCAGATAGGCCGAGACCGGCGTCGGCGCGGCCATGGCGTTGGGCAGCCAGAAGTGGAACGGCATCTGCGCCGATTTGGTGAAGGCGCCCAGCAGGAACAGGATCAGGATCGGCACGTAGAGCCCGCTCCCGCGCAGCATGCTCGCCGAGGCCAGTACCCGGTCGAGGTTGTAGCTGCCGACGACATGGCCGATCAGCAGCATCGCGGCCAAGAGGCAGAAGCCGCCGGCCCCGGTCACCACCAGCGCCATCCGCGCGCCGTCGCGGGCGGCGGCGCTCTGGTGCCAGTAGCCGATGAGCAGGAAGGAGAAGAGGCTGGTCATCTCCCAGAACACCACCAGCATGATGATGTTGCCCGACAACAGCAGCCCGGTCATCGAGCCGGCGAAGGCGAGGAGGAAGCTGAAGAACTTCGGCACCGGGTCCTTCGGCGACAGGTAGTAGCGGGCGTAGAGCACCACGAGGAAGCCGATGCCCTGAACGAGCAGCAGGAACAGCCAGGCGAAGCCGTCGAGCCGGAAGGTCAGGTTCAGCCCCAGCGAGGGCACCCAGGACACCGGCGCGCGGATCACCTGGCCGTTCGACACCGAGGGGAACAGCCCGGCCAGCAGCACCAGCCCGCCCAGCATCACCAGCCCGGAGAGCCAGGCCTCGGCATTGCGGGCATTGGCGGGCAGCGAGGCCGCCAGCAGGCTGCCGAGAAAGGGCAGGGCGAGGAGGGCAAGAAGAAGATTGTGCTCGATGGGCAAGGGCGGGCGCTCCGCAGGGCAGGGAGGGGCAGGACAGGCAACGGGCTGCCCCGGGGAGAGGGCAGGGTCAGGCGAAGGGCGGCTGCCGCGGCGGCAGGGGCGTCAGGCCGCGGCCGGAGGTCCGCGTCCGGGTCGCAGCACCGGGGAAACCCCCTCGGCGCGGGACGAAGCCTGCGGCAGGTCGGCG
>NZ_PZKG01000106.1 GCF_003034985.1 Cereibacter changlensis JA139
CCTCGTTGGTGATCGAGGCGGTGACGAAGCTGCCGCCGAGGTCGATCTTCACATGGCTGGTGACGGCCCCGGCGGTGATCTCGACGACCTTGCCGGTGAGGATGTTGCGGGCGCTCAGTCTCATTGATGTTCCCTTTTGCGAAGTTGCACGCAGTCGCGTGGCACCAGCCCATCACCGGCGCTGGCCCGCCGCAACCGCCCGCAACCGCTTCGCGACCATGGGTCGCGGCGCTTCCGCCGTCCCTGCGGGGACGATCCTTCGTCACGAGCCGGGCGCTCCGTTCGGCAGCGGCCTCGCGCATTGATGCCGGTCGCGCGGGGCTCGACAAGATTTGACTTGTCCCGCGCGCCGCACCCGGCATAACCGCCGCATGCTCCGCACCATCACCCTCGCTTCCGCCCTCGCGCTCTCCGCCGGTCCCGTCCTGGCGCATCCGCACGTCTTCGTCGACGCCAGCGCCGCTTTCGTCTTCGACGGCGACAGCCTCACCGAGCTGCGCATTACTTGGCTCTACGACGCCTTCACCACGCTGGTGCTCTACGACCAACTCGATCTGGATCATGACCGCGATGGCAAGCTCGATGCGCAGGATCTGGAGCGGGTGGCGCATGGCGAGACCGACTGGCCGCCGGAGTACGAGGGCGATACCTATCTCTGGGTGGGCGGGGTGAAGCAGCCGCTGGGTCGCCCGGCCAATGGCGTCGCGCGGATGGTCGGCGACCGGGTGGAGGTGAGCTTCGACCTGCCGCTGGCCGAGGCCCGCGCCACCGAGGGGCTGCGCGCCAGCCTGAAGCTCTACGACCCGGCCTATTACTATGCCTACACGGTGGTCGGCGCCGCGGCCGACCGTTGCGAGGCGCAGGTGATTCCGTTCCAGCCCGACGCCGCCGAGCGGGCACTGCAGGAAGAGTTGAACGCGCTGTCGCAGGAAGAGATGCCCGAGGACCCGATGATCGGCGCCCGTTTCGCCGACGGGATCGCCCTCACATGCGACTGACGCTGGTCCTGCTGGCGATCCTCGTCGGGGCCGTGGCGCTGCTGCTCGTCGGCGGGCCGCAGGCGACGGCGCTGGCGCATTGGGCGGCGGAGCGGCAGCGCGGCTTCCAGAATGCGATGGCCGGCAGTCTTCAGGCGCTGAAGGCGGGCGACCCGTGGGCGCTGGCGACGCTGTGCTTCCTTTCGGCGAGCTACGGCTTCGTCCATGCGCTCGGGCCGGGGCATGGCAAGGTGCTGCTTGGCGGGGCGGCGCTGGCAGGCGGGGCAGGGCTCTGGCGGATGCTTTGGCTCAGCCTCGTCTCGGCGCTGGCGCAATCGCTGACGGCGATCCTCTTGGTCGTGGTGGGGGTGAAGCTCTTGGCGCTGACCTCGACCGAGGCCATCGGCCTGACCGAGGATTGGCTGGCCCCGGCGAGCTATGTCGCCGTGGCGCTGATCGGGGGGATGCTGGCCTTTCGCGGCGGACGTGCCCTGCTGCGCCAGCTCGACGCCAAGCGCGAGGCGCATGCGCATCACCATCACCACGGTGAGGACTGCGGCTGCGGTCACAGCCTCGGCCCGACGCCTGCCGCGGTGGCCGCGCTGACCTCGAAGCGCGAGATGGCGGGGCTGATCGCCAGCATCGCGCTGCGGCCCTGCACCGGGGCGCTGTTCCTGCTGGTCATCGCCTGGCGCTTCGACATCGCGGCAAGCGGCATGCTGGCCGTTCTGGCGATGGGTCTCGGGACGGCGCTGTTCAACGGGCTGGTGGTCGGTGGCGGCGTCGGGCTGCGCCAACTTGCCCGGGTCGCGGGCGGTGCGGCAGCGGGCCGGATGCAGACGGTCTCGGCGGCGCTGCAGCTGGTGACCGGCGGGGCGATCATGGCGCTTATGCTGGCGATGATCCTCGGCCGCGGCTGAGGCGGCGGCCCCCGGAAGGGGCCGCCCGAAGCTCAGGCCACCTGTACGCCGAGCCCGGCAGCGCGACGACGCTCCACCCGGGCGCGGATGGCGGCGAGGTCGGTCACCGGGGTCGCGGCGAACAGCGTCCGGGTATACTCGTGCTGCGGATTGCCGAAGACGGCGTCGCGGCTGCCGTATTCCACCACCTCGCCCTTGTACATCACCATCACCTCGTCGGCGATGTAGCGCACCACCGACAGGTCGTGACTGATGAAGACATAGGTCAGGTTGAACTCTTCCTGCAGATCGGCCAGCAGGTTCAGCACCTGCGCCTGCACCGAGAGGTCCAGTGCCGAGACCGGTTCGTCCAGCACCAGAAGCCGCGGGTTCACCATCAGCGCCCGGGCGATGGCAAGACGCTGGCGCTGCCCGCCCGAGAACATGTGCGGATAGCGGCTGAAATGCTCGGGCAGAAGCCCGACCTTGGTCAGCATCGCCATGGCCTTCTCGCGCCGCTCGGCTGCCGTGTCACTGGTGTTCAGCAGCAGGGGCTCCATCAGCATGTCCCCGACCTTCTGCCGCGGGTTCAGCGAGCCATACGGGTTCTGGAACACGATCTGCACCTTCTGGCGCATCTCCGAGGGCAGCCGCTCCACGCCGATGTCGATCGGCTGGCCGTCGATCAGCAGCTCGCCGCCCGTTGCCGGGTCGATCAGCGTGATGATCCGGGCGAGGGTGGACTTGCCGCAGCCGCTTTCGCCGACGACGGCGAGGGTCTTGCCCTGCTCCACCGAGAAGCTGATGCCGTTCAGGGCGCGGACATTCTGCGCCTTGCGGAACAGCCCGCCGGTGACGCTGTAGTCGCGGATCAGGCCGCGGGCCTCGAGAACCGGGGTCATCGCGCGCCCTCCGTCTGCAGCGAGGCGGTGTCGACAAAATCCGACACTGTCGGCAGGCGGTCGCCGGTCGCAAGCTCCGGCAGGGCCGAGAGCAGCGCCTTGGTATAGCTGTGCGACGGGTTGTCGAACAGCGTCACCACATCGGCCTCTTCCATCTTGCGCCCCTTGTACATCACCGCCACACGGTCGGCGGTCTCGGCCACCACACCCATGTCATGGGTGATCATGATCATGCCCATGCCGGTTTCTTCCTGCAGCGACATCAGCAGATCGAGGATCTGCTTCTGAATGGTCACATCCAGCGCCGTCGTCGGCTCGTCCGCGATCAGCAGCTTCGGCTTGCAGGCGATGGCGATGGCGATCATCACCCGTTGGCACTGCCCGCCCGACATCTGGTGCGGATAGGAGTCGAGGCGCTTCTCGGGGTCGGGGATGCCCACGGCGCCGAACAGCTCCACCGCGCGCTTGCGGCAGTCGGCGCGGTTGAGGCCCAGATGGCTGCGCAGCACCTCCTCGATCTGGTAGCCCACCGTGAAGCAGGGGTTGAGCGAGGCGATCGGTTCCTGAAAGATCATCGAGATGTCGCGCCCGATGATCTTGCGCCGCTCGGTGTCGGGCATGGTCAGCAGGTCACGCCCGTTGAAGGTCATCACGTCGGCGGTGATCTTGGCGGTCTTGGGCAGCAGCCCCATCGAGGCCAGCATCGCCACCGACTTGCCCGAGCCGCTTTCGCCCACCACGGCCAGAACCTCGCGTTCCTGCACCGAAAGGTCGATGCCCTTCACCGCGTGGAAGAGGCCGGTCGAGGTTTCGAAGCTGACCGTGAGATTGCGGATTTCCAGAAGCGCCATCGGCTCAGCTCCGCTTCAGTTTGGGGTCGAGCGCATCGCGCAGACCGTCGCCGACGAGGTTGATCGCCAGCACCGTAACCAGGATCGCAAGGCCGGGGAAGGTGACGACCCACCAGGCCCGCAGGATGAACTCGCGCGCTTCGGCCAGCATGGTGCCCCATTCCGGCGTCGGTGGCTGCGCCCCCATGCCGAGAAAGCCCAGGGCCGCCGCGTCGAGCACCGCGTTGGAGAAGGACAGCGTGCCCTGCACGATCAGCGGGGCAAGGCAGTTCGGCAGGATGGTCTTGAACATCAGCCGCAGGCGACCGGCGCCCGCAACCCGTGCGGCCATCACATATTCCTTGTTGCGCTCGGTCATCACCGCCGCCCGGGTCAGGCGCGCGAAATGCGGCTGCAGCACGATGGCGATGGCGATCATCGCGTTCATCAGCCCCGGCCCGAGGATCGCCACCATGACCAGCGCCAGCAGCAGCGACGGGAAGGCGAGGATCACGTCCATCACCCGCATGATGACGGTATCGACCCAGCCGCCGAAGAAGCCGGCGATCAGCCCGAGGATGATGCCGCCGAACAGCGCGATGGTGACGACGACAATGCCGATCACCAGCGACTGCCGCGCGCCGAAGATCAGCCGCGAGAGGATGTCGCGCCCCACCGCATCGGTGCCGAGCAGGAAGCTGGACATGCCGCCCTCCTGCCAGACCGGCGGCACGAGGAAGGCGTCGCGGTTCTGCACCGTCGGGCTGTGCGGGGCCAGCAGCGGCGCGAAGATGGCGATGACCACCAGCGCCATGAAGACGCAAAGCCCGATCACCGCGCCGCGGTTCTCGCTGAAGTAGAACCAGAACTCGGAGAGCATCCGCCGGGTTTCGGAGGTCTGTTGCGTAGTCTCTGTCATGTCGACCTCACTTGTGACGGATGCGGGGATTGATGACGCCGTAGAGCAGGTCGACGATCAGGTTCACGATCATCACCACCCCCGCCATCAGCAGAAGACCGCCCTGCACCGACGGGTAGTCGCGGCGCGAGATGGAATCGATCATCCATTTGCCGATCCCGGGCCAGGAGAAGATGGTCTCGGTCAGGATCGCCCCGGCCATCAGCACGCCTATCTGCAGGCCGATGGTGGTGATCACCGGGATCAGCGCGTTGCGCAGCGCGTGGATGCCGACCACGCGGAACGGGCTCATCCCCTTGGCGCGGGCGGTGCGGACGTAGTCTTCGCTCAGCACCTCCAGCATGGCCGAGCGCGATTGCCGGGCGATCACCGCCATCGGGATCGTGGCCAGCACGATCGACGGCAGGATCAGGTGGCGCACCGCCGAGGTGAAGGCGCCGCTCTGGCCCGAGGCGAGCGAATCCCACAGCATGAAGCCGGTGCCGTTGGGGAAGAAATACAGCAGGTCGATCCGGCCGGAGACCGGAGTCCAGCCGAGGATGCCCGAGAAGAAGATGATGAGCAAAAGTCCCCACCAGAAGATCGGCATCGAATAGCCGACCAGCGCCGCGCCCATCGACACCTGGTCGAAGACGCTGCCGCGCTTGATGGCGGCGAAGACGCCGAGCGGGATGCCGACCAGCGTCGCGATCAGGATCGCGATCAGCCCCAGCTCGATCGTTGCGGGGAACAGGGTCAGGAACTCGTCCAGCACCGGCTTCTTGGTGCTGAGCGAGTTGCCGAAATCGCCCTGGAACAGGTTTCCGACGAATTCGAAATACTGCACCCAGATCGGCCGGTCATAGCCGAGCTGTTCGGTCAGTTGCGCGTGGCGTTCGGGCGAGATGCCGCGTTCCCCCGCCATCAGCAGCACGGGGTCACCGGGCAGCAGGCGGACGAAGCCGAAGGCGACGATGGTGATGCCGATGAAGGTCGGCACCAGATAGGCGAACCTGCCAAGGAGAAATCTTATCATCTCGATCCCGAATGAGGAGAGGCGCGCCGGGGGGACGTCCCCGACGCGCCTGCACGTTAGTGTAGCCTGTTTACTCGGCGATATCGACGCCGGTGAAGTTGTGGGTCCCGAGCGGGTCCATCACGTAGCCGGTGACCTTCTTCGACATCGGCATGAAGACGGTGGAGTGACCCAGCGTCGCCCAGGGGTTCTGATCCTTGAAGATCACCTGGGCCTCTTCATAGAGCTTGGTCCGCTCCGCCTGGTCCGAGGTCACCTTGGCCTTCTGGATCAGCGCGTCGAACTCCTCGTTGCACCACTGCGCACGGTTCGCGCCGCCGTCCCCGGTCGCGGCGCAGCCCAGGAGCACGGCGAGGAAGTTGTCCGGATCGCCGTTGTCGCCGGTCCAGCCGAGGATGACCGCGCCCTTGCGGGCCGGATCGGTCGACTTGGCCAGATACTCGCCCCACTCGTAGGACACGATCTCGACGTTGACGCCGATCTTGGAGAAATCCTCCTGCAGCATCTCGGCGGTGCGGCGGGCGTTGGGCATGTAGGGGCGCTGCACCGGCATGGCCCAGATTTCCATGCTCAGATCGCTGACGCCGGCATCGGCGAGCATCTGCTTGGCCGCTTCCGGATCGTAGGTCGTGTCGACCACGGCGTCGTTGTAGCTCCACATGGTCGGCGGGATCGGGTTCTTGGCCAGCTGGCCGGTGCCCTGGAACACCGCATCGACGATGGCCTGCTTGTTCATCGCCATGTTCAGCGCCTTGCGCACTTCGGGCTTGTCGAAGGGCGCGACGGTGGTGTTGTAGGCGAGGTAGGCCACGTTCAGACCGGCCTGCTCCATGACGGTCAGGTTTTCGTCGGCCTTCAGCGCTTCCAGATCGGCGGGCGCCGGGTAGGGCATGATGTGGCATTCGCCGGCCTGCAGCTTCTGCATGCGCACCGCCGGATCGGTGGTGATGGCGAAGACCAGATCGTCGATCTTCTCGCGGCCCTTCCAGTAGTCGTCATGCGCCTGATAGCGGATCACGGCGTCCTTCTGGTAGGCGACGAACTTGAACGGGCCCGTGCCGATCGGCGCGTTGTTCAGGTCTTCCATCGTGCCGGCGGCTTCCAGCTGGTCGGCGTATTCCTTCGACACGATCGAGGCGAAGCTCATCGCGAGGTTGGCGAGGAACGGGGCTTCGGGACGGGTCAGCACGAATTTCACCGTCAGGTCGTCGACCTTCTGGATTTCCTTGATGACCGCCGGCATTTCCATGCCGCTGTAATATTCGTAGCTGATCCCGGCGATGTACTGGTGCCACGGGCTCGACTCGTCGCCCTGGCGGTTGAACGAGAAGATCACGTCATCGGCGTTCATGTCGCGGGTCGGGGTGAAGTAGTCGGTGGTGTGGAATTTCACGCCCGGACGCAGCTTGAAGGTGTACTCCAGCCCGTCTTCCGACACTTCGTAGCTTTCGGCCAGCGAGGGAACGACATTGGTGGTGCCGAGGTCGAACTCGACCAGACGGTTGTAGACCGTCTTGCCCGAAGCATCGAGCGTGGTTCCGGCGGTGTAGGGCGCGGCGTCGAAGCCCTCGGGCGAACCTTCCGAGCAATACACCAGCGTCTTGGCCTGGGCGGCGGCGCCAGCCATCAGGGCCAGCGACGAGGCGGCCAGCAGATGTGCGAGTTTCATTCGTTTCCCTCCGTTTCTGTTGGAGATGCCGCGGGGATTCTTTCCTGTCGGCGTCTGGCGCGAATTGAAAGGTTTCGCTTCGCGGATTGCAAGGCGGATTATCCCTGCATGACGTAGCGCCCGACAGTCGAAATTTGCGTATCTGGCCGTTGACAGATTGACCGGGATGGCGGCTGCGACCGCCTGAGCGGGGGGCTGCGGCAAAATGGCAGGGTCCGGGCAGAAAGTGCTTTCTCTGAACCGCGGCCCGGTGCAGGCTTGCGGCCCATCGGCCTGCACTGGGAGGAAATTGCATGTCTCTGTCCGGAAAAATTGTTGCGTCCGCCGCGCTTGGCGCGGCCCTGCTTGCCGCGCCCGCGGTTCGCGCCCAGGAATTCATCAACGTCCTGACCGGCGGCACCTCGGGGGTCTACTACCCCCTGGGCGTGGCGCTGTCCGAGATCTACGTCGATGGCATCGAGGGTTCGCGCACCCAGGTGCAGGCCACCAAGGCCTCGGTCGAGAACCTGAACCTTCTGGCGCAGGGCAAGGGCGAGATCGCCATTTCGCTCGGCGACGCAGTGGCCTTGGCCTGGGAGGGCAACGCCGAGGCGGGCTTTCCGCAGCCGCTGACCAATCTGCGCGCCATCGCCGCGATCTATCCGAACTACATCCAGATCGTCGCCGAGACCAGTTCGGGCGCCACCACGCTGGCCGACCTGAAGGGCATGACGCTGTCGGTCGGAGCCCCGGCCTCGGGGACCGAGCTGAACGCCCGCACCATCCTCGACGCCGCCGGCATGAGCTATGACGACCTCGCCAAGGTCGAATACCTGCCCTTCGCCGAATCCGCCGAGCTAATCAAGAACCGCCAGATCCAGGCGACGCTGCAATCCGCCGGTCTCGGGGTCGCCTCGATCAAGGACCTCTCGGCCACGCACGAGATCACCGTGATCGGCATCCCGGCCGAGGTGGTGGAGAGGATCGGTGCGCCCTATGCCGCAGCGACGATCCCCGCCGGCACCTACACCGGGCAGGAGGCCGATGTGCCGACCGCCTCGGTCGGCAACATCCTCGTCACCAGCGAGGCGGTCAGCGAGGAGACGGCCTATCAGATGACCAAGCTGATCTTCGACAATCTCGAGCGGCTGAAGTCGGCCCATGCCGCCGCCGGCAACATCACGCTGGAAGGCGCGCTGGAGGGGCTGTCGATCCCGCTGCACCCGGGCGCCGAGCGCTACTACCGCGAAGCCGGCCTCATCCAGTGACCATTTCGGCGGGGCCGGGGAAATCCCGCGGCCCCGCCGCCGCCGCCACAGGCGGCGCACAGACCCTGGGAGGGGCAGCATGACCGAACCGCAGCGGATCGAGGTGATCGCGCAAACCGCCGAAGAGGCGATCGAGGGCTTGCCTGCCGGCTTCGGCGAGGGGCTCGGCGGGCGCATCGCCTTCTGGATCGCGGTGACCTTCTCGGCTTTCCAGATCTGGGCCGCCGCCTATGGCACGCTGCCGAGCCAGATCATCCGCTCGATGCATGTCGGCTTCCTGCTGCTCCTCGGCTTCGCGCTGGTCGCCAACCTGCTGGCGAAACGCGCGGCGACCAAGGCGCTGTTCTGGGCGCTGGCGCTGCTCGGCTTTTCCACCGGGCTCTACAACTGGGTGTTCTACGCCGACATCATCCGCCGCTCGGGCTTCCTGACCACGGCGGACATCGTCGTCGGCACGCTGCTTCTAGTGCTGGTCTTCGACCTGTCGCGCCGGCTGATGGGCTGGGCGCTGGCGACCATCGCTGGGATCTTCCTTGCCTATTGCTTCTTCGGCCAGCACCTGCCCGGACCGCTGGTGCATCGCGGCTATGACTTCGTGCAGATCATCGAGCATTTCTCCTTCGGCACCGAAGGCATCTACGGCACGCCGATCTATGTCTCGGCGGCCTACATCTTCATCTTCGTCGTCTTCGCCGCCTTCCTCGAACGCGCCGGGATGCTGAAGCTGTTCAACGACTTCGCGCTCGGCCTCGTCGGCGGCTGGCGCGGCGGGCCGGCGCAGGTCTGCATCTTGTCCTCGGCGCTGATGGGCACGATCTCCGGCTCGGGCGTCGCCAATGTGGTGGCCAGCGGCCAGTTCACCATCCCGCTGATGAAGCGCTTCGGCTTCCGCTCCTCCTTCGCCGGCGGGGTGGAGGCGACCTCGTCGATGGGCGGGCAGATCATGCCGCCGGTGATGGGAGCGGTGGCCTTCATCATGGCCGAGACGCTGAACGTGCCCTATGCGTCAGTGGTGCAGGCGGCGATCCTGCCGGCGATCCTCTACTTCGGCGTCTGCTTCTGGATGGTCTATCTGGAGGCCGGCAAGGCCGGGCTGAAGGGAATGGACAAAGCCGGCCTGCCGAACCCGTGGCGGGCGGTGAAGGAGCAATGGCCCTTGGTGCTGCCCTTGGTGGCGCTGGTCTGGCTGCTCTTCGCCGGCTTCACCCCGATCTTCGCCGGCACCATGGGCCTCGCACTCGTCGTCGTGCTGATCCTCGGCGCGCCGCTGGCGGCGCTGATCGGGCCCTTCGTATTCCGCCTCCTGTTCTGGATCGTGCTGGGCCTCGCCGCTGCCTCCTTCATCCGCTTCGGTGTCGATCTTCTGGCGCTGGTCATCGCTCTGCTGGTCCTCGCCTGCGCCGTCTTCAAGGGCGGGCGCGAGACGCTGCTGATCGTGCGCGACGCCTTGGCCGAGGGGGCGCGCAACGCGCTGCCGGTGGGCATCGCCTGCGCCATCGTCGGGGTGATCATCGGCACGCTGACCCTGACCGGCATCGCCTCGACCTTCATCGGCGCGATCATCGCCATCGGCGAGAACAACCTGTTCCTCTCGCTCCTGCTGACCATGCTGGTCTGCCTCGTGCTCGGCATGGGGATCCCCACCATCCCGAACTACATCATCACCTCCTCGCTCGCCGGTCCGGCGCTGATGGAGCTGGGTGTGCCGCTGCTGGTCAGCCACATGTTCGTCTTCTACTTCGGCATCATGGCCGACCTGACGCCGCCCGTGGCGCTGGCCTGCTTCGCCGCGGCGCCTATGGCAAAGACCTCGGGGCTGAAGATCTCGCTGCAGGCGTCGAAACTGGCGGTGGCGGGCTTTGTCGTGCCCTTCATGGCGGTCTATACCCCGGCGCTGATGCTGCAGGACGCCGGGCCGATCGCGGCGACCTTCGGTTATCCGGTCGAGGTGGTCTACATCTTCACCAAGGCCTGTCTCGCCATCGGCCTCTGGGGCGTCGCGGTGGTCGGCTACGGTCTCGGCCATGCGTTGTGGTGGGAGCGGGCGCTGGCCATGCTGGCCGGGGCGACGCTGGTGGCCGCGCTGCCGCTGACCGACGAGATCGGCTTTGCGCTGGCGGCGCTGGTCATCGGCCTGCACTGGGTCCGGATGCGCCGGCGCGGCAGGGAAGGGCTGGCGTGAGCCTCTGCGTCGCCGCGGCCGGATCGGTTCTGGCGCTGGCGGTCACCGGCTTCGAGCTCAGCTGGACCCATTCGGTGACCCGCGGCCTCTGGTGGGAGCGCTGGGAGGTGACCGAGGACGGGCTACGCCCGGTCGAGGCGCGGATCGAAGGCAGCGGCGCCGGGATGGAGGTGCCGGAGGGCGCGCGCCTCTCGGACGGGGTCTGGCGCTACACGCCGACCCTGCCGCCGCAGCGCGAGGTGTTCCTTGCCGCCTCGGGCGCGACCGGCGGCGGCTGGACGCTCTGCGCCGCGGGCCGCTGTCTGGAACTGGGGGCTGAGGCCGGCCCGCCCGCCCGGCTCTGGCAGGCGGAGGATTGCGGCGGTTAGCCCGCCGGCTTGGCCTTCGGCTTGCGCGGCGCGCGCGGGGCCTTCTCCGCCGGTTCCGCCGCCGGTTCCGCCGGCTTGCGCTTCGGGGCGGGGTCGGCGCCAGCGGCTTTCGCGGCGCGCGGCTTCTTCGCGGCCTTGGGCGCGGCCTCGGCCGTCTCAGTGGCGCCATCCTCGGCGCCGCCCTCCTCCGCGGCAATCGCCTCGGCGGCCCGATGCCAGTGCTCCTCGTCGCGGCCGTGCGGCCTGCCTTCCTGCTCCCAGATCTCGTGGGCCCTCTTGGCAATCAGGTCGTCGCGCTTGGTCATTCTGATCCCTCCATGGATGCGCCCGGACGTCGGGTCTTTCGCACCAACGCCAAAGCTGCCCGAAAGTGCCATCGGAAAAGCGCTCTGCGGCGAAAAGCGCGGGCGGCGGCCGGCTCAGTAGCGCAGGATCGCCGAGATCACTAGACCGGAGAACAGCAGCAGCAGGAGCAGCGCGCCGGCGGAGGTCCGGAAGATCTCGCCCCAGAGGCGGCGGGCCGGACGGGCGACAAGCCTGCGCCAGCGGGAGGGCGGGCGCGCGGGAGCGAGCTCCGGCAACAATGAGCGGCGGTTCATGCGATTATCCAGAGGCAAAGGTGTTCGAATACAAAGACTTGATCCGAAACGCCTAGCACCCGGCGCAGCCATTGGAAGCTGTCCATTCGGACAGTCGGCGGGATACCTCTCCCGGCTGCCCCCGCCGCCCCTCAGCGCGCGGCGACCGCGCTCTGAGGGGCGCCTCCTCCACCGGTGGCAGGATCGAGCGCGCGACCAGCGTGCCGATCTCGGCCGCCGCGGTGATGCCCTGGATGAAGGGCCGGCGGCGCATCAGGAAGGGCAGGGCGGCGAGGCGGATCTCGGCCGCGTCCCGCTCCGGGATCTGCAGGCGGAACTGCGGGTCGACGGCGATCTCGCGGCCCTTCGGGTCGGCGTCCTGCGCCAGCTGGCGGCGCAGCCCGGGGAAGGGCAGGGCGGCGAGGTCGAGTGGTCGCTGGCCGCGGGCGTCGATGAACAGGTCGAAGCGCCGGTCGCCGCCCGCCCCCGATACCGCGACGCCGGAGCCGCGCTCGTCCAGATCATAGTCGCGGCCCAGCCGCAGCACCTCGACCACCCCCGCCGCGTGCAGCGCCAGGAGCCGGCTCACCGAACTGGGCGGGATCGCCGCGTAATTGTCGACGAAGACCGTCTTCAGCCCTCCGTCGAACCGGCCGAGGTCCGCCTCGTCCAGCATTGGGATCATCCGGTCGAAGACCTCGTGCATCCTGAGGATGGCGTAGCGCCAGGCCACCGTGCGTTTCGCCGCATGGTTCTCCAGCACCTCGGCCAGGTTGTGCGCCGCGTGGTCGAAGGGCTCCACCCCGGAACGCCCGGCGAAATAGGCGGCGGAGAAGCTGTCGGCGGTCAGGTCGTCGAGACCGATGCCTGCGGCATAGTCCGGGTCCGCCGCCGCCAGCTGCGCGGCGAAGAGCGCGAAGAGCCGGTCCAGCAGGCCCTGCGGCCCCCGCGCCGCTTCGGTCTTCGCCGCTTCCTCGGTGCAGATCTGCAGCGGCTCGTAGGGCAGCGGGCAGTAGAAATCCGCCTCCGGCAGGATGCCGCTGCGCGACATCAGGGTGATCCGCGGGATCGCCGCCGGGTCATGCGGCTCGTAGACCACCGCCGCCCCCTCGCTGCCGCCGCTGAACCGGCCGTGCTGCAGGGCGATCGACATCGCCGCGTCGATGGCGCTGAGCGAGGTGCCCAGCACGCCGATCCGCGCCGCCGGGATCTCGGCCTCGGGCAGGCCGGTCCAGGGGCTGAGGTAATAGGTCGGCGTGTTCTGCGCCTCGTCGGGCCAGACATGGCCGGTGGCGAGGATCACCCGGTCGTGGAACAACGGCTCCGGCTCGGCCCCGTCGGTCGAGGCCAGGAGCCGCAGCCCCTCGGGCAGCGCCTCGATGTCCACCACCCGGCAGCGCTCGCGCAGCGCGATCTGATGCCCGGCGGCGCAGCCACGCTCCAAGAGCCGCTCGAACTGGTCGCGGAAGTAGCCGCCCAGCAGCAGGCGGGGCAGGAACTGCCGGTCGTGCAGCGTCTCGGGATCGACGCCGTAGATCCGCAGGAAGGCGCCGGGCTGGCGGTGCAGCCAGTCGAGATAGGTCTCGGTCAGCGGCGGGATCTCGATGCTGGCGATATTGGCCAGCATGGCGATATGCGTGGCGTCCGGGCTGTAGGGCATGCCGACCCCGCCGAGCGGCGCGGCCTCGTAGATGGTCAGCAGCATGGGGTCGGGCTGTTCGACCAGCGTGGCCAGCGTGTAGAGCCGGTGGGACCAGAGCCGACCAGAGCGATGTTCAAC
>NZ_PZKG01000107.1 GCF_003034985.1 Cereibacter changlensis JA139
CTTCACGCAACAGGACCAGCGCCGCTACGGCGACACGCTGGTCACCATCCTTGACGAGCCCCACTGACCAAAGCCGTCATCTTCGATTGCGACGGCGTGCTGGTCGACAGCGAGCCGCCGGCCTTCGCGCTGCTCGCCGAAGACCTCGCCCGCCACGGCCTGCCGCTGACCCCCGCCGAGATGGAGTTGCATTTCCTCGGCGGCACCATCAGCGGCGCCGCCGACAAGGCCCGCGCCCTGGGCGCCGCCCTGCCGCGCAACTGGGTCGCGGATTTCTACGAAAGGCTCTACGCCCGGCTGGCCGAAGGCATCCCGCTGATCCCCGGCGTCACCGACCTGCTCGACCATCTCGACGCGGCGGGCATCCCCTATGCGGTGGGCTCCAACGGCACGCTCCGCAAGATGCAGGTGACGCTGGGCCAGTTCCCCGGCCTGCACCAGCGCTTCCACGGTCGGCTCTTCTCCGGTCAGGCGCTCGGCGCGCCGAAACCGGCGCCCGACCTCTACCTGCACGCCGCCGCCGCGCTGAACACCCTTCCAGCCGATTGCGCGGTGATCGAGGACAGCCCGACCGGCGCCCGCGCGGCGAAAGCCGCCGGCATCCCCTGCTTCGGCTACGCCGCCGCCGGCCATGCCGAGGCACTGGCCGCCGAAGGCGCCACGATCTTCACCGACATGGCGGAGCTTCCCACCCTGCTCGGCCTCTGATCATTTTCTGTCTCTAAATATCCTCGGGGGTGGGGTCCGGGGAGGGGGCAGACAGCCCCCTCCCCGGCGCTCGGCCCTTAGCCATAGGTCGGGTGGAATTTCCCCGCCGGCGACAGGGTGAAGATCTCGCAGCCCGTGGCCGTCACCCCCACCGAATGCTCGAACTGCGCCGAGAGCGACTTGTCCCGCGTCACCGCCGTCCAGTCGTCGGCCAGCACCTTGGTCTCGGGCCGCCCGAGGTTCACCATCGGCTCGATGGTGAAGAACATGCCCTCCTCCAGCACCGGCCCGGTGCCCGCACGACCGTAGTGCAGCACGTTCGGCGGGGCGTGGAACACCCGGCCCAGCCCGTGACCGCAGAAATCCCGCACCACCGACATGCGGTTGCCCTCGACGTAAGCTTGGATCGCCGCGCCGATGTCGCCGAAGGTATTGCCGGGCTTCACCGCCTCGATCCCCTTCATCAGCGCATCATGCGTGACCTCGATCAGCCGCTCGGGCTTGCGGCCCAGCGCGCCGGCCACATACATCCGGCTGGTGTCGCCGAACCAGCCATCCACGATCACCGTCACGTCGATGTTCAGGATATCGCCGTCCTTCAGGACCTTGGCGCCCGGAATCCCGTGGCAGACCACATGGTTGACCGAGATGCAGGACCCGTGCTGATAGCCCTTGTAGCCGATGGTGGCCGAGGTCGCGCCGTGGCGCTCCACCTCGGCGGTGATGAAATCGTCCAGCGCCGCGGTGGTGACACCCGGCTGCACCAGCGGCGCCACGGCATCGAGGATCTCCGCCGCGACGCGGCCCGCGGCGTGCATTCCGGCGAAATCCGCCGGCTCATACAATCTGATGCCGTTCTTCGTGATACGTCCGCGCGACTCGTCCAAAGCGCCAGTCCTTCCGGTGCAAGTTTGAGCCAAGATAATCAGTCTTCCCCGGCTTTGCCAGACCTGCCCCCCGGGAGAGGGTTTGAAACGCCGCCCGCCGCGCCCTATAGCTTGGATCAGCCGCAGCCAAGGAGCCGTCATGCCCGCCAATCCCACCGCCGCCATGCTGGTCATCGGAGACGAGATCCTCTCGGGGCGCACCCGCGACGTCAACACCCATTACCTCGCGGGCGAGCTTACCCGGCACGGCATCACCCTGCGCGAGGCCCGCGTCGTCTCGGACGACCGCGACGCGATCATCGAGGCGGTGAACGCCCTGCGCGCCCGCTATGACAATGTCTTCACCTCTGGCGGCATCGGCCCGACGCATGACGACATCACCGCCGAGTCGATCGCCGCCGCCTTCGGCGTGCCGATCTCGATCCGCGCCGATGCCTATGCCCTGCTCGACGCGCATTACAAGCGCCGCGAGATGGCGTTCAACGAGGCCCGGCAGCGCATGGCCCGCATCCCCGACGGGGCGACGCTGATCGACAACCCGATCTCCATCGCCCCCGGCTTCACCCTCGGCAATGTGCATGTCATGGCCGGGGTACCCAACATCTTCCAGGCCATGGTCGCCTCGGTGCTCCCGACCCTCACCGGCGGCGCGCCGCTGCTGAGCCAGTCGCTGCGGGTGGATCGCGGCGAGGGCGAGATCGCCGGACCCTTCGGCGAACTGGCTGCAGAATTCCCCGACCTGTCGATGGGCAGCTATCCCTTCGTGCAGAACGGCGCCTTCGGCTCCAACCTGGTGATCCGCGGCGCCGACGCCGGCCGCATTTCGGAGGCGATGACCCGGCTCGCGGCGCTGTTCCCGCAGGCCAGATGACCCCGGCCGAGCTCTACGCCACGCTCGACGCGACCTGGCCCGCCGCCACCACCCATCGCGCCGGGCCTTGGCTCGTCCGCGACGGGCAGGGCGGCGGCAAGCGCGTCTCGGCGGTGACGGTCGCCGCCCCCTGGGCCGCCGATGACATACCGCGCGCCGAAGCCGCGCAGGCGGCTCTCGGCCAGCCCGCGCTCTTCATGCTGCGCGCGGGCGACGCGGCGCTCGACGCCGAGCTGGAGCGGCGCGGTTATGCCGTCGTCGATCCCGTCACCGGCTATGCGATGGATCTCGGCGGGCTGGAGCCCGCCCCACCGATGAGCGCCTTCGCCCACTGGCCGCCCCTCGGCATTGCCGAGGATCTCTGGGCCGAGGGCGGCATCGGCCCGGCGCGTCTGGCGGTGATGCACCGCGTCGCGGGGCCCAAGACCGCGATCCTCGGCCGGCAGAACGACCGGGCCTCGGGCGTGGCTTTCATTGCGATCCACGGCGAGACCGCCATGCTGCACGGGCTGGAGGTGACGCCGAGCCAACGTCGGCAGGGTTCCGCCAACAACATCCTGCGTTGCGCCGCAGCATGGGCGCAAGATCAGGGAACAAAACGCTTTTCTCTGGTCGTCACCACCGGCAACGACCCGGCGCGCCGGCTCTACGCTTCCTTCGGAATGCGATCTGTGGGACAGTATCACTATAGAATGAAGTGAGCCCGAAGAGGCCAGAGCAGTTGACGTTCATGCGCCATCGTCTCGCGGCCCTGCGCCGCAGCCTGTCGGCCTTTGCCGGGTTGGCGGCGCTCTGCGCCCTGCCCGCCGCGCTCTCGGCGCAGCCGCTGACCCTCGCCTTCCCGGCCCCCGGAACCGTCACCACCGCCCGGGCCGAGCCCTTGACCTCCTACCGGCTGCCGGTCGGGCCCTGGACGCCCGCCGGCGTCACCACCCGACTGACCGAGGGCGCGCTGGAGCAGAACGCCTGGCGGATCGACGCGCCCGGCATGACCACGCTGCAACTTCTCGACCCGCTGCGCGACCAGCTTGCCGCGGCGGGATTCAAGGTGATCTTCGCCTGCGAGACCGATGTCTGCGGCGGTTTCGATTTCCGCTACGGCACCGACATCCTGCCCGAGCCGGACATGCATGTCGATCTCGGCGACTTCCGCTATCTCGCCGCCGAACGCGCCACGCCCGAGGGGCCGGAGCTGCTGAGCCTGCTGGTCAGCCGCTCGGCCACCGCGGGTTTCGCCCAGCTGACCCGGATCAGCCCGGTTACCACGCCGCCGCCGCCGGCGATCACCGCTTCGAGCAAGAGCCCCGAGCCGGAAGTCGCTGCGACGCCGCCCGCGACAGCACCAGCGACCGGCCTCGGCGCACGGCTCGACAGCGGCGGGGCGCAGCCGCTGGAGGATCTGGTCTTCTCCAGCAGCGCCGCGGCGCTGGAGGAGGGCGATTACGCCTCGCTGGCCGAACTCGCCGCCTACCTGCAGGCAAGGCCGGAGCGCCGGGTGATGCTGGTCGGCCATACCGACGCCTCCGGAAGCCAGGCGGCCAACCTGGCGCTGTCGAAACAGCGGGCGCAATCGGTGCGCCAGCGGCTGATCGACCGCTTCGGCCTCGCCCCCGACCGGATCGCCGCCGACGGCGTCGGCGCGCTGGCGCCGCGGGCGAGCAACCTGACCGAAGCGGGCCGCACCCTGAACCGCCGCGTCGAGGTCACGCCAGCCCTGCCGTAGAGGCGGGGTGCCAAGACGTCCGGCCCGTAGGGTGGGGTTTCACTCCGCCACGCGATGCCGAACCTCAGCTCCGCAAGGGGCGGCGCACATCCGGAGGCGACGGGGGGGTGGAACCCCACCCTACCAAGCGGCTCTTCCACCCCGGCGACCGGGTCGCCTCACCAGCTGTCCGGCCCCTTCTCCATGTAGCGCCGCGCCAGGAAGTCGATGAAGGCGCGCACCTTGGGCTGGGTGAAGCGGCCCGGCGGGTAGACGGCGTAGATGCCCAGCGTCTCCACCGGCAGCCCCGGAATGGCCTCTTCCACCTGCCCCGCCCGCATCGCCTCGGCGAAGAGGAAGGACGGCAGATAGGCGATGCCCAGACCGGAAATGGCCGCGTTCAGCAGCGACTGGCCGTCGTTCACCGTCAGCCAGCCCGCCGTGCGCACCTGCCGGCGTTCACCGGAGGGGGCCATGATCTTCCAGACATTGCCGTTCGCCTGGTTGGAGTAATGCAGCAGCTTGTGGTCGTTCAGGTCGTCGATCTTCGCAGGCCGGCCGAACCTGGCGAAATAGCCCGGCGAGCCGATCATCCGCCGGGTGGTCTCGGTCAGCTTGCGGGCGCGCAGGCTCGAATCCTCCAGGTCGCCGATCCGGATCGCCATGTCGAAGCCTTCGGCGACCAGCTCGACATAGCGGTTGTTCAGCACCATGTTCACGGTGATCTCGGGATATTCCAGCAGGAACTCCCCCAGGATCGGCGACAGCAGGTTCACCCCGAAGTCGGTCGCCACCGAGATCCGCAGCAGCCCCGAGGGCGCTGCCTGCATCGAGGTCACCAGCGTATCCGCCTCGCCCGCGTCGTTCAGCACCCGCCGCGCCCGGTCGTAATAGGCGAGGCCGATCTCGGTCGGGCTCACCCGCCGCGTGGTGCGGTTCAGCAGCCGCGCCCCGAGCCGCGCCTCCAGCGCCGAGACATGCTTGGACACCGCCGATTTGGAGATGCCCATCTTCCTGGCCGCATCGGTGAAGCCGCCCTGATCCACGACCGTGGCAAAGGCTTCCATTTCGGTGAGTCGGTCCATTGTCGGTCCTGTGCGGATAGTGTTGGCGACTCTTTCCTATTGAGCGCGAAATCGGGCAAGATTGCGGTGGGGACGCGCCGGACGCACGATTTTTGTCAGCCGGTTATTCTTTTGGAAACAGACATTTACCCGCAAGGGTTGAGCCTGCATCCCCAGGTTGCGCGGCCTCCCGCCGCACCGCCTGCTCATCCCGCCGGGAAGGCTGCGCTTCCCCCCGATCCCGGCTCAGAGCGTCGCGGCCAGCCGCGCGCCCTGGTCGATCGCCCGCTTGGCGTCGAGTTCCGCCGCCACATCGGCGCCGCCGATGACATGGTGCGGGATTCCCGCCGCCGCCAGCGCATCAGCCAGCGCGCGCTGCGGCTCTTGCCCGGCGCAGAGCACCACCGTATCGACCGCCAGCAGCACCCGCTCGCCCGAGGCTTCGAGAATCTCCAGCCCCTCCGGCAGGATTCGCCGATACTGCACCCCGCCCTGCATCTTCACCCGCTTCATCTGCAGCGCCGCGCGGTGGATCCATCCGGTCGTCCGCCCGAGCCGCCGCCCCGGCTTCTCGGCCCGGCGCTGCAGCAGCAGCACCTCGCGCGCCGGGGCTTCGGGCCGCGGCGCCACCACGCCGCCGCGCACCTCCGCCGGATCGCCGACGCCCCATTCCCGCCGCCACAGCGCCGGGTCGAGCGTCGGGCTCTCGCCGCCCTGCACGAGAAACTCCGCCACGTCGAAGCCGATGCCGCCCGCGCCGATCACCGCCACCCGCGGGCCGACCGGCGCGCCCTGCAGCACCTCTATATAGCTCAGCACCTGCGGCCCCTCCTGCCCCGGAATGTCCGGATCGCGCGGCAGGACCCCGGTCGCCACCACCACCTCGTCGAAGCCGCCCAGCGCCTCGACCGTGGCCGCCTGCCCGAGCCGCACCTCGATGCCCAGCCGGGCCACCTCGGCCTCGAACCAGCGCACCAGCCCGTGGAACTCCTCCTTGCCCGGCACCTCGCGGGCGAGGTTCAACTGGCCGCCCAAGCGGTCGGAGGCCTCGAACAACACGACCTCATGCCCGCGCCCCGCCGCCACCAGCGCCGTCATCAGCCCGGCAGGCCCGGCTCCCACCACCGCGACCCGCTTGCGCACCGACGCCGGGTCATAGCGCAGCACCGTCTCGTGACAGGCGCGCGGGTTCACGAGGCAGCTGGTCAGCTTGCCGCTGAAGGTATGGTCAAGACAGGCCTGATTGCAGGCGATGCAGGGCGCGATCTCCGCCGCCCGGCCCTCCGCCGCTTTCCGCACGAATTCGGCATCCGCCAGAAACGGCCGCGCCATCGACACCATGTCGGCCACGCCCCCGGCCAGCAGCCCTTCGGCCACCTCCGGCGTGTTGATCCGGTTCGACACGATCACCGGAATCCCCACCTCCGCCCGCAGCCGCTCCGTCAACCGGGCAAAGCCCGCCCGCGGCACCGAGGTGGCGATGGTCGGCACCCGCGCCTCGTGCCAGCCGATCCCGGTGTTCAGCAGCGTCGCCCCGACCGCCTCCACCGCGCGGGCCAGAAGCACGACCTCCTCCCAGGACGACCCCTCCGGCACCAGATCGATCAGCGAGATGCGGTAGATCAGGATGAAGGCCGGGCCCACCGCGGCCCGCACCCGCCGCACCACCTCGACCGGCAGCCGCATCCGGTTCTCGTAGGCCCCGCCCCAGCGATCCTCGCGCCAGTTCACATGGGTCACGAGGAACTGGTTGAGGAAATACCCCTCGCTCCCCATGATCTCCACGCCGTCATAGCCGGCCTCCTGCGCCCGCTCCGCCGCGGTGACGATATCGGCGATCTGCTTTTCGATCCCCGCCTCGTCCAGCGCCCTTGGCGCGAAGGGCGAGATCGGCGATTTCACCGCGCTTGCCGACACGCAGTCCTTGCCATAGGCATAGCGCCCGGCATGCAGGATCTGCATCGCGATCCGCCCGCCCGCCGCATGCACCCTGTCGGTCACGCGGCGGTGGTTGGCGATGTCCTCCGGGGTAAAGAGCCCCGCCGCGCCGGGAAACACCCCGCCTTCGAGGTTGGGCGCCATGCCTCCCGTCACCATCAGCCCGACCCCGCCCCGCGCCCGCGCGGCGTAGAACTCCGCCACCCGCTCCCAGTCGCCGGTCTCCTCCAGCCCGGTGTGCATCGAGCCCATCAGCACCCGGTTGGGCAAGGTGACGAAGCCGAGGTCCAGCGGCGCCAGAAGATGCGGATAGTCGGTCATATGCGGCCTCCCAGCCCCTCGTCCTACCGGCGGACCTTGCCCGCCGGGGCGGGGCCTGTCACCGCGAACGCCGCGTCACAGGTTAACGCTGCAATGCAGCATGAGCATGGCACCCATGCAGCATTGGCGGTGAACATCGGCATACAGCGGGACTATATCTGCGTCAGCCCAAGGAGAACGCCATGATACTCGACCCCCGCCCGATTGCCCCGGCCAAGAAAGTCCCGGACGCGACCCCGGTCTATTTCACGCCCGAGCACAGCATCCGCAAGCTCCGCGTGCTGACCGCGCTGGAGCAGATGTACGGCTATTACAACGCCGACTGACCCGCCGGGAACGGCTGTCAGGCCGTTTCCAGACAATGTCGCCTGAAGGCGCGCTTGAGCATGTCGAGCTCGGCGCGCAGCAGGTCGATCTCGGCCCGCAGGTCTTCCTCCAGCGCGGCGCCGGCGATGATCGAGACATGCCCCAGCGTGGCCCCCGAGACCGCGTCGCGAACCAGTACGGTCTGCACCCCCTCCGACAGCGCCTCCACCGGCAGCGGCACCCGCAGCGCCAGCGTCCCCGGCCGGTCCGGCAGCTCGGTCAGGGAAAAGCCGACCGGCGCCTCCAGCAGCGTCACCTCCAAGGCTGGCTGACCGCGCACCCCTTCCAGCACCGCTTCCCAGATCCCGGCGCGCAGCCGCGTCGCCGTCAGTGTCATGCCGCTCATCGCTCGGTCCTCACAGCTCGGCCCGCGGCCGGCGGCTCAGCGTTACGTCGCGCAGGATGACCTGGTTCATCTCCGGCCGCTCGAAGATCAGGTCCAGCCACAGGCGCTCCACCCGCTTCTCGTTCATCTTTGTATAGGCGAGGTCGAACTCCACCATCACCTCCTCCTCCGGCGGCAGTTCCCGCACCAGCTGCTCGACATTCGGCCCGTGCCGGATGTTCAACCGGGCGAAGACCTGCAGCGGCTGCTCGCGCTCCAACGCCAGCTCCAGTCGGATCAGGTGCTTCAGCCGCAGCCCCTCGACCGCCTCTGCCGGCAGGTCCAGCACCAGGGACAGGAAGCTGCCGTCGAAGCGGAACACCTCCAGCCTCAGGCCGAAGGGCGCGAGGTCGGTCTCGCGCCGGTTGCGGATCTGGCGCAGCGTCAGCTCGCCGGCGCGGCAATCGTGGAACAGCGTGGCCCCCTCGGCCAGCACGGTCCTACCCGACGCCGGAGCCTGACCCGCCACCGCCATCGGCCCGCGCCAGAGATCCGGCCGCCAGACCCAGTCGGCGCCCATCGGCCGCCGCAGCGCATTGGAGCCGATGACCGGCAGGGCCAGCCGATATTCCGCGAGATGGATCACCCGGTCGAGCTGGCGGCGCAGCATCCGAGCCCGACCGCGGGCGCGGCGCAACGTGGCCAGATCCATCGCCTCCGCCGCGTCGGCGATACGCCCCCAGCGCCGCAGCATCCATCCATGCCGCAGCCGGTCGAGCGTCGCGCCGAGAGGTCCTGCCATCTGCCCACCCTGTCGCCCCCGGCGGCGGCCGGGCGGCAAGGCAGTCTAGAGCGCGGCCGGCGGCAAAAGAACCCGTTCCGCGCCCCTGCGACGCCGTGTCAGTCCCCGCCCTGAGCCGAGCGCCGGTTCGCCGAGGTCATGGCGGTGACGAAGCCCTCGATCAGCTTGCGGCCCTCGTCGCGATCCAGCGGCGCGGCGGCGGTTCCGGTGACGGTCAGCGTCAGCAGCCGCCCATCCAGCCCCAGCACCGCGCGCCAGCTCTCTCCTTGGGCGCCGCGCCCCGCCGCGGCATCGCGCCAGCGGATCAGGAAGGCGTCGCGCCAGGTCAGCGCCTCCAGCACGGTCACCGCCTTCGCCCGCCCGCTGCGACTCAGGGCGGCGCGGCCGGCCTGCGAGGTGAAGAACTCGGCCAGCGCCTTGCCCTGGTCGGCGATGCCGAGGCCCGAGGCGGGCTTGCCCATCGCCACGGTCAGCACCGCCGGCGGCCGGTTCGCCACGCCGGCGCAGCGGCCGATCAGGACGATCCCCGGCCCGGAATGCGCCTCGCGGTCGACGCAGTAGCCCGCGGGCGGGGCGATGCGCAGCCCCCTCTGCTGCGCCGCCGCCCCCGTTGCTGCCGCCGTCGCCAGGGCGGCGAGCCCCAGCGCCAGCCCGAGCTTACTGGTCCATGTAGACATGCCGTTCCGCCCTGGCTCCCGGATGGGTCACCGCGCCCTGCCGGGCCCCGCCCACCAGCCGCGCATATTTCCACAAGGCCCCGCTGGCATACTCCGTCTGGCGTGGCCCCGCCCATGCGGCCTTCCGCGCCGCCAGTTCCTCGTCGCTCAGCGCCACCGACAGCTCGCCGGTCAGCGCGTTCAGCGTGATCATGTCGCCGTTCCGCAGCAGCGCGATCGGCCCGCCATGCGCCGCCTCGGGCCCGACATGGCCGACGCAGAAGCCCCGCGTCGCCCCCGAGAAGCGCCCGTCGGTGATCAGCGCCACCTTCTTGCCCATCCCCTGACCGCTCAAGGCCGCCGTGGTCGACAGCATCTCGCGCATCCCCGGCCCGCCAGCGGGCCCCTCGTTGCGGATCACGATCACCTCGCCCTCGGCATAGGCGCGGTTCTGCACCGCCTCGAAGGCCTCCTCCTCGCAGTCGAACACCCGCGCCGGGCCGGTGAAGACCTGCTCCTCCGGCGTCATCCCCGCCACCTTCACGATGGCGCCATCCGGGCAAAGATTGCCGCGCAGCCCCACGACCCCCCCGGTGGCCGAGATCGGCGCCGCCACCGGATAGATCACCTTGCCATCGGCCTCGCGGGTGATCAGGTCCAGCTCCTCGCCGATCGCCCGGCCCGAGGCGGTCACGCAATCCTCATGGATCAGCCCCGCCTTGCGCAGCTCCTTCAGCACCACCGGCACCCCGCCCGCCTCGTAGAGATCCTTGGCCACATAGGCGCCGCCCGGCCGCAGGTTCACGAAATAGGGCGTGTCGCGGAAGATGTCGCAGACGTCGAACAGGTCGAAGTCGATCCCCGCCTCATGGGCGATGGCGGGCAGATGCAGCCCGGCATTGGTCGAGCCGCCGGTGCAGGCCACGACCCGCGCCGCATTCTCCAGCGACTTCCGCGTCACGATGTCCCGGGCGCGGATGTTCTTCTCGATCAGATGCATCACCGCGACGCCCGAAGCATCGCCATACTGGTCGCGGCTCTCGTAGGGCGCGGGCGCGCCCGAGGAGTTCATCAGCGCCAGCCCGATCGCTTCCGAGACGCAGGCCATGGTGTTGGCGGTATACTGCCCGCCGCAGGCCCCCGCCGAGGGGCAGGCCACCCGCTCGAGAATCGCCAGCTCGGCATCGCTCATCCGGCCAGCCTGATGCTGGCCCACCGCCTCGAACACGTCCTGCACCACGACATCCTTGCCGTTCAGCCGGCCCGGCAGGATCGACCCGCCATAGATGAAGACCGAAGGCACGTTGAGCCGCACCATCGCCATCATCATCCCCGGCAGCGACTTGTCGCAGCCCGCGAGCCCGACCAGCGCGTCATAGCAATGGCCGCGCATGGTCAGCTCCACCGTATCGGCGATGGCGTCGCGCGAGGCGAGCGACGAGCGCATGCCCTCGTGGCCCATGGCGATGCCGTCGGTCACGGTGATGGTGGTGAACTCGCGCGGCGTGCCGCCGCCCTTCTTCACCCCCATCTTCACCGATTGCGCCTGACGGTTCAGCGCGATGTTGCAGGGCGCTGCCTCGTTCCAGCAGGTCGCGACCCCGACCCAAGGCTGGTGGATCTCCTCCTCGGTGATGCCCATCGCGTAGAAATAGCTGCGATGCGGCGCCCGGCTCGGCCCCTCGGTGACATGGCGCGACGGCAGCGTGGTCTTGTCGAAACGGCTGTTCTTCATCGGCGTCCTCCCGGAATTGCTGCCTTCGGGATAAGCGGCGCAGGCCGGTGCGGCAAGGAAGAACGGGGAAGTCTTCTGCGAAGACTTCCTGCCCGCGATCTATCTGCGAAAGATCGTTACCCGTGTTTTCGCAGAAAACACGCCCCTGCGGATTTTCGCAGAAAATCCGGCCACCCCGACCCGACGCCCGGCCAAACCCCATGCCGATTGCATTTCCCGCCCCCCGGGACTATCTCGGGTCCCAACCGCCGCGACGACAGGGCCGCCCGCAATGAACTGGATCTCTAACTACGTCCGTCCCAAGATCAACTCGCTGTTCTCCCGCCGCGAGGTGCCGGAAAACCTCTGGACCAAATGCCCCGAATGCGGAACCATGCTGTTCCACCGCGAGCTTTCCGACAATCTGAACGTCTGCACCACCTGCGACCACCACATGGCGATCAGCCCGCGCGAAAGGTTCAACGCCTTGTTCGACGGCGGTATTTTCACCGAGGTTAAGGTACCGGAGCCGGTCGCCGACCCGCTGATCTTCAGGGACCAGAAGAAATATCCCGACCGGATGAAGGCCGCGCAGAAATCGACCGGCGAGAAGGAGGCGATGCTCGTCGCCGAGGGCGAGATGGCCCGCGCCCCGGTCGTCATGGCCGCGCAGGACTTCGCCTTCATGGCCGGTTCGATGGGCATGTATGTCGGCAACGCCATCGTCGCCGCCGCCGAACGGGCGGTAAAGCTGAAATGCCCGTTGGTGCTTTTCGCCGCAGCCGGCGGCGCCCGGATGCAGGAGGGGATCCTGTCCCTGATGCAGATGCCGCGCACCACGGTGGCGGTGCAGATGCTGAAGGAGGCGGGGCTGCCCTATGTGGTGGTGCTGACCCATCCCACCACGGGCGGTGTGACGGCCAGCTATGCCATGCTGGGCGACGTGCAGATCTCCGAGCCGAACGCGCTGATCTGCTTCGCCGGCCCGCGGGTGATCGAGCAGACGATCCGCGAGAAGCTGCCCGAAGGCTTCCAGCGCGCCGAATACCTTCTGGACCACGGCATGCTCGACCGCGTGACCCATCGCAAGGCGATGCGCGACGAGCTGGTGACCATCCTGCGCATGCTGATGAACCTGCCGCCGGCGATCAAGGGCGACCTGCCCGCCCCCGCACCGGCCGCACCGCCGGTGGCGGAGCCCGCGCCGCCCCTGCCCGAGGCCGAGGCGAAGGCCGCCTCGTGATGCCTTCCTCCGACGTCATCCTCGAGCGGATGATGTCGCTCCACCCCAAGGTCATCGACCTGACGCTGGACCGGGTGCACCGGCTGCTCGCCGCGCTCGGCCACCCCGAGCGCGCCCTGCCGCCGGTGATCCATATCGCCGGAACCAATGGCAAGGGCTCGACACAGGCGATGATCCGCGCCGGACTCGAGGCGTCGGGCGACCGGGTGCATGCCTATACCTCGCCGCATCTGGCGCGCTTTCACGAGCGCATCCGGCTCGCCGGGGAGCTAATCTCGGAGCCCGCGCTGGCGGCGCTGCTCGACGAATGCGTGGCAGCCAACGGGCCGGAGGAGATCACCTTCTTCGAGATCACCACCTGCGCCGCCTTCCTCGCCTTCGCCCGCACCCCTGCGGATTTCACCCTGCTCGAAGTCGGGCTCGGCGGCAGGCTCGATGCGACGAATGTGGTGGAAAAGCCGCGGCTCACCATCATCACGCCGGTCTCGGTCGATCATCAGCAATATCTGGGCGAGACCCTGCCCGAGATCGCGGGCGAGAAGGCGGGGATCCTGAAGCGCGGCGTTCCCTGCGTCGTCGGCCCGCAGAGCCCCGAGGGGCTCAAAGTGATCGAGGCGCGGGCGGCGCGGCTTGGCGTGCCGCTGCTGGCGCATGGCCAGCACTGGCAGGTCTGGACCGAACGCGGGCGGCTGGTGTTTCAGGACGAGACCGGGCTTCTCGACCTGCCGCTGCCCAACCTGCCCGGCCCGCACCAGATCCAGAACGCCG
>NZ_PZKG01000108.1 GCF_003034985.1 Cereibacter changlensis JA139
AGGCTGCGCAGCGTTTCGGGCAGGGTCTCGACGCTGCTGCGCAGGGCCGACGGATGGGCCAGCGGGGCCTCCTCCTCCGGGCGCAGGTCCAGGATCAGGTCGCCGGACGAGAACTCCGAGGCGGCGATGAAGCGGGGGGCGTGTTCGGGTTCCGGCGCGCCGTCGAAGCGGAAGCCGCCGAAGCGGAAGCGCGCCCCGTCAACGGTGACGAGCTGGCCCAGCGGCGAGGGGTCGGCCCCGGTCAGCACCGCCAGCGCCATCTGCGCCTGCAGCGCGCCGACGAGGCCCACCACCGGCCCCAGCACGCCGGTCTCGGCGCAGCTTCCCATGCGCTGCGGCAGGTCGGGAAACAGCGCCCGCAGCGAGGGCGCGCCGCCGCAGAAACCCCCGGCATAGCCCTCGCGCCCGGTGACCGAGGCCGAGAGCAGCGGCAGGCCTTGGGCTTGGCACAGGTCGGAGAGGATGTAGCTCGCGGCAAAGCTGTCGGCGCAGTCGAGCACCAGATCGCAGCCTTCTGCCAGCGCTGCGGCATTGGCCGGGTCGAGAGCGGCCACGTGGGGCTCCACCCGCACCTCCGGGTTCAGCGCGTTCATCGCCGCGGCGGCGGCCTCGACCTTGGGGCGGCCGAGTTCCGCCATGCGGAACAGGGTCTGGCGGTGCAGGTTCGACAGGTCCACCCGGTCGGGATCGACGAGGCGGAGGAAGCCCACGCCCGCGCCGACCAGATAGTGCAGCACCGGTGCGGCCAGCCCTCCCGCGCCGACCACCAGCAATCGCGCCCGGGTGAGCCGGTCCTGCGCGGCGGCGCCGAAGCCCGGGAGGGCGATCTGGCGGGCATAGCGGCTCATGCGCAGGCCGCGAGCCAGGCGCGCATCCGCGCCTCGGGATCGGCGTGCAGCGTGATGTCGGTCACCGCCGAGACCACATCCGCCCCGGCGGCGAAGGCCCCTGCCGCGCGCTCCACGCTCATGCCGCCGATGGCGATCAGGGGGATTTCGCCGATCTTTGCCTTCCACTCGGTCAGCCGTTCGAGCCCCTGCTGATGCCATTTCATCTGCTTGAGGATCGTCGGGTAAACCGGCCCCAGCGCAACATAATCCGGCTTCAACGCCAGCGCGCGGGCAAGTTCGGCCTCGTCATGGGTCGAGACGCCCAGGCGAAGCCCGGCGCGGCGGATGGCGGGAAGGTCGGCAGTGTCCAGATCCTCCTGACCCAGATGCAGCCAGTCGGCGCCCTCCTCGATGGCGATGCGCCAGTGGTCGTTCACCACCAGCGCCGCCCCATGCTTACGGGCCAGCGCCAGCCCCGCCCGGATCTCGGCGCGGGTCTCGGTCTCGGGGCGGTCCTTCACCCGGAGCTGCACCAGCTTCACCCCCAGCGGCAGGGCGCGTGCGAGCCAGTCGGCGCTGTCGAAGATCGGGTAAAAACGCGGCAGGGTCATGCGAGGAAGGCCTTTCCGAGGACGGGGGTGGAGGGGGCGGCCATGTCGCGCGGCTCGATCGGATCGGCGGCGCGGGCCAGCACCCCGGCCTCGATGGCCAGCGCGAAGGCGCGCGCCATGGCGACGGGATCGCCCGCCTTGGCGACGGCGGTGTTCAGCAGCACCGCGTCGAAGCCCATCTCCATCGCCTCCGCCGCCTGCGAGGGCAGGCCCAGCCCTGCGTCGATCACCATCGGCACATCGGGGAAATGCGCCCTGAGCGAGCGCAGCGCATAGCGGTTCAATAGCCCCAGCCCGGTACCGATCGGCGCGCCCCAGGGCATCAGCACCTCGCAGCCCGCGTCCAGCAGCCGGTCGGCCAGCACCAGATCCTCGGTCATGTAGGGGAAGACCTGAAATCCGTCCCCGGTCAGGATGCGCGCCGCCTCGACCAGACCGAAGGGGTCGGGCTGCAGCGTGTCGCTGTTGCCGATCACCTCCAGCTTGATCCAGCGCGTGTCGAAGAGCTCGCGCGCCATATGGGCGGTGATGACCGCCTCCTTCACCGAATGGCAGCCAGCGGTGTTCGGCAGCACCGGGATGCCGAGCCCGGCGATGATCTGCCAGAACACCATCCCGGCCCCCGATCCCGCGCCCTCGCGCCGGACCGAGACGGTGGCGACCGCGGCCTTCGAGGCGCGGAAGGCCTCTTGCATGACCGCGGGCGAGGGGTAGAGCGCGGTGCCGAGCAGGAAGCGCCCGGCGAGTTCGGTGCCATAGACCTGCATCTCAGCCTCCTTGGGTGGGAATGACGATCTCCACCCGGTCGCCCGGATGAAGGGGATGGGACGCGCGGGCGGCGGCGGGCACGAAGGCCTCGTTCACCGCCGTTGCGCATTTCGTCGTGGCGAGCCCGCGTTCATCGAGCAGCGCAGCCAGCGTGGCGGCGGCGCTCTCGATGCTGTCGCCGTTCAGGGTCAGACGGGTCATGCCGGCAGAGCCTCCTCGAGCAGGGCGTTGCGGCCTTCCAGAAGGTGATCCGCCGCCATCCGCGCCAGCGCCGGCGCCATGAGATAGCCGTGGCGATAGAGGCCGTTGAGGCAAAGCCTGCCACCCGCGTGGCGCAGGCGCGGCAGGTTGTCGGGGAAGGCGGGGCGGGCGTCGTGGCCGATCTCGACGATCTCGGCCTCGCCGAAGGCGGGGTGCAGCGCATAGGCCGCGGTCAGCAGCTCCAGCACCGAACGGACCGAGGCGCGGTTTCGCTCGGCGCTCTCGATCATCGTCGCGCCCAGCATGAAGGTGCCGTCGCCGCGCGGCACGATGTAGACCGGGATGCGCGGGTGCAAGAGGCGCACCGGGCGCGACAGGGTGATTTCGGACGAATGCAGGATCAGCATTTCCCCCTTCACGCCGCGCAGGTCGGGCAGGATGTCCCGCGCCGCCGTGCCGCGACAGTCGATGACATTGCCTTCCGCCGCGCTGTCCGTGGTGAAGCGCACACCCAGTTCCTTCGCCCGCACCACCAGCGCGGCCAGCGCCGCCTGCGGGTCGAGATGCGCCTCTTCGGCAAAGAACAGCCCGCGCGAAAAGCGGCCCGCCAGCAGCGGCTCGATCTCCGCCACCTCCTCGGCGCTGAGCAGGCTATGCCCGGTGGTGCGGCGGGCGAAACGGTCGAGCTCCGCCCGGTCGCGCCCCAGGGCCACCACCAGCGTGCCATTGCGCGTGACCTCGGCGCCCTGCGCCTGCCACCAGTCGACCGCCTTCAGCCCCTCGTTGACCACGATCTCCTCCGCCGTCTCGCCCTCGCAGCGCGGGGCGAGCATGCCGCCCGCCCACCAGCTGCATTGATGCGGGCCGGGCAGGCCGAGCGGGTCGTGCACGGTGACGGAAGCGCCGCGCCGGGCGAGCTCCACTGCAGTGCAGAGCCCCATGACGCCCGCGCCAAGGATGTGGTGAACGGTCATTGCCAAACCTCGTGAAAATGGTGAACGGGACCGTGGCCCGCGCCGATGCCCAGACGGTCGGCTGCGGCGATGGCGGCATGCAGCCAGCCATGGGCGCGGGTGATGGCCTCGGGCAGCGCAAGCCCACGCGCCAGCCCGGCGGCGATGGCGGAGGACAGCGTGCAGCCGGTGCCATGGGTGTTGCGGGTTGCAAGGCGGGGGGCGGAGAAGCTCAGGACGCCGTCGGCGATGGCGAGCCGGTCGGTGCAGACCGGGCCGGGAGCGTGGCCGCCCTTCATCAGGACAGCGTGGGCGCCAAGCCCCCGCAGCGCATGGCCCTGCGCGATGATCTCCTCCGGCGTGGCAGCCTCGGGCTGGCCGAGCAGCTGCGCGGCCTCGGGCAGGTTGGGAGTCAGCAGCGTGGCGCGTGGCAAGAGCAGCGCCCGCAGCGCGGCGATGGCCTCGGCCTGCAGCAAAACGTCGCCGGATTTCGCCACCATCACCGGGTCGAGCACCAACGGCCCGGCATAGCCTGCCAGCGCCCCGGCCACGGCCTCGATGATCTCGGGCGAGGCGAGCATGCCGATCTTCACCGCGTCGGGCGGGATGTCTTCCAGCACCGAGGCGATCTGCGCCGCGACCAGCGCCGGGTCCAGCCCCGCCACCGCCTGCACCCCGAGCGTGTTCTGCGCGGTGATCGCGGTCAGCGCCGAGGCGCCGTAGACGCCGAGGGCGGAAAAGGTTTTCAGGTCGGCCTGGATGCCGGCGCCGGCGCCGGAATCCGATCCGGCGATGGTGAGCGCCACGAAGGCGCGGCGGGTCTGTTCGGGCATCTGCCCCCTCCATCAGATCTCGGAGGGGTCGGGATATGGGGGATTCGCGCGGGGCAGAATCGGCCGGTCCCTTCCGTTCCCTCCGCCGGTATTAACCGGATCAGGTTCGATGGGTTGGCTTTCGCCTCTCAGCCCTTGCGGGCACCCCAACGGAATGAAGGAAGGCTAGCGGCAGGTTTTCCGCCGCGCAAGCCCCGTTTCTGCGGCATCCTGCCGGAGGAGGATCAGCGGGGCAGGCCGCGGGCGAAGGTCAGGCCCGCGAGCCAGCCCATGACGTAGCCGCCCAGATGCGCCTCCCAAGCGAGGCCGCCGCCGAGGAAGACGAAGAGCGCGATGTTGGCCAGCATCAGCCCGGCCGCCGTCGCCAGCACCGGGCGCAGCGGCATCTGCAGGCGGCGGCGCAGGCTGAACTCCCAGGCGTTCCAGATGCCGAAGAAGCCGAAAGCCGCGCCCGAAGCCCCGATCATCGGCCCGGCGCCGGAGGAGATCAGCCCGAAGGCGGTCCCCCCCGGCGATGGCCGAAAGGAAGAACACCGACAGCGTGCCGAAGGCCCCGATGCGCGCCGCGATGACCTTGCCGAGCGACAGGAGGATCACCGCGTTCATCGCCAGATGCAGCAGCCCGCCATGCAGGAAGGCATGGGTGACATACATCGCCACGGCCTGGCCGGAATAGATCGGCAGCACCGTGCCCGCGACCAGCGGCTGCCAGAAGGCGCCGTAGAGATAGGCGAGGCTGCGCAGATCGCGCCCTCCCAGCAGCCCTGTGTCGGAGGCGGTCAGCGCCAGTTCGATCGCCGCCATCACCCCGACCAGCGCCCAGAGAAAACCGGGAGCGCCGCTTTGCGACAGGGGGGCGGGGCGGTCGGCTGGACGGCGGTCGGGATCGGGATATGTCATCCCTCCGAAATAGGTTACCGGCCGCAAAAGCGGAAGCCCCCGCGCAACTGACGGCTGCGCGCCCCCCGACCTCCGCCTCGCGGTGCGGCAAACGCTTAGGTTGTGCCCTCCGGCGCGGCCCCTCGCGCGGCCGGTTCCAGCCGCCGCGCGGGCGCGCCGGAGAGGATGGGGTGATTCTCAAGCAGAGCGGATGTTTTGCCCGCGACTGGCGGCAATCGGGGTCCCGCGGCAGGGATTGTTGCCCGTCGTGGGTTCGCGCAAGGCGGGTACGGCGGATGTTTGGCTTTTAAGACATGCACAAACAGACAACTACCCACGGTTTAGCAAAACTGTAAAAAACCCGGCGTGGTGGTTGAGTGGTGTGCCGGGTGTGGCGAGGCTGTTTTCCTTGGAGGAGTTGAAGAATGGCGCATTCTGTTGATCTGCATGTCGGTAAACGCATTCGGCACCGTCGCTGGATGATGGGATTGACCCAATCGCAGCTCGCCGAGGCCACCGGCATCAAGTTCCAGCAGATCCAGAAATACGAAAGCGGCGCCAACCGCGTCAGCGCCTCGCGTCTGTGGGAGATCGCCGGCGCGCTCGGCGTGACCATCGGCTTCTTCTTCGAAGGCCTCGAGGGCGAGAGCGAGAGCCCGCGCGTCACCACCGATTTCGCCGGCGAGCGTGAGGCCATCGAGCTGGTGCGCACCTATTACGCCATCCCCGAGGCGCAGCGCCTGCGCCTGTTCGATCTGGCCCAGGTGCTGAGCGCGGCCTGAGCCGCGCCCGCACCCTCGGCGGCCTCAGGCCTCGCCGATCTCGACCAAAGCGCCCCGCGCCGCGATCACCTTCGCGGCGGTGCGGGCCCCCGAGCGGATCGCCTCGGCGAGCGGCAGGCCCTGCAGATGCGCCGCCAGGAAGCCCGCGTTGAAACTGTCGCCCGCCGCCGTGCTGTCCACCACCCGGGTCACCGGCTCCGGCGCGTGGCGTTGAAACTGGCCCGCGTCCAGGCTCAGCATCTCGCCGGCGCCGTTCTTCACCACCACCAGCGTCGCCCCGGCCGCGGCATAGCGCCGCGCCGTCGCCTCGAGCGACGCATCGCCGAAGGCCGCGGCCTCGTCGTCATGCGAGGGCAGGACGATGTCGCTGAGCGCGGCCGCCTGCATCACCGTGGCGCACATCGTCGCCGCATCCGGCCAAAGCCTTGGGCGCAGGTTCGGATCGAAGACCACCAGCGCGCCCGAAGCCCGCGCCGCCGCCAGCGCGGCGAAGAGCGTCGGGCGATCCTCCGGCTCGACGATCGCCAGGGTTATGCCGGAGAGGTAGACCAGCTCCGCGCCGTCCAGCGCCGCCTGAAGCCGGGCGGGGTCGCGCGCCAGCAGCCGCGCGGCGCTCTGTCCGCGCCAGTAGGAGAAGCTGCGCTCGCCGTCGCGCAGCTCGATCAGGTAGAGACCGACCGTCCGCTCGGCCAGCCGGGCCACGTGGCCCACGCCGATGCCGGCGTCCTCAAGGAATCCCAGCATCCGGTCCGACACGGCGTCGGTCCCGATGCAGGTCGCGTACTCCACGTTCCAGCCGGGCAGGGCGCGGCGCAGGTACCAGGCGGTGTTCAGCGTGTCGCCTGCGAAGCCCATGGCGAAGGTTCCGGGCTCGCCGGTCGGGGCCATTTCCACCATGGCTTCGCCAAGCGCGACGAACCGCTGCGTCAAAGGTCGGGCAGGCATGTCTGCTCCTGTGCAAAGTAATTCTGGTTGTCGCTGCGGATCCGCTCGATCTGCTGCTTGATGCGGCTGAGGTGGCTGTGCATCTGCGCCATCGCCCGGGCCGCATCGCGGGCGATCATCGCCTCGAGGATCTCCACGTGGTCGCCGAAGGCGTCCTGCGAGGCGAAGGCCAGCGACAGGAAGCGCACCCGGTCCATATGCGACTTGTTCTCGCGGATGATCTCCCAGGCGAAGCCGCAGCCCGCGCGCTCGCAGATCTCGCGGTGGAACTGGTCGTCCAGCGCATGGAAGCCCAGCGGGTCGGAGGCCATCATCGCCCGGCGCTGCTGGTCGAGAAGGTCCTGCAGCGCGGCGTGATCGGCGGGGGTAAGCCGCTCGCAGGCGGCGCGCACGGTTTCCGCCTCGATCGCGGCGCGGACGAAGCGCGCCTGCATCACCGCGGCGGTGGAGATATGCGACACGGTGGTGGCGCGCTGCGGCCGGATCTGCAGGAAGCCGAGCTTGGACAGCCGGTAGAAGGCGTCGCGCACCGGCTGGCGCGACACGCCCATCTGCCGGCCGACATCGACCTCGGACATCTTGGTTCCGGGAGGCAGCTCCAGCGCAAGGATCTGGGTGTGCAGCGCCTCGAAAACCTGATCGGCGACCGAGGGGCGAACCACCGGATCAAGGCTGCGCAACTGAAGTGCCTCTGTCATGTCGCCTCCGTTGACAGGATTTGGATACTAGCATATTAGTCTATCACGGCGTCCGAACGCCACCTAAATTTCAGTGCTTGACGCAGGGAGGGGGCGAATAGCATGGGCTTGCTGGACCCTGATCGTTTGTTTCCAATAGACGAGAGCTCGCGTGGCCTGGCCCGCGCGCTCTACAAGACGGTCGAGGCTCTGCCCATCGTCAGCCCGCACGGTCACACCGACCCGCGCTGGTTCGCCGAGAATGCGGCCTTCCCCGATCCGGCGCAGCTCTTCGTCACCCCGGACCACTACGTCTTCCGCATGCTGCATTCGCAGGGCATCCCGCTGGAAGCCATGGGTGTCCCCCGCGTCGACGGCGGCTGGACCGAGACCGATCCGCGCAAGATCTGGCGTATCTTCGCCGAGAACTTCCACCTGCTGCGCGGCACGCCGTCGCGGATGTGGCTCGACCACGCCTTCTCCGAGGTCTTCGGCCTGACCGAGCGGCTCTCCGCCGCGACCGCCGACGCCTCCTACGACCACATCGCCGATTGCCTGATCCGCCCCGAATTCCGCCCCCGGGCGCTGTTCGAGCGCTTCAACATTGAGGTGATCGCCACCACCGAAAGCGCGCTCGACGATCTGCGCTGGCACCGGATGATCCGCGAGTCCGGCTGGTCGGGCCGCGTCGTCACCGCCTACCGCCCCGATGCGGTGGTGGACCCGGAGTTCGCCGGCTTTGCCGAGAACGTCGCCGCCCTCGGTGAGTTGACCGGCGAGGATACCGCGACATGGAACGGCTATCTCGCCGCCCACCGCGGCCGCCGCGCCTATTTCAAGGAGTTCGGCGCCACCTCGACCGACCACGGCCATGCCACGGCCCGCACCGAGGATCTGCCGCAGGCCGAGGCCGCGGCGCTCTTCGCCAAGGCGCTGGCAGGCGCCTGCACCGCCGAGGAGGCCGACGCCTTCCGCGGCCAGATGCTGACCGAGATGGCGCGGATGAGCCTCGACGACGGGCTGGTGCTGCAGATCCACCCCGGCAGCTACCGCAACCACTCGCAGCCGGTGCTGGAGAAATTCGGCCGCGACAAGGGCTACGACATCCCGACCCGCACCGATTACGTCCGCGCGCTGCGGCCCCTGCTGAACGCGGTGGGGTCGGACCCGCGGCTGTCGGTCATCGTCTTCACGCTGGACGAATCCGTCTACGCCCGCGAGCTCGCGCCGCTGGCCGGCGTCTATCCGGCGCTGAAGCTGGGACCGGCCTGGTGGTTCTTCGACAGCCCCGAAGGCATGCGCCGCTTTCGCGAGACCACCACCGAGACGGCGGGCTTCTGCAACACCGTCGGCTTCAACGACGACACCCGCGCCTTCTGCTCGATCCCTGCCCGGCACGACGTCGCGCGGCGGGTGGACTGCGCCTATCTTTCGACCCTCGTCCGCACGGGACGTCTGGACGAGGGCGAGGCATTCGAGGTCGCCCACGACCTCGCATACAGGTTTGCCAAGCAGGCCTACCGGCTCTGACGGGCCAATTCATCTGGGAGGAGAAAACATGACAGTCAAGACACTCACCGCCGCGCTGCTGACCACTGTGGCGCTCGCCGCGCCGGCCTTCGCCGAATGCGAGGTCACCCTGCGTTCGTCCGACACCCATCCGGACGGCTACCCGACCGTCGAGGGTGTGAAGCACATGGCCGCGCAGGCCAAGGAAGCCAGCGACGGCCGGATCTGCATCGAGGTTTTCCCCTCGTCGCAGCTCGGCGAGGAAAAGGACACCATCGAGCAGACCCAGTTCGGCGTCATCGACATGGTCCGCGCCTCCTTCGGCTCGTTCAACGACATCGTGCCGGAAGCGCAGCTTCTGTCGCTGCCGTACCTGTTCCGCTCGGAAGCCCACCTGCATGCCGTCATGGACGGCCCGATCGGTGACGAGTTGGCCGATGCCTTCGCCGAGCACGACCTGATCGCGCTGGCCTATTACGACGGCGGCTCGCGCAGCTTCTACAACAACCAGAAGCCGATCACCTCGATCGAGGATCTGGCCGGTATGAAGTTCCGCGTCATGCAGTCGGACGTCTTCGTCGACATGATGTCGGCCCTCGGCGCCAACGCCACCCCGATGCCCTATGGCGAGGTCTATTCCTCGATCCAGACCGGCGTCATCGACGGGGCCGAGAACAACTGGCCGTCCTACGACAGCTCGGGCCATTACGAGGTGGCCAAGTACTTCACCCTCGACCAGCACCTGATGGTGCCGGAACTGGTGGCCGTGTCGAAGACCAAGTGGGACGCGCTGAGCCCGGAGGATCAGGAGATCCTGCGCGCCGCCGCCGAATCCTCCGAGCCGGTGCAGCGCAAGCTCTGGGCCGACCAGGAGAAGGCCTCGGAAGAGAAGGTGCTCGCCGCCGGCGCCGAGATCGTGCGCGACATCGACAAGACCCCGTTCATCGAGGCGATGGTCCCGGTCTACGAGAAATACGTCACCACCGACGCATTCAAGGACCTCGTGAAGCGCATCCAGGACACCCAGGAAGGCGCGACGCAGTAAGCCTTTCCGGCCAAACCGGCCCGCGGCGAAGGACTCGCCGCGGGCCTTTCTTCATATGAGGTTCGACGTGCGGAAAAACATGCTCGTGCTGGCGATCTATGCCGGCTGGCTTGCGCGTATTGCGCTTTGGGTGGCGGGGACCGGACTGGTGCTGATGACGGTCTTCGTCTTCGCCCAGGTGTTTGTCCGCTACGTGATGAACAGCAGCCTGCAATGGGCCGAGCCCGCGTCGGTGATGATCATGGCCTGGTTCATCTTCCTCGGCGCAGCGGTCGGCGTACGAGAGGGCTACCATCTGTCCTTCGACGTGCTGCTCTACGTTCTGCCCAAGGGCGTGGTGAAGGTGCTGCACACCATCTCCGACATCGTCGTCGCGGCCTTTGGCTTCGGCATGCTGTGGTTCGGCTATGACCTCGCGGCCCGGGCCTGGGGCAACCTGATGCCCGGCCTCGGCATCTCGCGCGGCTTCGACTTCCTGCCGCTGATCTTCGGCGGCGTCCTTCTGGTGCTGTTCTCCATCGAGCGCATCCTGCGCCGCGCCGCCGGCCTGCACACCGCCCGCTTCGGCGAGGACGATCCCGACGATATTCCCGAAACCACGACGACCGGAGCCTGAGATGGAGCTTTACATTCTGTTCGGAAGCTTCGTCTTCCTTCTGTTCATCGGCACGCCGGTGGCCTTCTGTCTCGGCGTGTCGAGCTTCGCGACCGTGCTCTACATGGGCCTGCCGCCGGTGGTGGTGTTCCAGCGGCTGAACTCCGGCGTCTCGGTCTATGCGCTGATGGCGATCCCCTTCTTCATCTATGCCGGCGACCTGATGGTGCGCGGCGACATCGCCCGCCGCCTCGTGGCGCTGGCGGGCGCGATGGTCGGCCATCTGAAGGGCGGTCTGGGGCAGGTGAACGTCGTCGCCTCGGTGATGTTCGGCGGTGTCTCGGGCTCGGCCGCGGCCGATGCCTCGGCCGTCGGCGGGCTGATGGTGCCGCAGATGAAGGCGCGCGGCTATGACGTCGATTACGCGGTCAACCTCACCGTCGTCGGCTCGATCATCGCGCTGATGATCCCGCCCTCGCACAACATGATCATCTATTCGATCGCCGCCGGCGGCCGGATCTCGATCGCCGATCTCTTCACCGCCGGCATCATCCCCGGCGTCATCCTGGCGCTGTCGCTGATGACCGCGGCCTATTTCGTCGCCCGCAAGCGCGGCTACCCGACCGAGCCCTTCCCGGGCCTGCGGATGCTGGGCGTGATCTTCGTCTCGGCGCTGCCCGGCCTCGTTCTGGTGCTGCTGATCTTCGGCGGCGTCCGCTCCGGCGTGTTCACCGCCTCGGAAAGCGCCAACATCGCCGTGGTTTACGCGCTCCTCGTCACCATCCTCGTCTACCGCACGCTGAGCTGGTCCGAGTTCGTCCACGCCACCGTCGGCGCCGTGCGCACCACGGCCATGGTGCTGCTGGTCATCGGCTGCGCCGCGGCCTTCGGCTGGCTGCTGGCCTATCTGAGAGTGCCCGCCGCCATCGTCGCCTTCATGCAGACCGTGTCGGACAACCCGATCCTGATCCTGCTGATGATCAACGTCTCGCTGCTGGTCCTCGGCACATTCATGGACATGTCGCCGCTGATCGTCATCACCACGCCGATCTTCCTGCCGGTGGCCCAGGCCTTCGGCGTCGACCCGGTGCATTTCGGCGTGATCCTGATCCTGAACCTCGGCATCGGTCTCTGCACCCCGCCGGTGGGGGCGGTGCTGTTCATCGGCTGCGCCGTGGGCCGGATCACCATCTGGCAGGCGATGCGGACGATCTGGCCGTTCTACGGCGCAGCCTTCGCCACGCTGATGCTCGTCACCTACATCCCGACGCTGTCGCTCTGGCTGCCGTCGCTGTTCCGCTGAGGTCTCCGATGTTCCCCACCGTAGCCACCGATCCCGGCGTGACCCGCCAGGTCCTCGCCGACGACCCGGCCCTGATGCTGGTCGCCTTCCGCTTCGAACAGGGGGCCGAGGGCAAGCTGCACAACCATGTCCATGTGCAGTCCACATTCGTCCAGTCGGGCCGCTTCCTGTTCACCATCGACGGGGTCGAGGCCGAGGTCGGCCCGGGCGACAGCCTGATGATCCCGTCGAACGCCGTCCACGGCTGCCGCTGCCTGGAGGCCGGCATGCTGGTCGACAGTTTCGCGCCCCGCCGCGACGATTTTCTCTGAAGGAGGTCCAGATGACCCAGACCACGCCCCATGTCGAAATCCGCCATGCCGTCGATCCCGTCACCGCCCGCCAGCTCGACACCCAGGGCCTGCGTGACGCCTTCCACATGCCCGACCTCTTCGCCGAGGGCGAGATCCGGCTGGTCTACACCCATTATGACCGGATGATCGCCGGCGGCGCCGTGCCCGCGGGCAAGGCGCTGGTGCTGGACCATGTGAAACAGACCGGCACCGCCAGCATCCTAGACCGGCGCGAGATGGGCATCGTCAACGTCGGCGACGCCGGCACGGTCTCGGCCGCCGGCGAAAGCTGGGAGATGGGCCGCGGCGACGTGCTCTACCTGCCGATGGGCGCGGGGCCGGTGAGCTTCGACGGGGCAGGGCGGTTCTACATCCTCTCGGCCCCGGCCCACATGGCGCATCCGGCCCGGCTGGTGACCCTGGCCGAGGCCAAGAAGGTGAACATGGGCTCCGCCGCCACCGCGAACGAGCGCACCATCAACCAGTTCATCCATCCCGACGTGATGCCCTCCTGCCAGCTGGTGGTCGGCTACACCCAGTTCCACGGCGGCTCGGTCTGGAACACCATGCCGGCGCATGTCCATGACCGGCGGATGGAGGTCTATCTCTACTTCGACATGGCCGAGGATGCCCGGGTCTTCCACTTCATGGGCGAACCGAACGAGACCCGCCACCTGGTGATGAAGAACGAGGAGGCCGTGGTCTCACCGCCCTGGTCGATCCATTGCGGCGCGGGCACCGGCTCCTACACCTTCATCTGGGCTATGGCGGGCGACAACGTCGATTACCGCGATGTCGAGATGGTCTCGATGGAGGAGCTGCGGTGATCTCCTTCTCCCTGGCGGGCAAGCGCGCGCTGGTCACGGGGGCGAACACCGGCATCGGCCAGGCGATTGCGGTCGGCCTGGCCGAGGCCGGGGCCGAGG
>NZ_PZKG01000109.1 GCF_003034985.1 Cereibacter changlensis JA139
CGAGCTGGTCGCGAGCCGAGATCCGCTCGGCGTTCAGCAAAGGCGTGAGCCAGAGCGCCGACAGCGCCAGCAGCGCCAGCGCCATCAGGATGTTGCCCTGACGGACCCGCTCCATCCAGCAGGCGCCGCGCAGCACCGCCAGCGCGTAGATCAGCCCGTAGGCCAGCGCCAGCACCGCGGCGAGGCCGGCGAATAGCCGCTCCGGCGTCCAGCCGTATTGCGCCACGCGCAGCCAGACGGCATAGCCCGCCAGCGCCGCCGGGATCGGCAGGATCAGCGCCAGCCCCTGCGCCGCGCGCACCATCACCGCGCCCTCCACTGCCTCGGCATCGGTCTGGTCGATGGCGGTGGTGACCAAGGTCGCCGCGGCCGCCGCCATGGCCAGCAGCGTCGCCGCCACCGACAGGTCGCCGAACAGTCCCGACAGGCCCTGGAACGGCAGGGCGGCGATGAACAGCGCCATCACCCCCAGCACCAGCGGCAGCAGAAGCCGCAGGAGGCGCAGGATGAGATATGGCGAGACCAGATCGGACAGTTCGGTCACCACCGCCAGCGCCAAGCCCAGCGTAACCCCGGTGATGAGCCAGGGTGCGGCGTCGAGGTCGATGATCGCCTCGATCACCCGGATGTCGACAATAGAAAGCAGCGCCTGCGACAGGAGCAGCACCGCCCAGGCCACGCCGACGAAGAGCCAGGCGGCGGCATAGCGCACCACCACGGTCCAGGCCTCGGTGAACAGGGTCGGATAGTCGCGCCAGCCCGGCCCAGCCAAGGCGATGAAGAAGGGCAGCGGGATCGAGGACAGAAGCACCACGGCGAGCGGCGTCATCGGCTGGTCGAAGATCGCCTCCACCCGGTCGAAGCGCAGCCCGGTGAGCGACAGCAGCGCCGCCACCACAAGCCCCAGCCCCAGCGCCGCCACCACGGCGCGTCCGGTGCGCAGCGGCCCGGCCATCGCCAGCCAGGCGGCGAAGAATACCGCCGAGAAGGTGGTCAGCCCCAGCGCCGCGCGGTCGGGCAGGAGGTGGCGGCTCAGCACCTCCAAGAGCAGGTAGAGGCTCAGCCCCGCGAGCCCGCCGATCCCGGCCATGACCAGCCGCTGTCGCATGTTCCGGTCCATCGCCGCCTCCTGCCGTTCGGGCGGAGGCTAGCGCGGATGTGGGTCGGGGGCCAGACGGGGCGCAGGCCGCGCCATGGTGTCGCAGACGCACCTGCCGCCGCGTCATCCTGCGGGCAGGCCCGGGCAGAACAGGGGATGGCGTTCCTGCAACCCGCAAATCGGCGCTTTGCGACAAAGCCTGTCGCAAAGCGCCCGCGGCACGCGGCGGCGGGCTTGCGTCTGGGGTGAATGGCTGTCGGGGCGGTGGTCCGGGCCGCAACGGCTGTGCGGCTGGCGCAGTGGCTTCGCGGCCCGACCCGGTCTTTATCGGCTTCTGCCCGTTGACAAACAGGGTGCGGCGCACTGATACCGGCACAATAGATCATCGGACAGTCTTCTTCGAAGGGACCATGCCCCGGTCGCTTCGGAGAGGGGCCTTCAGAAATGAAGGTCCGAGCCAAGGTCGTGTGTCAGGTTGTCCCCGCGCATGGCCTTGGCTTCTCTTGACCCGGCGGGGCCCGCGCCGTCCAGTTACCCTAATAGACAGGTAACCACGCGGCGCGCGCCCCGACTCGTCGGGCGGCGGTCGGTAACAAGCCTCAGAAATCGGTCGGCGCGCCCCCCTCCTGCTTGCGTTTCGCCACGAATTGCCGCAGCGCCTCCTGGTGGTCGCCGTTCATCTCGGGCGCCTCGAATTCGGCGAGGATGGACTTGAATATCCGGTGCGCCCGCTCCGGCGTCCAGAGCGCGCCGTCCTGTTCCCAAGCCTCGTAATTGCGCCAGTCCGACACGAAGGGCGCGTAGAAGGCGGTGCTGTAACGGTCCTGGGTGTGCTGGCAGCCGAAGTAATGCCCCGAAGGGCCGACCTCGCGGATCGCGTCCAGCGCGATGTCGTCGTCGGTGGTGGCGAAGGTCGCCTCCTCGAAGTAGCGCTGGATCATCTGCAGCACTTCGCAGTCCATGATGAACTTCTCAGGGCTGGCGATCAGCCCGCCCTCGAGCCAGCCCGCCGCGTGATAGACCATGTTGGTCTGCGACTGCACCGCCGCCCAGAGCGAGTTCGAGGTCTCCCACATCGACTGGCCGTCGGGGATATTGGCGGCGCAGACCCCGGAGGAGCGCAGCGGCAGCTTGTAGAACCGCGCGAGCTGGCCGGTCATCTGCGTGGCGCGCATGTATTCCGGCGTGCCGAAGGCGGGGGCGCCCGATTTCATGTCGACGTTGGAGGTGAAGGTGCCGATGGCGACCGGACAGCCCGGCTTGATGTATTGCAGGAGCGCGATGGCGGCGAGACCCTCGGCAAGGCTCAGCGCCACCGCCCCCGCCATCGTCACCGGCGCCATCGCCCCCGCCAGGGTGAAGGGCGTCACCACCACCGGCTGACCGCGCCGCGCCAGCCGCATCGCGCCGTCGAGCATCGGGAAATCGTGCTTCAGCGGCGAGACCGAGTTGATGTTGGTATACATCCGCGGCTTCGCGTCGAACTCGTCATGCGAGAGACCGGCGGCGAGGCGGGTCATCTCCATCACGTCCTCGACCCGCTCGGCCCCCAGAGAATAGGCGTGCACCACCTTGTCGGTCAGCGTCAGCTTTTCATAAAGGCAGTCGAGGTGCCGGACGGCGGGGTGGATGTCGACCGGCTCCACCGGATAGCCGCCCGCGACATGGATGCAGTTGAAATATTGCGTGAGCTTCATGAACTCCTTGAAGGCCTCGAAGTCCCCCGACCGCTTGCCGCGCTCCAGATCCCAGGCGTTCGGCGGGCTGGAGACGTTGACGAAGACCATGTGCTTGCCGCCCATGATGATCTCGCGCTCGGGGTTGCGCGGGGTGATGGTGAATTGCGCGGGCGCGTGGCCCAGCATCTCCATCACGAAATCCTCGTCCATCCGGACATTGGTGCCTTCCACCCGGCAGCCGGCCTGCTTCAGGATCGTCACCGCCTCGGGGTTCAGGAACTCGATGCCGATCTCGGACAGGATGCGCATGGCGCCGCGGTGGATCTTCATCACCCCGTCCATGTCCAGCGGTTCGGTCGGACGGTCGGGGTTCACCGGGATGCGCCAGGGCATCTGGTCGATGGCGGCGGAGCCTGCGCGCATCTTGTTGCCGGCCCGTCCCCCGGCGCGGCGCTTGCGGTTCGGCTCTTCGGTCATTGTCATCCCCTCCGTGGTCGCAGGGGACTGCCCCGCCCGGTCAGGATGACCGAAGCGGCGGAGGAATGGACACTCGGTTACCGACGTGGAAGCGTCGTTTTTCGCGGAGGCGCCGCGTCAGGCGGCCGCAAGACCGTCGATCCAGCCGCCGAGACCGCCGATGTCGGGCAGCACGATATCGGCGTAACCCACCAGCTCCTCGGCCACGGCGATGCCGGTCAGCACCGCGGCGGTGCGCATCCCCGCCGCGCGCCCCGCGATCAGGTCATGCGCCGAGTCGCCCACCATCACCACCGAAGCCGGCTCCAGCCCCATCGCCTTGGCGAAGGCCAGGAGCATTCCCGGCTCCGGCTTGCCGCCATGGCCCGAATCGAAGCCCGCAACGAAGTCGAAGAGCTCGGTGATGCCATGCGCCGCCAGATGCGCCCGCGCCGGGCCCTCGGCGTCGTTGGTGGCGAGGCCGATCTTCAGCCCGCGGTCGCGCAGCGCGGTCAGCAAGGGCGTCAGCGGTACGGCCTGCGCCATCTCGGCCCGCGCGGCGAGACGGTTCATCTCGGTCACCAGCACGCCGTGCGACACGCCGGGCAAGTACGGCAGCAGGATCTCGGCAACCTCGTCCGGCGTGCCGGCGATCACCGGGCTGTCGCTGGCGAAGGCGTTGGTGTCGAGGTCGTAACCGATCGCCTGCCCCATGCGGCGCGCCTGCGCCTCGTCCGCCGCGATCTCGCGCAACAGCCGCGCGGCCCAGCCGCCCCAGCTCTGCCGGAAATCGAACAGCGTGCCGTCCTTGTCGAAGATGATGCCGCGGATCATACCTGCCCCGTTATTACCCGCGCCAGAGTGACGCGGCGCGCGGCAGAAGGCAACGCCCGCCTGCCCAAGGCGCTCAGGTCCAATGCACCGCCTCGCCGCCCGGCAGCCCGGCCCGCGCCCGCATCGGCGCCTCATAGGGCAGCCCGGCCTCGGTGCAGAAGGCGATGATCCAGGCGTCGTCCATCAGCAGGAAGTCCAGCACGGAGCCCAGAAATTCCGGCCGCAGCGCCCCTTCGCGCAGGTCGTCGACCGAGGCGCCGCTGGCGTTCAGGAACACCGGCAAGAGGTCCTCGTTGCCGGCCAGCCAGGCCAGCGCCTGCAGGGCCACGGTTTCGGCAGTTTGTTGCCCGGCCATCGGCCCCTCCGGTTTGCTTGAGCTATTGCCGATCATTGATCGGAATATGGAAAGGAATCCTTAACCTGTCCGGCCGAAGACTGAAAGCAGGCCTGCAGGGAAAGGGGAACCCAGGAATGGTCGGACGGATACTGATTGTGGATGACGTTGCGACGAACCGCATCGTCCTGAAGGTGAAGCTCGGCGCGGCCTGCTACCGGCCCATGCTGGCGGCGGATGGCGCGGGGTGCCTGGCCATCGCCCGGGCGGAGGCGCCCGACCTGATCCTGCTCGACCTCAAGCTGCCGGACATGTCGGGGATCGAGGTGCTGCGCCACCTGCGCGACGACCCGACGACGCGGGACATCCCGGTGATCATGATCTCGGCCATGTCCGATCCCGCCAGCCGGCTGGCGGCGCTGGCCGCGGGAGCGGACGAGTTCATGGCCAAGCCCTATGACGACCTCTTGCTGATGGCCCGGATGCGCAGCCTGCTGCGCGCCCGCGAGCTGCCGGCCGACGTGGGGCCGCGGGGGGCGGCCCTGCAGGCGCTGGGGCTGGCCGAGGCGGCGGAACCCTTCGAGCGGCCGGTGCTGATCGGCATCGTGGCGGAGCGCGCCGACCCGACCGCGAAATGGCGCCGGGATCTCGCGCCGCTGCTGCCCGACCGCGTGGTGATCCTGAGCCGCGAGGAGGCGCTGGAGGAAAGCGGCCCGGCGCCCGATGTCTTCCTGATCACCTCCAGGATCGGCGACGCCGGGTTGCGGCTGATGTCTGACCTGCGCAGCCGACCGGAGACCCGTCACGCCGCCATCTGCATCTTGCAGGCCGACGCCTCGACCGAGCGGGCGGCGATCGCCTTCGACCTCGGGGCCGACGATCTGGTCGGGGCCTCCGTCGACCCGCGCGAGCTGCGGCTCAGGCTGCGCAACCTGATGCGGCGCAAGCAGCGCGGTGACCGGCAGCGCGAGACGGTGCAGACCGGGCTGCGGCTGGCGATCATCGACCCGCTGACCGGGCTCTACAACCGGCGCTACGCCGCGGCGCATCTGGCGGCGATGGCCGAGCGGGCGCAGGAAAGCGGCCATCCCTTCGCGGTGATGGTGATCGACCTCGACCGCTTCAAGATGGTAAACGACCGCTGGGGTCATGCCGCCGGCGACGCCGTGCTGATCGAGGTGGCGCGGCGGCTGGAGAAGAACCTGCGCCAGGGCGACCTCCTGGCCCGGATCGGTGGCGAGGAATTCCTGGTGGCGCTGACCGACACGCGGCTTTCCGATGCGCGGACCGCGGCGGAGCGGCTCTGCCAGGCGGTGCAGGAGCGGCCGATCCCCCTGCCCGGCGGCGAGCCGCTGTCGATCACCGTCTCCATCGGCCTCGCGGTCGACGACGCCGGGGCGGTCGGGCTGGAGCCGGTGGCGGAGGTGGTGAACCGCGCCGATCTGGCGCTGATGGCCTCGAAGAACGCCGGCCGCAACCAGGTGACGATCAGCCGGACATTCGCCTGAACCTCAGCCGCGGAGCGCGGCGAGCCGGGCATGGGCTGAGATCTGCCGCAGATCCAGCGCCACGTCGCGGAGGAACTCGTTCTCCGACAGGTTGATCCGCAGCAGCAGCCTTTCGCCCAGTGGCGGCTGGAACAGCGTCTCGCGGATCAGCCGTTCCTCGGCGCGGGTCAGGCGCAGCACCTCGGGTCCCGCCTCGGCCTGGACCGATACGAAGGTCAGCGGCGTGATCCGCGCCAGCGGCGACTGCTCCACCACCAGATGCAGCCGGCCCTCGGCCATCTGCCGCCCCGCCGCGATCCGGGTCAGGATCGAGACCGCCCGCACCCGCAGCAGATCCAGCCCACGCTCGGCCTCGGCCCGGTCGATCAGCCCGGCCCGCTTCTCCTTCGGCACGCGGAACAGGAAGCTCTCGGCCCCGTAGATCACCAGCACCATGATCAGCGGGGCCTGGGCGATGGCCAGCGCGTTCTCCTGCCAGATCAGCACCGCCAGCACGAAGGGCAGGAGCGCCAGCAGATAGCGCAGGATCTGCGCCTCGAAGACCAGCCGCCAGACCAGCCGCAGCGGCAGGCCGCGCCGGGGCACCAACGTGACCCGGCCGAAGATCCGCCGCGGCACCTGCCGCATCTCCAGCGCGCTGTGGTTCCAGACCGTCGCAGGGCTCACGATGAACATTGCCGCCTCACTGCCGAACACGGAACATCAGACCGGACGGACCGCCACCCGGCAAGACATCCTTTGAGCCCTGCATCAGATGGCGCATGCAAAAGCGGCGAAAACGCCTGTTCACGGCATTGTTGGCGCGGTCGGCGGCTCTTGTCGCTTTTCTTTGCAGCCCTGTCGGTTACTTCGGGTAGCCTGATGCGACGGAAATTTCCGAAGGGGACGTTGAAGCCCGGACGGATGCAAGGGGAGGCGATATGACGCTGGCAAGACAGGCGCTGTTGACGGTCGTGGTGGCGCTGCTGGTGCTGGTGCTCTGGGTGCTGTTCGTCCCGGCGGCGCAGCCGGTTCTCGCCCGGATCGGCGTGCTGGAGCCTCTGGCGCGGATCGGCATCGTCTCGATCTCCTCCTCCGAGGCCGCGCAGCCGGCGCGGCGTGGCGGTGGCGGCGGGCCGGTGCAGGTCGTCGCGGCCGAGCCGGAGCCGCGGGTGATGAACGACATCGTCACCGCCATCGGCACGGCGCAGGCGGTGCGCTCGGTGGTGCTGACGCCCGAGGTGTCGGGCAAGGTGGTGCGGCTGCATGTCGGTGCCGGCGACGCGGTCGAGGCCGGCGATCCGATCCTCGATCTGGACAGCGAGGCGGCCAGCATCGCGCTCGACCGCGCCGAACTGGTGCGCAGCGACGCCGAGGCCACCGTGCAGCGGCTGGACCGGCTGAGCAGCTCCGGCGCCGTCACCGACCTGCAGCGTCAGGACGCCGAGCTGGCGCTGCGCACGGCCGAGCTCGCGCTGCGTCAGGCGCAGTTCGACCTGTCGCAGCACCGCGTCACCGCGCCGGTCGCGGGCTCGGTCGGCCTGCTGGCCGTCGAGGAGGGCGATCAGGTCAACCCGGGCGACGAGGTCACCCAGATCGACGACCGCTCCAGCGTCATCGTGAATTTCCGCGTGCCCGAGCGGGTGGTCGGCAGCCTGCGCATCGGCGCGCCGGTCTCGGCCACGCCGCTGGCGGTGGGCGGCGTCGAGGCCGAGGGCAGGATCAGCGCCATCGACAACCGGGTCGACGTCTCCAGCCGCAGCCTGCGGGTGCAGGCGGCGATCCCGAATGCCGAGGACCGGCTGCGCTCCGGCATGGCCTTCTCGATCACCCTGCGGCTGGAGGGCGAGACCCATCCGGCGGTCGACCCCTTGTCGGTGCAATGGGGCTCCGACGGGGCCTTCGTCTGGATCGCCCGCGACGGCAAGGCCAGCCAGCTACCGGTCAGCATCCTGCAGCGCAACAGCGATTCCGTCCTGGTGCGGGCCGAGTTCCAGGCCGGCGACCAAGTGGTGATCGAGGGGGTGCAGGCGCTGCGCCCGAATATCGACGTGGCGCCCATCACCCGCAGCGCCGCGCCGGGGGCCGAGCCCTCCAGCCCGAAAACCTGAGCCCGAAAACCCGAGCCCGAATAGCCGAGGTCGCCCATGTCCGCTTCCGCCCCCGACGAACGCGATCTCGCGAAATCGAACACCGCGCTCTTCGTGCGCCGCCCGATCCTCGCCTTCGTGCTGAACGCGCTGATCGTGATGGCGGGGCTGGCCGCCTTCTTCGGGGCCGAGGTGCGCGAGCTGCCGGATGTCGACCGGCCGGTGGTGACGATCAACACCGATTTCGACGGCGCCTCGCCCGAGACCATCGACCAGGAGATCACCGACGAGATCGAAGGCGCGGCCGGCCGGGTCGCCGGGGTGAAATCCATCTCCTCCTCCTCGCGCTTCGGCTCCAGCCGGGTGACGGTGGAGTTCAACGACAGCGTCGACATCGACGTGGCGGCGACCGACATGCGCGACGCCATCGCCCGGATCTCCGGCCGGCTGCCCGAGGACGCCGAGGATCCGCGCATCGTCAAGGCCGACGCCAATGCCTCGGCGGTGATGCGGATCTCGGTCACCTCCCCCACCCGCTCGCCGCAGGATCTGACCCAGCTGGTCGAGGATCTGGTGGAGAACCGCCTGCTCTCGGCCCCCGGCGTGGCCGACCTGCAGATCTACGGCGACCGCACCCCGATCTTCCGGGTCGACGTGAACCAGATGCAGCTGGCCAGCCGCGGCCTGACGCTGGCCGACCTGCGCGAGACGCTGCGCAACGTCTCCTTCGACGCCCCGGCGGGCGCGCTCAGCTCGGACCGCAACAGCATCGTGGTGCGCACCACCGCCGCCATCTCCACCCCCGCCGAGTTCGAGGCGCTGGAGGTGACTCCGAACGTGCGGCTCGGCGACGTAGCCGCCGTCTCGATGGGGCCGGACACCGGCGCCTCGATCCTCAGGGCCAATGGCGAGAACGGCATCGGCATGGGCATCATCCGCCAGGCGCAAAGCAACACGCTGGAGATCTCGCAGGAAGTGACGCGCATCGTCGGCGAGCTGCAAGCGGTGCTGCCCGGGGATGTGAGCATCTTCGTCAGCTCCGACGACGCCACCTTCATCAACGGCGCGATCCACGAGGTCGAGATCGCGCTGATCCTGTCGGTGCTGATCGTCACCGTCATCATCTACATCTTTCTGCGCGACATCCGCGCCACGCTGATCCCCGCCATCGCCATGCCGGTCGCGCTGATCGGCACGCTGGCGGCGCTCTGGCTGGTGGGCTTCTCGATCAACATCCTGACGCTGCTGGCGCTGGTGCTGGCGACCGGCATGGTGGTCGATGACGCCATCGTGGTCTTGGAGAACATCGTGCGCCGCCGCTCCGAGGGCATGGGCGCGCGCGCCGCGGCGGTGCTCGGCACCCAGCAGGTATTCTTCGCCGTCATCGCCACCACCACCACCCTCGCCGCCGTCTTCATCCCGCTGTCCTTCCTGCCGGGCCAGACCGGCGGGCTGTTCCGCGAGTTCGGCTTCACCCTGGCCATCGCGGTGCTCCTGTCCTCGGTCACCGCGCTGACGCTCTGCCCGGTGCTGGCCAGCCGCATGCTGCGCGGCGCCGAGGAGGGCCAGGCCGAGGACGGGCCGATGCTGCGGCTCGGCAACCGGCTCTCCGGTCTCTACGCCCGCACGCTGCGCTGGGCGCTGAACGCGCCGATGGTGGTGATCGCGCTGGCTCTGGGCTTCGCCCTGACCGCCGGCATGCTCTTCACCACGCTGCGGCAGGAGGTGACCCCGTCGGAGGACCGCTCGCTGGTGCTGCTCAGCATCCAGGCGCCGCAGGGCGTGGCGCTGGAGTATACCGACGCCAAGATGCGCGAGATCGAGGACCTGCTGGAACCGCTGCGCGCCTCGGGCGAGGTGGTCAGCACCTTCGCCAATGCCGGACAAGGCGGCAGCGACAACCGCGGCTTCATGGTGATCGGCCTCGCCGACTGGGCCGAGCGCGGCCGCAGCCAGCAGGAGATCGCCGCCGAAATCACCGGCCTGATGAGCCAGGTCATCGGCGTGCGCGCCTTCGCCATCCAGCCGAACTCGCTCGGCATCCGCGGCGCCGGCAACGGGCTCAGCTTCGCCATCATCGGCGATTCCTACGCCAGCCTCGGCGAAAGCGCCCGGCTGATGGTGGAGCGGATGGAGCAGAACCCGGCCTTCGGCCAGGTGCGGCTCGGCTACGACACCACCCAGCCGCAGCTCTTCATCGAGGTCGACCGCGCCCGCGCCTCCGATCTCGGCATCAACATCGACGGGCTGGGCGAGGCGCTGCAATCGGTGCTGGACGGCAGCACCGTCGGCACCGTCTTCCTCGACGACGACAGCTACGACATCAAGATGCTCTCCACCACCAACCCGGTGAACGACCCCGGCGATCTGGAGCGGATCTTCGTGCAGGCCGGACCGAACGACAGCGGCGAGCGGCAGATGGTGCCGATCTCCAGCTTCGTGCGGCTGACCGAGCGCGCCGTGGCGCCGGAGCTCAGCCGCGAGCGGCAGATGCGCTCGGTGCCGATCAGCGCCGGGCTGACGCCCGAGCTGTCGCTCGGCGCAGCGCTGACCGAGGTCGAGGCGCTGGCCGCCGAGATCCTGCCGCCCGACAGCCGCATCCTGCCGATGGCGGAGGCCGCGACGCTGGGCGAGACCTCCGGCGGCCTGTTCCTGACCTTCGGCTTCGCCATCGTCATCGTGCTTCTGGTGCTCGCGGCGCAGTTCGAGAGCTTCGTCTCGGCGGTGATCGTCATGGCCACCGTGCCCCTCGGCCTCGCCTGCGCCATCTTCGCGCTGGTGCTCACGGGGGGCAGCCTCAACGTCTACAGCCAGATCGGTCTGGTGCTGCTGGTGGGGATCATGGCCAAGAACGGGATCCTGATCGTCGAATTCGCCAACCAGCTGCGCGACGAGGGCGCCTCGGTGCGCGACGCGATCGAGAACGCCTCGGTGATCCGGCTGCGCCCGGTGATGATGACGATGATCGCCACCGTGCTGGGCGGCCTGCCCCTGGTCTTCGCCGCCGGCGCCGGCGCCGAGGCGCGCGAGGTGCTGGGCTGGATCATCGTCGGCGGCCTCGGCCTCGCCACGCTGGCCACGCTCTACCTCACGCCGGTAGCCTATCTGCTGCTGGCGGGCCTCTCGAAACCCAAGGCCGAGGAGGAGGCGCGGCTGATGCGCGAGCTGCACCAGGCGACAGCGCCGAGCCCCGCCGAATAGCTTGATTTCCCCCTTTGCCGCGACTACTCCTCCGCTCGCCGGAAGTGTGGCCGAGTGGTTTAAGGCTCTGGTCTTGAAAACCAGCGTGGGGGAGACTCCACCGTGGGTTCGAATCCCACCGCTTCCGCCAATCCCCGCCCCTTCTCCGGACCGATGTTCCGCGATCCGCGGGAACTCCGGTACGCCGGTCCGGCTTCTGTCCGGGAACAGGACGGGTGTGCGGCGGCTGGCTTGCTGCGGGGCCTGACGTTCTTGTTTGGCCCAGGTGGTTGCCGCCGGAGCGCCGCGGGGGCATGTCATGCAGTCTGGAAACAGGAGTATCAGATGTTCAGATCCCTTTCGCTCGCGGCCGTGCTGGCCGGGGCCGCAGCCCTCCCCGCCGCCGCCGAGACGATCCGCGTCGGCATGTCCGGCGGCTATTTCCCCTTCACCTTCGTCCGTCAGGACCAGCTGCAGGGCTTCGAGGTCGATCTGATGAACGCCCTTGCGGAAAAGACCGGCGACACGGTGGAATTCTCCACCATGTCCTTCTCGGGCCTGATCGGCGCGCTGGAGGCCGGCCGGATCGACACCGTCGCCAACCAGATCACCATCACCCCCGAGCGCGAGGCGAAATTCGCCTTCAGCCAGCCCTATGTCTATGACGGCGCGCAGGTCGTGGTGAAGAAGGGCAACGAGACCGAGATCACCGGCGTCGACAGCCTGAAGGGCCGCAGCGTGGCGGTGAACCTCGGCTCCAACTTCGAGCAGCTGCTGCGCGAACTGCCCTTCGCGGACGAGATCGACATCCGCACCTACGAGAGCAACATCGAGCAGGACACGGCGCTCGGCCGGGTCGATGCCTTCGTGATGGACCGCGTGTCCTCGGCGCAGGTCATCAAGGAAAGCCCGCTGCCGCTGGCGCTGGCCGGCGAGCCCTTCAGCGAGATCCGCAACGCCCTGCCCTTCCGCAACGATGCCGAGGGTCAGGCGCTGCGCGACAGGCTCGACGCCGCGTTGACCGAGCTGAAGGCCGACGGCACGCTGAAGGCGATCTCTGAAAAATGGCTCGGTCTCGACGTGACCGCCCCGGCGAACTGATCCGATGCGGCCGCTCGACCTCGACTACATGCTGGGTCTGGCGCCCGTCATCCTCGGCTACGTGCCGCTGACACTGGGCATGGCGCTGGCCGCCATGCTCTGCGCGCTGATCCTCGCCTGCCTGATGGCGGTGGAGCGGGTGATCCGCGTGCCGGTGCTGGACCAGCTGGTGCAGCTCTTCATCAGCTTCTTCCGCGGCACGCCGCTCTTGGTGCAGCTGTTCCTGTTCTACTACGGCCTGCCGCAGGTGATGCCCTTCCTTACCGGGATCAACGGCGTCACCGCGGCGATCATCGGGCTGACGCTGCATTTCTCGGCCTATATGGCCGAGAGCATCCGCGCGGCGATCCTCGGGGTGGACCGCAGCCAGTGGGAGGCCTCGCAGGCGGTGGGCATGACCCGCGCGCAGTCGATGCGGCGCATCGTGCTGCCGCAGGCGGCGCGGGTGGCGGCGCCGACGCTGGTCAACTACTTCATCGACATGATCAAGAGCACCTCGCTCGCCTTCACCCTCGGCGTCACCGAGATGATGGGCGCGACGCAGAAGGAGGCCGCCGGCAGCTTCCTCTATTTCGAGGCCTTCCTCGTGGTCGCGGTGATCTACTGGATCATCGTCGAGACCCTGTCCTTCCTGCAGAAGCGGCTGGAAAGCCGCCTGAACAAGGCCTTCGCCCGATGATCAGCATCCGCGGACTGACCAAGCGCTTCGGCAGCACCACCGTGCTCGACGGCATCGACCTCGACATCTCGGCGGGCGAGCGGGTGGCGATCATCGGCCCCTCCGGCACCGGCAAGTCGACGCTGCTGCGCTGCCTGAACTACCTCGACCGGCCTGACGCGGGCGTGATCCGCATCGGCGATCTGACGGTGGATGCGGCGACGGCGAAGCCCGCGCAGATCCTCGCCCTGCGCCGCTGCACCGCCT
>NZ_PZKG01000110.1 GCF_003034985.1 Cereibacter changlensis JA139
CTCGAATTTTCGCAGAAAATTCGTGTCTCAGGGGGTGAATTTTCTGCGAAAATTCGCACCCCAGCCGCTCAGCCCCCGTCCGGCCCCAGCCGCTCGGCGGCCTTCCGCACCAGCACGCTGCGCAGGTCGTGCATCGCCAGCAGAAGCCGGTCGGTGACCTCTTCCAGCTGCGCCGGTTCCGCCTTGGTCTGCGCCCATTGCGCCGCAAGGTTCAGCTGCTCCACCACCCGCCGGATCTCGTCGAGCTCGCGCCGCGCCAGCAGCGCGCTGCGCTCGGCGATCCAGCCGCGGATGCTTGCCAGATCCTCCGGCGTCAACGCCCGGTCGCCCTGCGGCTTGATCTCGCCGTTGCGGATGTTGACGGTGGCGATCTGCTCCATCTCGAGCCGGCGCTGGCGGGTTCCGGGATCGAGCCGGAACACCGCGGCGCCGTTGTCGCGGATGCGGAAGTAATGCTCCGGCAGATCGCCCGCCATCGCCGGGCCTCAGCTCAGCCCAGCGCAGAAGCCCTGGATGCGGGCGCAGGCCTCGCGCAGCTGCTCGTCCGAGGTGGCGTAGCTGATGCGGAAGTTGGGCGAGAGGCCGAAGGCCGCGCCGAAGACCACCGCGACGCCGGTCTCCTCCAAGAGCGCCGTGGCGAAGGCCTCGTCATCGCTGATGCTCGCGCCGCCCGCCGAGGTCTTGCCGATGCAGGCCGAGATGTCGGGATAGACGTAGAAGGCGCCCTCGGGCTTCGGGCAGACGATGCCCTTGGCCTCGTTCAGCATGCCGACCACCAGATCGCGGCGGCGCTGGAACAGGGCGCGGTTGGTGGCGAGGAAGTCCTGCGGCCCGGTCAGCCCTTCGAGCGCGGCATATTGCGAGACCGAGCAGGGGTTGGAGGTCGACTGCGACTGGATCGTGCCCATGGCCTTGATGAGCTCCACCGGGCCCGCGCAATAGCCGATGCGCCAGCCGGTCATGGCATAGGCCTTAGAGACGCCGTTGCAGGTCAGCGTGCGGTCGTAGAGGCCGGGTTCGACCTGGGCGGGCGAGGTGAATTCGAAATCGTCGAACACCAGATGCTCGTACATGTCGTCCGACATGATCCAGACCTGCGGGTGGCGCATCAGCACGTCGGTCAGCGCCTTGAGTTCGTCGCGGGTGTAGCCCGCGCCCGTCGGGTTGGAGGGCGAGTTGAAGATGAACCACTTGGTCTTCGGCGTGATCGCCGCCTCGAGCTGCGCCGGGGTCAGCTTGAAATCGGTCTCGATCCCCGCCGCCACCGGCACGGGCGTGCCGCCCGCGAGCAGCACCATGTCGGGGTAGCTGACCCAGTAGGGCGCCGGGATGATCACCTCGTCGCCGGGGTTCAGCGTCGCCATCAGCGCGTTGTAGAGGATCTGCTTGCCGCCGGTCGCGACCGAGACCTGCGCCGGCGTGTAGTCGAGCCCGTTCTCGCGCTTGAATTTCGCGCAGATCGCCTTCTTCAGCTCGGGGATGCCGTCGACCGCGGTGTATTTCGTGCGGCCCTCGTCGATGGCGCGCTTCGCCGCGTCCTTGATGTTCTGCGGCGTGTCGAAATCCGGCTCGCCCGCGCCGAGGCCGATCACGTCGCGCCCGGTCGCGGCCAGTTCGCGCGCCTTGTTGGTCACGGCGATGGTTTGCGAGGGTTTGACGCGGGCGAGCGTGTCGGACAGGAAGGCCATTCTGGGATGCTCCGGAAGCTGATCTGGGCGCCGGTTTGAACTTTTCGGCCCTTTGTCTTAGGGTGCGGCCCTGAAGCGATCAAGCGATATCACAAAGGAGAGGCACGATGGCAGAAGACGAAGCGGCTGGAGCAGAAGACGGGGCGGCTGGCTGGTTCAGCGAGGCGACGGCGACCTTCGGCGACCGCATGGCGGGGGCCCGGGAAGCGGCCGGATTGAGCCAGGAGGATCTGGCGCGCCGGTTGGGCGTGCGGCTGAAGACGGTGCAGGCCTGGGAGGACGATCTTTCGGAGCCGCGGGCCAACCGGTTGCAGATGATGGCGGGGATGCTGAACGTGTCGCTGCGCTGGCTGCTGACCGGCGAGGGCGAGGGGCTGGAGGGCCCGTCGCATCCGGGGGCGCTGACCGGCAAGGCGCGCGACGCCCTGGCCGAACTGTCGCGGATGCGGGCGCAGATGCTGGCGCTGGCGCAGGAAATGGGGCATCTGGAGAAGCGGATGCGGGGCCTGATGCGCGAGGAAGCCGAATGACCGAATTGCCCGAGGCGCGGCTGAAGCGCCTGTCGATGCGCTCCTGGCGACGCGGCACCAAGGAGATGGACCTGATCCTCGGCCCCTGGTCCGACGTGCATCTGGCCGGGCTCGACGAACCGCGGCTGGCGCTCTACGACGTGCTGCTGGAAGAGAACGACCAGGACCTGCTGCCCTGGGTTCTGGGCCAGCGCGAGCCGCCGCCGGCGCTGGCGGGGCTGATCGCCGAGATCGGCAGCTACGCCCGCACCCGTCTCGCGCGCTGAGCGGAAGCCGCCCGGCGGAAAGGCCGGGCGGATTTGCCGCGAACATTGTGAGAGTTTACCTGATGTTTGGGTTTTGTGCCGATTCTACCCCTTGCAACCGCGACGGGGAGACCACGGATCATGATACATGCAGGCGTCCTCGACGGCTCGCAGAAGGCCTTCATCCTGGGCTATCTGGAAAGTCTGGCGCTGGTCGAACGTCTGCACCGGCTGCTGCTCGACGTGGTGAAGGATGAGTTCGAGCGGCTCGGCGTGCTGGAGATCAATGCGGTCCAGGCGCTGCTTCTGTTCAACATCGGCGACAACGAGGTCGCGGCGGGGGAGCTGAAGACCCGCGGCTATTACCAGGGCTCGAACGTCAGCTACAATCTGAAGAAGCTGGTCGATCTGGGCTACATGCACCACCAGCGCTCCGAGGTGGACCGGCGATCGGTGCGGGTGCGGCTGACCGACAAGGGGCGGCGGGTGCGGGCCATCCTGTCCGAGCTTTTCGCGCGCCATGCCGACGGGCTGGAGCGGCGCGGCATGATCGGCGCCGAGGGGATCGAGGATATCAACCAGTCACTGAAGCGGATGGAGCGCTACTGGACCGAGCAGATCCGCTACATCTACTGACGCCACAGCGGCGCGAGGCCGGCGAAGCTGGCCTGCAGCCGGGCGAGGGTGCGGTTCGGCAAGCCGGGATGCGGAATCGGGCCTTGGGCCAGCCGGTCGAGGATCACCTCGGGCGGGCAGGGGCGGCGGCTCACCGGGTCGAAGCAGCGCGGATAGGCTATCAGCGCGGCATGGACCAGGGCGAGCAGGCCGGGGCGCGGCGCCGGGCTGCCGTCGGGCTGGCGCAGGCGGCGGGCGGGGACCGGGCCGAGGTCGCGGGTCAGGCCCCAGCCGGCGTAGAACGGCGCGCCGAGGCAGGTGACCGGCCTGCCGCGGATCAGCGCCTCGAAACCAAGGAGCGAGGTCAGGGTCCAGACCTCGTCGCAGGCCTCGATCAGGGCGAGGGGGTCGGCGTGGCGGGCGATCACGTCGGCCTCGGCGGCCGTGATCCGACCGGGGCGCAGGCCGGCCTCGACATCGGGATGCGGCTTGTAGACCAACACCGCCTGCGGGTTCGCGGCGCGGACCGCCTGCAACAGGGCGGCGTTGCCGCGGACCTCGCCCGCGCCGAGCCGGACCGAGGCGTCATCCTCCACCTGGCCGGGGATCAGGATGCGATGGCCCCGCGGCAGATCGGGTAGGGCGCCGCCGAGGTTGTATTTGCTGAGCCGCGCCTCGGTCAGCCGCTTCAGCAGCCGCTCGGCGCGCGCGAGCCCGCCGGGCGGCGGCGGGGCGGCGATCAGCCGCTCCAGCCGGCTCTCGCGCCCGGGGTCGTAATGGATGCCGAGATCGTCGGCGACGAGGCTCAGCGGCGGCGCCAGCCCGGCCCCCAGCCCGCGCGAGCGCAGGAAACCATCCTCGACCCGGCGGATCGAGGGCGCCGGGAGGCCCGGCGGCTCGGCGCTGGCCCAGACCAGCAGGCCGCGACCCTCGGCCTTTGCGCGGGCGGCGGCGCGGGCCGGGTTGGTTTCGAAGACCAGCGGCCTTTCGCGGCCGAACATCGCCTGCAGCCACGGCCGCTTCCAGCGCCGCATGCCGAGCGCCACATGGCCGTGGCGGTCCTCGCGGAAGGCGCGGGTCTCGGCCTCCAGCTGATCCACCGCTTCCTCGAAACTGCAGAGCCGGTCGCGGCAGGGGTCATACCAGAGCGGTGCGAGGATCATCGCCGCGGCGAAGAGCTGGGCGCGGGTGAGGCTGCGGCGACGGCGCGGCACGGGGCTCTCGTCGGCGCTGAGGCCCCAGCCGGCGTAGAACGGCTGGCCGAAGATGCGGGGGCGGTGACCGGCGAGGATCGCCTCGAAGCCGAGCTGGGAGGAGACGGTGTAGACCGCGACGGCGCCTTCCAAGAGCGCCCAGGGCGAGATCGGATCGGTGAGGAGCGTGATGTGCGGGCGGGCGTCGGCGGGGCCGAAATGGCCGGGGCGCAGGCCCGCCATGGTTTCGGGATGGGCCTTGATGACGATGCGCGCGCCGGGGTTTTCCTCCTGCGCGAAGACCAGCATCTCGCGGAAGGTGGCGGGGCTGGCGCCGGAGTGGCGGATCGATGCGTCGCCCTGGGTCTGGTCGACCACGAGGACGTAGCCGGGGGGCGGGGCAGGGGCCTCGGGAGCGAAATTGTTGTATTTCGACAGATGCAGCGCCTGGATCCGGGCCATACCATCCCGCGCGCGTTGCAGGATGTTCGAATCGTCCAACGGGTGCCGCGCCAGCAGCCGCTCGAGATCGGAGGGGGAGGCGCTGTCGAAATGCGCGCCGTGGTCGAGGAACAGGCCCAGCGGCGGCTCGCCCAGCCGGCCCGGGCGCAGCGAGCGCAGGAAGGCGTCCTCCAGCCGCAAGAGCGGCAGGCCGCGCCGCGCCGCCAGCGCCTCGCCCCGCGCCGCATGCGGGCTGCGGCCCCAGACCACCACGCCGTCGCCCGCGCCGGGCAGGCCGAGACGCAGCTCGTGCCCGGCGAGGGCGAGGATACGGCGCAGCCGTGGCTGGCGAAGGAAGCCCGCGTTGCGGAATACCAGCCGCCGGGGGATCTCTCCGGCGGCCGTGGCTTCGGGGAAGGTCGGGCTCAGCGGCCCGGCCCCACGGTGCTCAACGTGTCGGCGGCGCCCACAGTGCCGGTGACGGCCCCCAGCGTCTTGCGCCACTGCACGAAGGGCGCCTCGGTGACATAGAGCGTGTCGCCGTCGCGGATCATGAAGTCGCGCGCCTCGAAGATGCCGGTCGGTTCGGTGAGGTCGAGCATGTAGATCATCCGCTGGTCGCCGCTGAGATCGTTGCGGCCGGTCACCAGATTGGCGATCTCGGCGGATTCGCTGCGGAAGACGAAGACGCCGGTCGGATCGGCCAGCCCGGTGTTGAGCCCGCCGACCTGGGCGATGGCCTCCAGCGCCGAGAGGTTCTGCGTCTCGAAGGGGATGCGGCTTTGCGCCCCGGTGGCGCCGAGGGCGACGAAGGAGCGGGTGTCCTCCTCGACCACGATGACGTCGCCGGAGCGCAGCGCGATGTCGAGGCCGGGGTTGCGATAGAGATCCTCCAACCAGACCTTGCCGGTCTGCCCGCCGCGCGTCACCCGGACGATGGCGGTGCCGGTCGGGATCGACACGCCGCCGGCCTTGGCCAGCATGGTGGAGAGGCTGCGCGTCGGCCGCTCGATCGGGAAGACGCCCTGGCCGCTGACCGCGCCCGAGACGGTGACGGTGGAGCCGTCGCCCGCCAGCCGCTGCACCGTCACCTGTGGGTCGGGGGTCTGGGTGTCGAGCTTGCGGGTGATCGCCTGGCGCAGCCCCTCCGGGGTCTGACCCTCGGCCTTCACCCGCCCGGCATAGGGCACGAAGATGTAGCCCTGGCCGTCGACCTGCACCTGGTTCAGCGACGAGACCCGCTGGCCGGTGTTGCCGAGCAGGGGATCGTCGCGGACGTTCTCGAAGACGGTGAGGCCGAGCGTGTCGCCCGCCGCGATGGTGTCGGAGCCGACCAGCCCTGCGTCGCGGAAGCCGGCGCTGAAGCCGAAGGCCGGGGTGACGGCGGTGGCCCGGGCCACCGCGCGGGTGACGCTGACAACGTGGGCGTCGCCGCCCTTGACGGTCGAGCCGGCGAAGATCTCGCGCTTGGTCGGGCCGGAGCGGGGCAGGCCACAGGCGCCGAGGCTGGCCACAAGAAGGAGGAGGACCAGCATCCGGGGTCCATGGGTCACCGATACGCTCACTGCCGGGCCTCGTTCATGTCTCATGCCTCAAATCCGTTCACCAGCTTACACAAGGGCTTGTCCTTTTCCACTGTCGGCGCTCCGGTTCAGGTGACGAGGCGCAACTGTTGCCGCGGGGCCGCGATGCCGGCGCTGAGCGCGTCATACGGGTCTTCCGGGCGCAACATCATGTCCGCCATTTGCCGCATGAGCGCCCTGCGCCCATGGCGCGAGTAGAAGCCGCCGGGGACCTGCGAGGTCTCCAGCAGGAACTGCCGGTAGGCGCGGTAGGCCCGGCTGTCGGGGCGCTCTGGCCGGGCGAAGAAGCCGGCCAGCGGCTGCGGCGAGACGAATTCCGGCTTGCCGTAGACCGCCGCGCCGAAGGCCTTCAGCGGCAGGCCGCGCCAGAGCGCCTGCTGCCCGGCGGTCGAGTTCACCGTGACGGCGCTGCGGGCGTGGTCGAGAAGCGGGGCCAGCTTGCCGCCGCGCAACAGATGCACCCGGTCGGTGAGCCCATGCAGCCGCGCCAGCCGGCGGATCTCGGGGCCCAGCGGTGTGCGGTCATCCTCCAGCGGATGCGCCTTGAACACCAGGTGGTGATGCGGGGCGGCGCCCTCGGCGAAACCCTGCGTCACCGTCGAAAGGAAGTCCGCCATCCCGGCGAAGGGGCCGTGGGCGCGGAAGCTGCTGTCATGCTCCAGCTGCAGGAGCACGAGGTGATAGGGAAAGCCGCCGCGCGCGATCCGGGCCTCGGCCAGCCGGCGCTGCGCCGCGTGCAGCGGCGTCAGCGCCAGCCGGCGCAGGTGCAGCGCCAGCTCCTGCCCGACCGTCACGCCCCGATGCGGTTGGTAGGCCGGGTAATGGCGCCGCCCGGTCAGCACCCGGAAATGGTAGAGCGCGCCCCAGAACATGTGCTGGCGCATGTCGCCCCAGCGCGCCGGGGCGTCGGGCTGCTCCATGTCGCGGGCGGCCAGCGCGTTGCGCATCTGTGCGAGCGAGAGCTGCATGAGCCGCGAGTTGCCATTGGCCCCGCCGCGTTCGTAGGTGATCCAGGACGGTCGCAGGTAGCCCTCCTCGAAGACATGCACCGTGAGCCCCGCTGCCCGCGCCGCCCGCACGGCCTCGGCATGCAGCGGCCGCGTGTCGCCATAGAGCGCGATGTCGGTGATGCCGCGCTCGGCGAGGATCGCGCGGCAGGTCTGGGGCCAGAGCGAAGGGACCTCGGTGAAGGGCAGGTAGCTCGCGCTGTCGGGCCAGAAGGCGCGGTCGCCGCCGTTGAAGCCTGCGCGCCAGACCTCTGCGCCGGCAAGCGTAAGCATCCGGCCCAGCTGCTGGAAGAACGGCCCGTGCGGGCCCTGCAGGAACAGGAACCGCCGGCCCTCGCCGGTCACGCGCATCACCACCTCACTCGTTACGCGATCCGGCGTAGCATCGCCGCCGCGTGGGTAAAGCGAAATCCGCGCCGGAGGGGCGGGCAGCGACAATTGGCGGCGGCTGCGGGGGCTGGCGCTTGCGCGGGGACGGCCGGGCGGCTACGTCCTTGGGGTCCACTGTCAGGAGAAGCACCATGTTCACGGGGATCATCACCGATATCGGCCTTGTGCGGGAGGTGGAGCAGGCGGGCGACCTGCGCGCGCAGATCACCACCGGCTATGACGTGGCGGGGATCGACATCGGCGCCTCCATCGCCTGCGACGGCGTCTGCCTGACGGTGGTGGCGCTGGGCGAGGACTGGTTCGAGGTGAACATCTCGGGCGAGACGGTCTCGGTCACCAACATCGGCCACAACGGCTGGCAGCCGGGCAAGCGGCTGAACCTCGAGCGGGCGCTGAAGGTGGGCGACGAGCTCGGCGGGCATATCGTCTCGGGCCATGTCGACGGCGTGGCCGAGGTGGTGGCGGTGCAGCCCGAGGGCGACAGCCTGCGGGTGACCTTCCGCGCGCCGGAGGCGCTGGCGAAGTTCATCGCGCCGAAAGGCTCGGTGGCGCTGAACGGCACCTCGCTGACGGTGAACGAGGTCGATGGCTGCGATTTCGGCATCAACTTCATCCCGCATACCCAGGTGGCGACCACCTGGGGCGATGTGGCGGTGGGCCAGCAGGTCAATCTGGAGATCGACACGATGGCGCGCTATGTCGCGCGGCTGCGGGACTGGGCGTGATGCCCGGTCTCGGGCATAACGGCGGGCCGACGATGGAGCCCGGCGCGAGCTGGCGGCGGCACAGCTGGTCGCAGGCGCGGCGCGACCTGTTGCCGCATCTGCCGATCGAGGTGCTCCGCGGCCGGGTGCGGCGGGCGAAGGAGTTGGGGCTGGAGTACCGCACCTACGCCTCGGTCCGCGCGGCCTCGGGGCATGACGTGGTGGCCTTCCTGTTCTCCTCGAACGCGCTGCGGGTGTTCCCGGGGCAGGTGATGCCGGAAGACCGGGTGGTGAAGCTGGCCGATCTGCGCGCCGCCCGGATCGGGCTGGCGCAGGGCAGGCTGGCGCCCGAGACGCTGTTGCAGGCGGGGCAGGGGCTGCTGGACGGGGCGCATCCGGCCCCGCCGGCGCTGGCGAGCTTTGCCGAGGCGCGGGCGCGGCTGCGCGCGGCGTTGGGCCGGCTGCCCGCCGATGGCGTTCTGCTGGTGGGCGACGCCGCGCTGGAGGCCGAATGGTGCGCCGCGGGGCGGCTGGCGGGCTATCTGCCCGCGGCGCGCTATTTCGGCTGACGCAGACCGGCTGTGCGCGGCGCGGCTCTGGCCAAGCGGCGCGGGGCGGAGTATGGGCTGGCGCAAGCCCGGGAGCGATGTGATGACCGATATGAAAACCGACTATTCCGACGCCATCTCCTCGGTCGAGGAGATCATCGACGACGCCCGCAACGGGCGGATGTATATCCTTGTCGATCACGAGGATCGCGAGAACGAGGGCGATCTGGTGATCCCGGCGCAGATGTGCACGCCCCAGGCGATCAACTTCATGGCGACCCATGGCCGCGGGCTGATCTGTCTGGCGATGCCCTCGGCGCGGATCGACGCGCTCGGGCTCACGCTGATGCAGCCGAAGAACTCCAGCCGTCACGAGACGGCCTTCACCATCTCGATCGAGGCGCGCGAGGGCGTCACCACCGGGATCTCGGCGGCCGACCGGGCGCTGACGGTGGCGGTCGCGATCGACCCCACGAAGGGCGCCGCTGATATCGCGACGCCGGGGCATATCTTCCCGCTGCGCGCCCGCGATGGCGGGGTGCTGGTGCGGGCCGGGCATACCGAGGCGGCGGTCGACGTGTCGCGGCTGGCCGGGCTGAACCCGGCCGGGGTGATCTGCGAGATCATGAACGACGACGGCACCATGGCGCGGCTGCCCGACCTGATCAGCTTTGCCCAGAAGCACGGGCTGAAGATCGGCACCATCTCGGACCTGATCGCCTATCGCCGCCGGCACGACAACCTCGTGGCGGAGAAGGCGGTGAAGCCGGTGACCTCGGCCTTCGGCGGTGACTGGCTGATGCGGGTCTTCGCCGATGAGACGCAGGGCGCCGAGCATGTGGTGCTGTCGAAGGGCGACATCACCTCGGGCGAGCCGGTGCTGGTGCGGATGCATGCGCTGAACCCGCTGGAGGATGTGCTCGGGATCGGCCCGGCCCATTCCGGCGACCTGCAGGGCGCGATGAAGCTGATCGCCGCCGAGGGGCGCGGCGTCGTGGTGCTGCTGCGCGACACGACGATGAAGCTGGCGATGGATGACGAGGCCTCGCCGCAGACGCTGCGGCAATACGGGCTCGGCGCGCAGATCCTCTCGGCGCTCGGCCTGTCGCAGATCGTGCTGGTCACCAATTCCAAGGCGCCCAAGGTCGTCGGGCTGGAGGCTTACGGGCTGTCCATCGCCGGCACCCACACCATCACGGAGGGCTGAGACATGGCCGCATCTGAAACCCATCACATCCTGCCGCTGCCGAGCTTCGACAAGCCGGTGAAGCTGCTGATCGTGGTGGCCCCCTATTACAAGGACATCGCCGACGAGCTGGTGGCCGGGGCCAAGGCGACGATCGAGCGTTGCGGCGGGACCTGGGACCTGATCGAGGTGCCCGGCGCGCTGGAGATCCCGACCGCCATCGCGCTGGCCGAGCGGCAGTCGAACTTCGACGGTTTCGTGGCGCTGGGCTGCGTCATGCGCGGCGAGACCACGCATTACGATACGGTCTGCAACGATTCCAGCCGCGGGCTGATGCTGCTGGGGCTGCAGGGCTCCTGCATCGGCAACGGCATCCTGACGGTGGAAACGCGCGAGCAGGCGGTGGTGCGGGCCGAGGCGGCGGGGCAGGACAAGGGCGGCGGCGCGGCGGCGGCGGCGCTGCATCTGATCGCGCTGTCGCGGAAATGGGCGGGGGTGCGCAAGGGCATCGGGTTCCGTCCGGAAGAGTTGCGGCTGGCAGGAGACACAAGCGCATGACCAAACCTGACAAGCGGCAGATGAAATCGGCCTCGCGGCTCTACGCGGTGCAGGCGCTGTTCCAGATGGAAAGCTCCGGCCAGACGGTCGAGGCGGTGGTGCGCGAGTTCACCGACCATCGCTTCGGCGCGGTCTATGACGAGGACGAGATGGTCGAGGGCGATACCGAGCATTTCCGCCGCCTCGTCGACCATGCGGTGAACCGTCAGGCCAAGATCGACCAGATGACCGACCGGGCGCTGGTGGCGAAATGGCCGATCGACCGGATCGACCCGGTGCTGCGCGCGCTGTTCCGCGCCGCCGGCGGCGAGATGCTGGAGCTGGAGACGCCGCCGAAGGTGGTGATCAACGAGTTCGTCGATATCGCCAAGGCCTTCTTCCCCGAGGGCAAGGAATCGAAATTCGTCAACGCCGTGCTCGACCACATGGCGCGCGAGGCCAAGCCCGAGGCTTTCGGGCTCGCCTGAGCGCGCCGATCGGGAACATTGCGGCGCGCCTCCGGTTCTTGCCGGGTACAGGCTCCCCGCGCTGCGCCGGATGATTTCGATGGCGCGGCGGCGGGGGCGCTGTATCCTGTCTTCAAGGAGACCCGTCATGCCGAAGCTGATCCGCCTCTACATCGTCAACGTGCTGATCGGCTTTGCCTTGGCGCTGGCCTTCGTCGCGCTGCTGCTCGCACTTGATGTGGGCGGCCTGCGCCATCTGGTGCTGGAGACCTCCGGCGGCTGGATCGGCGGGGTGATGCTGGTGATGTTCAACGGCGTGGTCTTCGCCGGGGTGCAATTCGCCATCGCGGTGATGCGGATGGCCGATCCCGAGGACGGCCCGCCGCCCGGCGGGCGCCGTACCGGCTCACAAATGCGCGAGCTTGTTCGTGTTCCGGTGGTGCAGGCCCGGAGATAGTGACGGGGATGGCCCGATTTTCGCCAAATGGGAGTGGCTTACGTCGTTATTGACGCATTTGCACCCCAATAGGTTGTTGTAGATTTGTTACAGTACGGGCCGTGCCGCGCGCGAAAGACCCGGTTCCGGACCCTGACCGGAACATGCCCTGCCGCCCTTAGTTGTGTCCCCGGAAGCAAGGCCCGCACGTGCGGGCCGCGCGACACCATTTCGAAAGGGACATGACATGACCAACACACTCCGCCTCGCCAGCGTCTCGGCACTGGCGCTTCTGCTGGGCGGCACCGCCGCCTTCGCACAGGTCGGCACCATCACCGGCACGCGCGCGCTGGATGACCGCATCGAGGACATCGAGGACGACGTGCAGGAAGACATGGAGCTGTCGAACGACAATCTCCGCTTCGGCAATCCGGAATACCGTCCGGGTCTCTCGGGCAGCGCCTCGCTCGGCTACAGCGGCACCGACGGCAACAACGAGGACCAGAACCTGACCATCGGCGCGCGTCTGCGTCATGCCCAGGGCCAGTTCATCCAGAACATCGGCGTTGCGCTCGACTACCAGGAGACCGACAGCGACGCGACCAAGGAGGACGTGTTCGCCGTCTATGACGGCAACTACTTCTTCGACGACCGCTTCTATGCCTTCGTCCTCGGCCGCATCTCGACCGATGGCTTGGCAGATGAGCTGAGCGATTCCGAGTTGGCGGACACCACGTCGGATACCGAACAGCTTGCCGGCAAGACCCAGACCGACGCGTTCATCGGCGTGGGTCCGGGCTACCGGGTCATCAACCGCGCGGATATGGCCTGGCGCGTGCAGGCCGGTGTCGGCGTCAGCTACCTGAAGGACGGTAATGACGACAGCGAGACCGAGGTCGGCTACCTGGCGTCCTCGCGTTTCTTCTGGGCCTTCAACGAGAACGTGTTCATGACCAACGACACGGACATCCTGAAGTCCGACACGGCGCTGCGGGTGAACAACGACCTCGGCGTCAACGTGAAGATGACCGACGCTTTTTCGACCCGCGTCAGCTACCTGACAGACTACAACGAAGCCCGCGACATCCGCACCGACAACAAGCTCGGCGTGTCGCTGGTCTACGGGTTCTGATCCCGGACTGAAGACGGATCTTTTTCATAGACCTGGGGCAGGGAAACCTGCGGTGGGTTCAACCGGTCAGCGCAACATCTTTGATTTGAGATGTTCTGAAAGGATCCACAATGGCACGAACCGGTCGCCCTGGCTTGTCTCACGAGCAGAAGGCTGAACTCTGGCGGCGTTGGAAGGCTGGGGAGACGCTCAGCGATATTGGGCGCGCCCTCGGCAAGCACGCGGCCTCGGTGTTCGGTGTTGTCGCGGCAAAGGGTGGTTTTGCGCCGGTAGCCCGATCACGCAGGTCGGGGTCTCTCAGCGTGATGGAGCGAGAGGAGATTTCGCGCGGTCTCGTATCTGGGCGATCTTTCAGGCAGCTTGGCCGAGATCTGGGGCGGGCAGTTTCCACGATCAGCCGCGAAGTTGCCAGGAACGGTGGGCGCCGGGCCTATCGCGCCGCCCGGGCTGATGAG
>NZ_PZKG01000111.1 GCF_003034985.1 Cereibacter changlensis JA139
GCGACGACGCGCATCGCGCGGCGCTTGCCGATTGACCGGCCCAATCAGGGATGTTGGGCGGATCTGACAAACAGAAAAAACCGCAGGGCGGGGATGAGCGCGGGCCAAAGCCCGCGTCGATCCCCTGACCTGGCGTCTGACCTGCTCGATCCCGACACATGTCGGGATCTCGATGGGCTGAAGGGTTATCCAGCGCGGCGCGCGCCTCGCATCCGCCTAACCGAACGCGCCTCCGAAGCGCGAAGGCAGGTGAGGCGGTTGTGGAGAACCCGCACCGGCGAAAAATTCGATGCGACGATTTTCGCCCTGAGGGTCGAAACTTTCAGAGTGATGCAAAGGAAGGGAAATACCCTGCACCGTATTGATGTCCCTGTCGAGATGGCCATCGGCGAACCGGCAAAATCAATGGGGCGGAGGCCGCGCATACTCTTCACCGCCGCCCGCATCGTGCCCGCCGTCATCGCCTCCCGCCGCTTCCCTCCCGTCACGCCACTTGCCCCTTGCAGGCCGCACGCTTCGCCCGTCCCGCGGCGACGATGTCGCGGAACGGGCGCAGGTCCTCCTCGTAGGCGGCGAGCGCCGCCCGATCGTCTGCCGTCGCCGTGCCGCGTTCGTCCCGGCCCAGCATCAACTCGCGACCACGCTGGTTCTCCGCCGCCTCCTCAAGGATCTTCCTGCGGTCCATCGCCATCGGCGGCCGGGGATGCCGGCGCAGGAAGCGTAGCAGCTCGACGAGGTAGCCGCCGAGCTCGGCCTTCGACCGCTCGATCAAGGCGAGCCAGCTGGTGACGATCGGATCCTCCATCAGCGGCCGCTCCCGCAACCCGCGCGTCAGCCCGCGGATCACCGCTTCCGAGGGCCAGACATTGCGCCGCGCCCCATCATCTGCTGGCACAAGCGCACCGAACAGCACGGCGGACAATCCACCTTCCGATTCAATCCGAGGCGGACATGCTCTAGGATCCCTCAGCCCCGGCGTTTGCGCTTGCCGTCGTGCCGCTGCTCAGACCACCGATGGTGAACCCGCCATCGACGGCGAGCACTTGGCCGGTGATGTAGCTGGATCCGCTGCCCTCGAGCAGGAACAGCGCCGCGCCGGCGATCTCTTCCACCGAGGCGTAGCGCCGCATCGGCACGGCGTTGATCCAGCCCTGCCGGACTTCCTCGCCATGCCATTGCCGCGCCATCGGCGTGTCCACCGGACCGGGCGCCACGGCATTCACCCGCAGGCCCAGCGGCGCCAGTTCCACCGCCATCACCCGGGTCATGGCATTCATCGCCCCCTTCGACGCGCCATAGGCCACGCGGCCCTCATTGCCCTGGATCCCCGACACCGAGCTGATGTTGACGATCGCGCCTTCGCGGCCGCGCATCACCCTTGCGGCCTCTCGAGACATGAGAAAGCTGCCCACCACGTTCACGTCGAGCACGCGGCGCAGCTGCTGCGGGGTGGTCAGCATCACCGCCGCGTCGAGCCCGATCCCGGCGGAGTTCACGAGGCCGGCAAGCGGGCCAAGTTCAGCCTCGACCCGCGTCACGGCCTCCGCCACCGCCGTCTCGTCGGTCACGTCGAGCGCGATGCAGAGCACGCCTCGCGGTTCGAGCCGGGCGCGGGCTTCCTGCAGGCTGGGGTTGTCGAGGTCGAAGATGGCGACTCGCCAGCCCGCCGCAAGCGCCGCGCTGACGATGCCCGCGCCGATCCCGGATGCGCCGCCGGTGACGATGACCGAGCGGGTCACAGCCAGCACCGGATGCGGTCGACCACCGCCTTGCGCGAGATGCCGTAGCGATCCTGCAGCACCGGCAGGGTGCCGGCGTCGAGGAACTGGTCGGGCAGGCCGATCTGGCGGAAGGCGCAGGAGACGCCGCCGCGCATCAGGCAGCCAGCGACCGCCTCGCCCAGACCGCCGATGACAGTGTGGTTCTCGGCCACCACGACGAGCCGCCCGCTGCGCGAGGCTTCGCGCAGGATCGTCACCTCGTCCAACGGCTTCACTGTCGGGACATGCAGCACTGCCACATCGACCGAGTCCTTCTGCAGCTCCTTCGCCGCATCCAGCGCCCGCATGGTCATGAAACCGGTGGAGATGATCAGCACGTCGCGACCGCCGCGCAGCAACGCCGCCTTCCCGAGCTCGAAGCGGTAGTTGTATTCGTCCAGCACCAGAGGCACCTGGCCGCGCAGCACGCGCATGTAGACCGGGCCTTTGTGCTCGGCGACGGCGGGCACCATCTGCTCGACATCCAGCGCGTCGCAGGGGTCCAGCACGGTCAGGTTGGGCATGGCGCGGAAGATCGCCAGATCATCCGTCGCCTGATGGCTCGGACCATAGCCGGTGGTAAGACCGGGGAGGCCGCCGACGAATTTCACATTCGCGTCCTGCTCGGCCACCGCCTGCGAAATGAAGTCATAGCAGCGCCGTGCGGCGAAGGTGGCGTAGGTGGTTGCGAAGGGGATGAAACCCTCTTTCGCCAGCCCGCCCGCCGCCGTGGCCATCAGCTGTTCCGACATGCCCATCTGGTAGAAGCGGTCCGGATAGGCCTGGGCGAAGATGTGGATGTCGGTGTACTTCGCCAGATCGGCGCTCATCCCGACGATTTCGGGCCGGCGGCGGGCTTCTTCGATCAGCGCATGGCCAAAGGGCGCAGATTTGGTGCGGTGGCCCTCGTCGACCGAAGACGAGATGATCGCGGGCGTTACCGGCAGGGCCTTGTCGACGGACGGCTGTTTCGTTGTGGTGTTCATGCCACGGTCCTCGCATCGAGCGCCGCATAGGCGCGTTTCCAGTCTTCGGCTTCCAGCCGGATGAAGTGGTTCTTTTCCTTGGCTTCGAGGAAGTCGACGCCGGAGCCCATCTTGGTGTCGCAGATGATGATGCGCGGCTTGGGGTCCGGATGCTCGCGCGCGGCGTCAAAGGCGGCGACCAGCGCCGCGAGATCGTTGCCGTTTACCCGCTGGACGAAGAAGCCGAAGGCCTCGAACTTCTGCACCAGCGGCTCGGTGCTCATAATGCTGGTCGAGGGGCCGTCGGCCTGCACCTTGTTGAAGTCGACCAGCGCGATGATGTTGTCGAGCTGGTAATGCGCCGCCGAGATCGCCGCCTCCCACGTCGGGCCTTCGGCCATCTCGCCATCGCCCATCAGAATGTAGACGAAGGATTTCGACTTCTTGCGCTTGAGGCCCAGCCCCATGCCGACCGCCATCGGCAGGCCCAGCCCGATGGAGCCGCCCGACATCTCGGCCCCCGGCGTGTAGGAGGTCATGCCGGACATCGGCAGCCGGCTGTCGTCGCAGCCATAGGTGACGAGCTCGGCCTCGGGCAGGTATCCCGCCTCGGTGAGGACCGCGTAATGCGCGATGCCGTAATGCCCGACGGAGAGCAGGAAGCGGTCGCGGTCCTCCCAGTCCGGCTGGTCCGGCCGCACGTTCATGGCGTGGAAATAGGCGACCGACAGGACGTCGGCGACGCCGAGCGCCTGGGCGATGTAGCCCTGCCCCTGGACCTCGGCCATGACGATGGCGTTGCGGCGCACGCGATAGGCGCGCTCGGCGAGCTCGCTGTTGTGCAGGAGGGGTGAGTGGTCCATCTGATTTCCTTCTTCTGGGCAGCGGCGGCAGGCCACCATTGAGACAATGTCCGGGTGCGGACCTGGCGGCGGTTCGGCTGACGGGAGCGGATGCGCCTGTGCGGGCATCAGAGCATGCCGATCGAAATCCACGGCACGGCTGCGATGACGATCAGGCCGACGATCAGCGCCAGGATGTAGGGCCAGATCGCGCCGATGGCCTCGTCGGGAGAGACGTTGCCGATCTTGCAGGCGAGGTAGAAGCCGATGCCGATCGGCGGCGTCATCAGGCCGATGTTCATCGCCACCACCACAACCATCGCATATTGGATCTCGTGGATGCCGAGGCTCTTGGCGATCGGGAACATCAGCGGCGACATCAGCACGATGGCGGGAAGCCCCTCGAGGATGCAGCCGAGGATCAGGAAGATGACGATGGAGAGCGCCATGAAGCTGATCCAGCCGCCCGGCAGATCGGTCATCATGTCGGCGAGAACCTGCGCCACGCCGGCCTGGGTGATCGCCCAGGCCATGGCAAGCGCGGTGCCGAGGATCAGCAGGATGGCTCCGGTCATCGCGGCGGTCTCGACCAGCATCGTGTAGAACCGGGCCCAGCCGATGCCGCCATAGAGCACGATGCCGATGAAGATCGCATAGACCACGGCGATGGTGGAGACTTCGGTCGCGGTCGCCACGCCTCCGGCCACGGTGGAGCGGATCAGGAAGGGCAGCACCAGCGCCGGTGCGGCGATGAGGGCCAGCTTAAACACTGCGGCGAAACTGGCGCGGGAGACGCCGCTGAGCACCTCGTGCCGCGCCTTCCAGCGGGCGAGGCCGATAAGCACCGCCATCAAGACGATGGCGACGACGATGCCGCTGGTGAACAGCCCGGCGATGGACACGCCGGCGACCGAGCCCAGCACGATCAGCACGATGGAGGGCGGCACGGTATCGGCCATGGCGGCGCCGGTCGCGAGCAGGGCGATCATCTCGGGCGGCTTGTTGCCGCGCCGCTTCATCTCGGGGAAGAGCGCGGGTGCGACCGTCGCCATGTCGGAGACCTTGGAGCCCGAAATCCCCGAGACGATGAACAGCGATCCCAGAAGCACATAGCTCATGCCGGCCTTCACATGGCCGAGCAGCGAGCCGAGGAAGTCGATGATTGCCTTGCCCATGCCGGTAGCATCCAGCACGCAGCCCAGCAGCACGAAGATCGGCACCGACAGCAGGATGACGCTGGACATGCCCTCGTCCATCCGGCCGATCATCACGAAGACCGGGACATGCGATCCGAAGGCGAGATAGGTCAGCGTGCCGATGCCGAAGCCGAAGGCGATGGGAACGCCGGCGGCCAGACAGGCCGCGACGATGACGACGAGGAACAGGAGAAGCGAGGTCGAGCCCAGGGCGATGAAGAGGGGCGAGCCGAGCCAGAGGCCAAGGGCCAGCGCCGCCAGAACCGCCGTGCCGAGCGCGATATGCGCCACCTGCGAGGTGCGGAACAGGTGGACCAGCAGGATGCCCAGCATCATCGCCATGCCGAGCGGGATCGCGGCGACGCGGAAGGTGTTGGGGATGTTCAGCGCGGCGGAGGTGATGAACCACTCCTCATAGGCATATTCGAAAGCGACCCGCATCAGTCCGACGAGGAAGGAGCCGATGGTCAGCAGCGCCAGGGTCTCGACGAAGGGACGCAGGCGCTCGGGCAGCATGTTGAGAAACAGTGTCAGCCGGAGATGCTCGTTGCGGTCGAGCGCGATGGCCGCGCCCAGCATGGCGAGCCAGAGAAAGCAGATCGACGCCGCCTCCTCGATCCAGACCACCGGCGCCGCGAAGACGTAGCGCGACACCACGCCGCTGAGCAGCAGGCCGACGACCGCCAGCAGCAGGCCTGCGGAGATCACTTCCACCGGACGCATGAAGCGCGAGCCGCCCCGCGCATCGGGATTCTCGCTGACCTGGGGAAGGGCGAGATGGTCTTCTGCTGTGGTCATGCTGCGGTTCCCGGACATGAAGGGTTGCACCGCCGCCGGCAGCACCGGCGGCGGGAGTCGCGGGGCGGCGGCGAGGGCCGCCCCGTCGGGAGAGGTTTCAGGTGAGCTGGCCGGTGGTGGCTTCCAGCAGGCCCCAGGCTTCGTCGCCGAAGCTCTTGTGCCACTCCTCGTAGAAGCCGGCCGTGCGCAGGACCTCGCGGATCGCCGCGGGGTCGGGTTCGTTGAAGGCCATGCCCTTGCCTTCCAGCTCGGTCCGCAGCGTCCGGTTCAGCTCGTCGATGTCGGCGCGCTGCGCCATGGCCGCGTCGGTCATGTTCTTCTCGACGATCTGTTGCAGATCCTCGGGCAGCGCCCGCCAGGCGCGCGGGTTGGCCAGCATCCAGAAGCCGTCCCACATATGGTTGGTGAGCGAGCAGTATTTCTGCACTTCGAACAGCTTGCCCGCGTCAATGGTCGACAGCGGGTTCTCCTGCGCATCGGCGATCCCGGTCTGCAGGGCGGTGTAGGTCTCGTTCCAGTTGATGCTGGTTGGCGCGCAGCCGAGCGACTGGAACATCGAGGTCCAGAGCGGGCTGACCGGCACCCGGATCTTCAGGCCGCGCAGCTGGTCCGGCCCCTCGATCGGCACGGTGGAGGTGGTGATCTGGCGGAAGCCGTTGTTGAACATGTGCGGCATCACATGCAGCCGCGCATCGGTGATCGCCTTGCGGACATGCGCGCCCAGCGGCCCGTCCATCGCCTTCCACACTTCGGACATGTCGCTGAAGGCGAAACCGACGCCGTTGATCGAGGCCACCGGCACCAGCGACGACAGGATGATGCCCGACAGGGTGAAGAACTCCACGGCGCCGGACCGGACCTGGTTCAGCGTGTCGGTGTCCGACCCCAGTTGGTTGTTCGGGAAGATCGCCAGCGCCACACGGCCGTCGGTCTCCGCGGCGATCCGGTCGGCGGCTTCCTGCATCCGGTTGTTCATCGGATGGCCGAGCGGGAAGTTGTTGGCGAACTTGTAGTTGAACTCGGCGGCGCTGGCGCCCCGGGGCATGATGAAAGGGCTGGCCAGGACGGCTCCCCCCACGGCAAGAAATCTCCGGCGATTGGTCTGCATTCTCGTTTCCTCCCTGAAACCGGTCAGCCACCACCCGTCGCCCAGGCCCTCCTCAGCCCCTGCGGCAGATGCGCCTTAATATCCATATCATGGACTTTCTGTACGTCAAAACCCAAGTGCGATAAATTTACTGTTGTAAAACAGAGAACTATGAATTATACAGCTCCATATTATGGAGTGATGTGGAAGAGAGTCAGGTGGAGACAACTGCGGAATCGACAGGAAGCCAGAGCATCGAGCGCGCCACCATGCTCCTCGGGATGGTCGCCGAGCACCATCGGCAGGGCTCCACGCTCGCCATGCTGGTCGCGCAAAGCGGGTTGAAGCAGGCGACGGTGCGAAGGCTGCTGGTGGCGCTGATCCGGTCGGGTCTGGTCGATCAGGACGAGGCGACGCGGCGCTACTATCTCGGCGTGTCGGCCTATGTCTTCGGCTCCATCGCCGCTGACCGATACGGCCTCTACCCGCTGGCCGACGCCTCGGTGCGGCGGCTGGCCGAGCGGTCGGAGGATACGGCCTTCTTCTGCGTCCGTCAGGGGTTGCACTCGATCTGCCTGCGCCGCGAAGAGGGGATGCATCCGATCCGTTCGCATGTCCTGAACGTCGGTCAGCGTCATCCGCTGGGCGTCGCCGCGCATGGCATCGCCATGCTCGCCGCCCTGCCCGACGCCGAGCGCGAGGCGGTGATCGCGGCCAATCTCGAGCTTTACGCGGACCACTATCAGATGCTGACCGAGCCGCTGTTGCGGACGCTGATCGGCGAGACGCGGCGGCGCGGCTGGGCGATCAACCGCGGCATCTTCCATGCCGGCGCCTGGGCCATCGCCGTCGCCCTGCGCGGCCTGAACGGCGAGATCGTCGGCGCCCTGTCGATCGGCGCGGTGGAGGGCCGGCTGAATGACCAGCGGCAGCCGGAAATCGTGACGATGCTGCAGTCCGAGGCGCGCAAGCTGGAGACGGCCTTCGCCAACCTCGGCGCGCATCTAGGGCCGAGACCGGATGTGGAACGCTCTGCCGCGCCGCCCGGCGGGCGGCGGGCTTCGAAGAGAGGATGACAGATGAGCCAGCAGACGACCTCCGGCGCGGATCGGCGGCTGCGCCATCCCGGCGCGGTGCATCCTGACCGGATCGAGAGCTTCGCCTCGCCGCCGATCAAGAAGAGCTTCACGCTTCAGCCCGGCCTCACGCTGTGCGAGGCGGTGGCGCACCCGCTGGCGGAACTGGGCATCCGGAGCGGCGCGCTGCTGCTGTCGGGGATGCGGCTCGGTCCGATGCAGTTCGTCATGCCGACATGGTCGAAGACCCCCGACCACGTCGCCTATTACAGCGATACCCACCGGCCGGAGGGGGTGATCGCCATCGATTTCGCCACCGCGACTTTCGGAGAACGCGACGGCGGGCCGTTCCTGCACTGTCACGCCCTGTGGCGGGGGCCAGAGGGCGAACGCTGTGGCGGGCATATCCTGCCGTTCGACAGCATCGTCGCCGAGCCGACCGAGGCCTGCATCTACGGCAGCCGCGCCGTGACGATGGCGGCGGCCCCCGACGCCGAAACCAACTTCACCCTGTTCCGCCCCGCCGCAGTCGGGGCGACGGGCGGCAGTTGCATCGTGGCCCGCATCCGGCCGAACGAGGATCTGGTCGAGGCGATCGAGACGGTCTGCCGCCACCACGGGCTGACCCGCGCCAGAGTGCGCAGCGGCATCGGCAGCACGGTCGGCGCCGTCTTCGATGACGGCCTGCGCGTCGACGAGGCGCCGACCGAGATCGTCGTGCTCGACGGCCGCGTCGCCCCGGATGCCGAGGGCGCGCCGCGCGTGACGCTCGACATCGCGCTGATCGACGCTTTCGGCCGCATCCACCGCGGAACGCCGAGCCGGGGCTGCAATCCGGTTCTGATCTGTTTTGAACTCATTCTCCAGGCGGAGACCGACGCATGACCAGCTACACCGCTTCGCACTGGGGCATCTACGAGGTGGACCGGACCGAGGACGGCGCGCCGGCGCTGCGTCCGCTGTCGGACGATCCCGACCCCTCGCCCATCGGCCTGCACCAGCTCGCGCCGGAGGTGATGGCCTGCCGCATCCGCCGGCCGGCGATCCGCAAGAGCTGGCTGGAGGGCGGCCCCGGCAGCCGGCCGGAGCTGCGCGGCGCGGAGCCCTTCGTCGAAGCGCCCTGGGACGAAGCTCTGGATCTTGTCGCCGCCGAAGTCGCGCGGGTCAGCGCTGCACATGGCAATGCAGCGATCTTCGGCGGTTCCTACGGCTGGGCCAGCGCCGGGCGCTTCCACCACGCGCAAAGCCAGATCCACCGCTTCCTGAACATGGCCGGCGGCTATGTCCGGCATACCGAGTCATACTCGCTGGGCGCGGCGCATGTGATCATGCCGCATATCGTCGGCAGCATGGCCGACATGATGGCCGATCACAGCACCTGGGACGTGCTGGCAGACCATACCAGGCTCTTCGTCTGCTTCGGCGGGGTTCCGGCGAAGAACGCGCAATCCTCGCCCGGCGGCGCCGGACGGCACCGGGTGCGCGACGGCCTGCGCGGCATGGCCGAGGCGGGATGCCGCTTCGTGAACATCGGGCCCTGCCATGACAATCTCGACACCGGCCATCCGGCGGAATGGATCCCCTGCCGTCCCAACACCGATGCGGCGCTGATGCTGGCCCTAGCCTGGCAATTGCAGGCCGAGGGGCTGCACGACGCCGCCTTCCTCGCCAGCCACACCACCGGCTACGACCGTTTCGCAGCCTATCTGACCGGGGCGCTGGACGGGGTTCCGAAGTCGCCCGACTGGGCCGAGCCGATCACCGGCGTTCCGGCGGCGCAGATCGTGGCGCTTGCCCGCGACATGGCGGCCAGCCGGACCATGCTGAACATCTCCTGGTCGCTGCAACGGGCGCATCACGGCGAACAGCCGTTCTGGATGCTGGTGACGCTTGCCGCGATGCTGGGCTAGATCGGCCTCCCGGGGGGCGGCTTCGCCGTCGGCTACGGGCCGTCCAACACCATGGGGTCCCGCCACCGTCGGCTTTCGGGACCCTCGCTGTCGCAGGGCCGCAACCCGGTGCCGGATTACATCCCGGTGGCGCGGATTGCCGACATGCTGATGAACCCCGGCCAGGCCTTCACCCACAACGGGCAGGCTCTGGCCTATCCGGACATCCGGCTGGTCTACTGGGCCGGCGGAAACCCCTATCACCACCACCAGGACCTCAACCGGCTGGGCAAGGCCTGGCAGAAGCCCGAAACCATCATCCTGCACGAGCCGTTCTGGACGGCCACGGCAAAACGGGCCGATATCGTGCTGCCGGTGACGACCGCGATGGAGCGCAACGACATCGGTTACGCCACCCAGGAGGGCCTGCTTGTCGCAATGAAGCGCATGATGCCGCCGCTGCACGAGGCGCGCGACGACCATGCCATCTTCGCGGCGCTGGCGCAGCGGATGGGCTTCGGCGAGGAATTCACCGAGGGCCGCGACGAGATGGGCTGGCTCCGGCATATCTACGACAGCTGCCGCAGTCGCTGGGATGATCAGGGCGTGGCGATCCCGGAGTTCGACCGGTTCTGGGCCGGTGGCCTGCACGATCTGGAGGCGGAGGCGAAAACCACCGTCATGCTCGAGCGGTTCCGCGCCGATCCCGACGCGCATCCGGTCAGGACGCCGTCGGGCCGCATCGAGATCGTCTCGGAGACGATCGAGGGCTTCGGGCTGGACTTCACGCCGCATCCGGTCTGGCGCGAGCCGGTGGAGTGGCTGGGGGCGGAGGCCGCCGGGGAACATCCTCTGCATCTGCTGACGGATCAGCCGGGACGCAAGCTGCATAGCCAGCTCGACAGCAGCCCGCACAGCGCGGCCGGAAAGGTCGCCGGGCGCGAGCCGATCTACATGAACCCCGCCGATGCGACCGCGCGCGGCATCCGCGCGGGCGATGTGGTGGAGGTGTTCAACGACCGCGGACGCTGCCTCGCCGGCGCCGTGCTGACCGACAAGATGATGCCGGGCGTCGTGCGGATATCCACCGGCGCCTGGTATGATCCGCAGGCGGATGGTTTGGAGAAGCACGGCAATCCGAATGTCCTCACCCTCGACATTGGTGCTTCCGATCTGTCGCAGGGCTGCGCGGCGCAGACCTGCCTTGTGCAGGTCGGTTTGCCCCGGGGGCCTGTCCCGGAGGTCACCGCCTTCGACCCGCCGGTTCTGATTTAGACCCACCTTGGCACATCGATGCCGTCGGGGGGCGCTCACATCATGTGTGGGTAGCCCCGGTTTTAGCGGGCTGTCACCTCAGCTGGCATGATACGATCGAAGGCGTACATGTGTCAGGCCTTTTATCGGGGCGCTTAAGCGCCCTGGCCGATATGGGATCCGCGGGTTGGGTTCAAAACATCAGACCGAGCTCGAGGCTCTTCATGCGACACTGATTTTTCCGACCCCGATCTGGTCGATCGATTCATACTCGCTTCAGCTTCTCCCGCATTTTCGAGGCTGCGCTTCCGGCTCTCTCAGTTCGCCGACAGTGGTTCCCCTCGAAACTCTTCGTCCTTCGTGATCATGGCCCAGATCATGCGCGCCATCTTGTTTGCCAGCGCGATGGCAGCCAACATCCTTGGTTTGCGAGCGAGGATGCGCCCGAGCCATGGGTCCTTCGCTGGAGGTCGAGCCTTGGCCCCGGCGATCACCGCCATGGCCCCGATAATCAGCAGGCGCCGGATGTCTCGCTGCCCGGACTTGCTTGTCGAGCCAAGCGTCGGCTTGCCACCGCTCGAATGCTGCCGGGGCACAAGGCCCAGCCAAACCGGGAAGTCACGTCCCTGCCGCAAGCTCCCCTTCACCGACGTTCGCCCCGCGAAGCGGATGCAGCGGCAGCAAGAAGAGGCCGTCACATGTCCAAGACGCATTGCCGCCGGGCACCTGAACGTAGCGGTCCTAGCATGCTGCCAAGTCTGCCGAGCAGGTCACAGAAGTTGCGCCATGACGCCGTTCCGTCGCAGCCGCCCAGCAGACGGCCTCAGCCGAGGAACCGGTAGCCGATCCCCGGCTCGGTCACGATGTAGCGGGGATTGGCGGCGTCATCGCCCAGCTTCCGGCGCAGTTGGCGCACATAGACCCGCAGATATTGGCTGTCCTCGGCATGGGCGGGACCCCAGAGCGCGTTCAGGATCATGCCTTGCGTCACCAGGCGTCCGGCATGACTGGCAAGCAGCCACAGCAGGTCGAATTCCTTCCGCGTCAGGTGAAGGGGAACACCCGATTTCATGACGACGTGGTTGGCCGAGTCGATCCGCAGGTCGTCGATCTCGATCACTGCCGGAGCCGAAGCGCCGGCCCGATCGCGCAGCAGGCTGCGGATACGGGCGAGGAGTTCCTTCACGCCGAAGGGCTTGACCACGTAATCCTGAGCGCCCGCATCGAGCGCCGCAACCTTGCCGGCCTCATCCGCCCGCACCGACAGGACAAGCACCGGAACCTGGCTCCAGCCACGGATTTCGCGCAGGACCGTCAGACCGTCGGCATCCGGCAGACCAAGGTCGAGGATCACCAGGCCGGGCGCTTCCCGGGCGACCGCCAGAATGCCGTCACGGGCCGTACCGGCCTCGATGACGCTGTGACCCTCGGCCTCCAGCGGCACCCGCAGAAAGCGGCGGATCGGCGCTTCGTCATCAATTACCAGGATGCGGGTCGCAGTGGTCATGCAGGCGCCTCGCGGTAGAAGAGTGGCAGGGACAGCACGATACGCGTGCCCGTGCCGCCCGGTGACGCGGACTCGGCCCGGATCGCGCCGCCCATGGCTTCGGTGAGGCCCTTGCAGATCGCGAGGCCAAGTCCGGTCCCGGCGCGCTGACGGTCGCCTTCGGTGACGCGATAGAACATGTCGAACACGCGAAGCCGCTCTTCGGGCGGAATCCCGGGGCCGTCGTCGGCTATGGACAGTTCCAGCCCCGCGCCGGTCCGGCGGGCGGCGATGGCGATGGTCGATCCCGGGGGCGCGTATTTCGCCGCATTGTCGAGCACGTTGACCAGCACCTGCTCCAGCAGCACCTCATCCGCCAGAACAAGGGGCAAGCTGTCAGGGACATCGGCCGTCACCCGATGCGCCCGGAGCGGCGCGCGCAGACGGTGGCGGGCCGCGCCGACCAACTCGCCCATATCCACCGGGGCGAGCTGCAGGGTCAAGGCGCCATGGCCGATCCGCGTCATGTCGAGCAGGTTCTGCACGTAGCGGTCCAGCCGCTCGCCCTCCTCGCGAATGTTGTCGGCCAGGTCCTTGCGGACTGCGGCGGAAAGCTCCGGCGTGTCCGCAAGGCTGCCTGCCGCGCCGATGATGGTCACGAGAGGGGTTCGCAGGTCATGGCTGACCGAGGACAGCAGGGCCGCGCGCAGCCTCTCGGTTTCGGACGCAAGCCGTGTCTCCGAAAGCTCTTCGGTCAAGCGCAGCCGTTCGAGGGCCAGGGCG
>NZ_PZKG01000112.1 GCF_003034985.1 Cereibacter changlensis JA139
GGCCAGGCGGCCGTCGCGCTGGTGATCCGCAACCGCACCGATGACGAGCGGTTCCCCGATACCGTGGGAGGGGTCAGCCTTCAGCCCCGGCAGTTCTCGGCGTGGAACGGGGATGGGTCAGGCAACCGGCTGATCTCGCAATACCAGCCCGGAGATGAAGCCTATGACCGGGCCGCCTATGTGGTCGATGCGGTGATGGGCGGCTATGTGCCGGACTTCACCGATGGAGCGACGCACTACTACTCGCCGGCCGGCATGAAGGCGCTGGTCGATCAGGGCTATCAGCGCAACATGATCCCCGGCTGGTTGCAGACCGAGACCGCGAACCGCGATACGCTACCGGTGAGGATCGGCGGGCATGTGTTCACAGGGCAGGTGAAGGACGGCGACTAGGCCGATACCTAGTCGCCGTACATCCGCATCATGCGCCAATTCCATTCCGCCGTCCCAGGTTGGAACTCACGGCATGCAGAGGTCTCGATAGCTTCAGAAGTCATGGATTCACTTTGGCCCACCGCAGGCCCCGCTTTTCGTGCAACAAGAGCCGCAAACGCTCCAAACCCCGCAAGGGCCCACAGCGCCGATGCAAAGAATCCCCCCAGGAAGAGAGCCACAGCGATGCCAAACAGGACGCGGGACAACACTTTCCGCTGCGCCTCCAGCCGCTCGTCGGCATCAGGCGCCTTCCGGGGAGCAGCAGCGTGCGGCCGGGTCACTCCGGCCAGCGGTGGCGCAGCACCCCAGTCATGAACATTCGCCATGGCAACCCCCTTCATACAAAGCACCAAGGGCCGCCCCGATCAGAGACCGAGGCGGCGAGTGGAAACTAAAGGAGAACATAGCACAGATCGCGTCGAAAATAAACGACGCCATTCAGCACTCTCAGTCGGCCGTGGTTGATCTCGGCGTTACACATGTGCGATGTCTGTCGCGATCCCTGTCGGCGACGCACCGAGCCGCAGATCCAGGCGAAGCCCAAGGTCGATCCCGCCGTTCTCATGCGGCTTGCGACAGATCTGCCGTCCATCTGGAACGCGACCGGAACTGATGCGCTTCTGCGCGACGTGGGGCGTGACACACGCCTGGCGCAGGTCGGCGACGAACTCGGCCGCGTCGAACCCCTTGTCGGCCCCGAGCGTCAAACGTCGGGTCGACCCGGGGGAATGGCGGTGGATCATGTCCAATGCAGCGCGCCGTTCGGCTGGGTCAGGTCACCCTGCACAATCAGACCATTACGGTTCTCCATCAGCGCATGCCCGTTGAAGCACAGCATCGCCCCGGTGCCGGGAGACTTCTTGTAGCCTGCGGGACCGGATCATCGCCAGGCTCGCCCTGGTCTCGCAACTCCTGCACCAGCAGCCGAAGGGCAGCGGCAAGATCTACGCCCTGCACGAACCCGAGGTCGACTGCATCTCGAAAGGCAAGGCACGGGTGCGTTATGAATTCGGCTGCAAGGTCAGCGTCGCCACCACGCTGGACGAGGGCTTCGTGGTCGGCATGCGCAGCTTTCCCGGCAATCCCTTCTTTGGTTGCCGCCCGTGATGCAAGAGGCTTCTGACCTTGTTGGCGGGTGATCGAGTGCGGTTTTCTTTCAGGCCTCCAGGTGCGGCGCTTTCAGAAGCCGCGGGCCGGCATGGTGATCAGCGGGTCGGGTCCAAATCTACGATGTGAGCTCTGATACTCATGGGATTGCCCTAGCTTCCCCGATCCGGATCTGTTCGATCGTTGCGCCCATTCAGGTCATCGGCTTCTCACACTCCCCCTTGGCACCGGAGCTGGCAGGTCACGACAGGAAGGTCATGCCCTCGCCAGCGCCGGATCCCGATAATCCTCGTTCTTCGTCAGCATCGCCCAGAACTGCCGGGCCATTTTATTGGCCAGCGCGATCCCAACCAGCATCTTCGGCTTCGTCGCAAGCTTGCGGCCGAGCCAGCTCTCGGCTGGCACCTGGTGGCGCGCGCGGCCCGTGGTGCGGCTCATCGCTCCGATGATCAAAAGTCGTCGGATATCGCTCTGGCCGGCCTTGGAGATCCGCCCCAGCCGTGCCTTCCCACCGCTCGAGCGCTGGCGTGGCACCAGCCCCAGCCAAGCCGCGAAATCCCGACCAGACTTGAACTGCGCCATGTCAGGGGCGAAGGCCTCGACCGCCAGCGCTGTCAGGGGGCCGACGCCGGGCATCGTCTGCAGCCGCCGCGCGGTATCGGTCTCCGCTGCGAGCGCCTTCAGGGCCTTGGTCTTCGTCTCGATCCTCTCACTCTTCTCCGCAATCTGCGCCAGCAGGTCCTGGCACTCCGCGATGACAAGGGCGGGCAGGTCGCAGCCAAGATCCTCCAACACTGCCACGATGCGCTTCACGTGGCCTGCGCTGGAGCAGGTGACGATCCTGACCGATCAGCGTCCCGATCTGGCCGTTGTCGATCGCGGCTACCGCGGCCACGGCGAAACAGAGACCCGCGTGCTGATCAGCGGCGCCCGCCGCGGCCTCACACCGAAGCTGGACGCCGATCTCCGCCGCCGCAGCGCCATCGAGGCCGAGATCGGTCATATGAAAACCGACGGCCGCCTGTCACGCTGCCCCCTGAAAGGCGCCATCGGCGACGCCCTCTTCGCCGTGCTCCGCGCCTGCGGGCACAACATCCGAAAGATCCTGGCCCACCTTAAGCCTTGGCTTGCCTGCATGATCGCCGCCCTCCGGGCGGCCATCAACGCACCGGATCAGGGCCATCAGATCGTCATAGCGGCTTGAGCGATTTGTTCAGGGTGAACTTATTGAGATCTGACTTCGACTAGCAAAGCGTTCAATCTATCAATATCTTTCTCCAGAAACAATTTTGCACAGTCCAAGCAGTAGTGGTGCTTGCCGCCCTCGGAACTTATCGTCAGACGGCGATCACCCATTGCTATGCGATGCTTGCTGCTATGTCGGCAGTTATGCGATTTTCCTGCCGGCGTAACCTCCATACTTACAATTAAGGATCGTGCTCTAGCCATTTCTGAGTTCCCCCTCCAATACTTGAACCAGCTCAGGCAAGGCTTTGTGCCCTTGATCCAGCTGCTCAAGTGTAAAATTTTGCCGGTCCGCGTTGGCTCCAGCGACATGCGTATTGACGCGGCGATGCAGTTCCGAAACTGCCCAAGCATAATTTCTCTCTCGACGACGTGGATCTAAAGTCCGACCGCCAGCATTCACTCCAAGACGGCCGAGGATACCGCCGACCTCATTTTGAACACGCTCATTCAATGACGCACGTCTGGCTTCGCGACGATCTTGGCGAGTTGTTCGCAAACGCCGGATTTCTTGCGCAGCTTGGTCAGGAGTCACGCCCAATTCTGCGAGCTGCTGCAAAAGAACTATCGCTTGAGGATCGCCAATCGGGTCCATGTCGGACGCGCGAACCCCACGCTCCTCCAGAATTTCTACGGGCGCGATTCCGCCGCCTCCACCAAGCTCGCGGACAGCAATTTCGCCGGTAAAATCGACATCTTCGATTTCCGGAAGTAGGTCAGCAAAAAATCCTTGGTCGGCTTCACTGAATTGCCGAAAATCGTTCCATCGACGAGCAACATTAGCGCCAACGTGAAAAACGACCACGCCTTGGCTGGTGGGGTGGCCTGGGCTATTTTGCTCGACTACTCGCATGATGCGACCGATAAACTGAACGAACGGACTCAGGTTCGCGAATATGCTCCCAACCATCGCCACCGCGAGATACTTATGGTCGAAGCCTTCACCCAACATTCTTGCCTGAACAATGACATCGATATCGTGATTTTCGAGTTGCTGGAAAACACGATCATTGGCCTGACCCTCACGGGAATGAACATAGGCTGCACGAAGCCCCCGAGCGCGGAATGCTTCCGTGATTTGGATGCAGTGATCGTAATTGACCGCCGAAGCGATGATTTTGAGGCGCTGTTCGCCAGTGCTCTGCCGCAGCTGACGCAACTCGGCAATCGAATGATCAACAATTGAAGAAAGAGTTTCATCCGACATGACGATGCCACGGCGGAATTCGGCGTCTGTTTCGCCCAGGCGACGAACTTCTTCTGCATCTATGATGCGCTCTTGCCCGTCTGAACGGTCGATATAACGCAATTCTGTGGGGCGTAGCATCTTGGCCCGGAGTCGTTTCACATAGCCGGCTTCGATCGCCCTGAGGACAGGGAAGCTGTAGATTATGCGCCCTTCCATGAGCGCGCCGTCAGCGCGGGCAGGAGTGGCACTGAAATTAACAACACGAGCATTCGGGAAGCGCCGCTTGACCTGCTGCCAGCTCGCCGCGGTGTTGTGGTGCGCCTCATCCACAAGGATCATATCGAAGAAATCATCAGGCAAGCCGTCAAGCCAACGATTTTCTTCTCCAGCAATTTGTTGAATGTTCGCAACTGTTACGTCGGCGTGGAGGATGTCATCGACATTTACACGACCGCTTTCTACTATTGTTGTCTCGGGATATTGCTCCGATGCGCCAATGATGTGGCAGCGGTCATAAAAATTAGATTCGCTGTTTGCTCGAAGATCGTTGCCGAGCTGGGTTCTGATCCGTGTGCCGGGAGCAACCACAAGTGCGCGTTGACCTCTAAGCGCATAAGGCGAAATCGCGATCAGGCCTGACTTTCCGCAGCCAACAGGAAGAACTATCCCGACCTCTCTATCCGCACCGACTTGCTGAAAATGGTCGTGGATCGCCGTAAACCCCTCCCTTTGAGGGATACGAAGCTGATTGTTGTCGTTGATCGCGACCTGCTGATTAAAAGGCAATTTATCCTCCCTTGTTTTTCTTTTTCATTATACGCGCGGCGTGATGCGCGCGGCCGTCCGAATGTCAGCGATCTGTGTACCGATCGCCTGAAGACTTTGGCGCATATCGTTGAAGACGGGTTTTTCTGCCTCTGGGTCGCTGATGGTCAGAATTGCAGTGAAGGGAACGCCTCCCTCCGGCATCACCTCTCCAGCGCGGGTGAGATACTCAACAAACAGTCGCCAGTTCGACGAAGGCCCAACTCCCTGCGGGAAGGTCTTGGCGTGGACCTTCACCGGGCTCCACTTCAGGTCATGTTCGATTAGCTCCGCCTCGACCGCCGGCGATTCACGCGAAGACGGGAGATAAAGCGGGTCAAGTCGGCCCTTCCATTTACCCTCGTCTTGCTCCTGCTGCAGGACAGCATTCACGTTGACCCTGACGAACTCGGAGCCGAACCGGGCATCCAGCGGAGGGGTGGAAACGAGTGTGAGCTTCGCCCGCCCTCGGCATTTGCCGCCAAGTCCGACCAAGGACGCCGGCCATGAGAAGCGGAAATTGATCTGCTGACCGTGCTGGATACGCGAGGCGAAGACCAAGGTGATTGAATGATCGCCCGTCTCCAGAATACGTTCAGCAGACGGCGGCATACCGAAGCCGACCAGGTGCCGTGCCACCGGCGCCAGCATTTTCGGACGCAAGGGTTCCGGAATCTCCGCGTGGTGGACCAGCAAACCGATGAGGGTCTCACGAGAGACCTCGCCCTCGATGGCATGGTCGAGCACTGCTGCGGTCTTGGCAATCAACGGCGAGGCATAGCTGGTGCCGCAACCATCGACTACTGTTCCATCTGGAAGGATAGAGAAAAGACCATGCCCCAGTGTCGCGTGCTGCGTGCCCGCGCCGCCTATGTGGGCAAGGTCGGGTTTCCCGCCTGAGCGAAGCCCAGGCCCCCGACGGCTGAAACGGGCTGGGGCGAAAGGCTGGCAGCCGCTATGCCCCGGCGGATTCAGTGCAGCAACGGCAACATTTCTTGCGCTCTCCGCTGGCGTCAAGAGCCCGTCATTTCGTGCAAGTGCGAGGTTGGAAAGGGCCGTTGCTGCATCGGCCGGCCACTCCGGGCGCAGATCTTGTGGCTGAATGTTACCGGCGGAAATGAACACGACAGCATTGTTCTCTTCGGCAATCTGGTCAAGTCGGACCGCATGTGGGCTGTAGCGATCGGGCGCGGCGGGCTGAAGGATGTTCAAGCTCATATTGAAGACACGCACACCGTGCCGTGCCCGCGCATCCGCGACAGCCGCATCCATCTCATCGAAGAATTGCGGGAGGCCACCGGAATAGTATGATGCAAAGGCCCCGGCCTTTTGCTCATTGGGGAAGACGGCCACGTCAACCAGTTCTGTTCCGTCGGGTTCGGGGCAAGTTTCCGCACCATTGATACCTGCTCCAGCGACAGTAAGTCCGCCAATGAACGTGCCATGAGATAGATCCATATCTTCGTCGGCAAGTACGTCCCATCGATCGATAACCCAGTCTGCCAACGCCGGACTTATGCCGCCATCGATGACGCCCATCCTCGGATGAGTCCTGCGGCTATCACGAACGGGCATCACTGCCTGAGATGGCCGAATGCGGCCGGGCGTTACCGGGCGAGCGGAACGCACTACGATGCCGGGCAATTCGATTCGGCGGACCAAGGGATGCGTGTCCAGAAATGCCAGCAAGCGGCTGTGGTGTTGAACCTCCGGATCGAATGGCGCAAGCTCACGGCGTTCCTTTGACGACACGCTTGTCAGCCGTAGGACAGCGCCATCGTTTGCTTGGTCCAAGCGCACAGAAAGCATCGGGAGGCGCTGCCGCCAGTTCGGCAAACGCTCCACTGACAGATTTTGTTCAAGGGCGCTGAAGCCAACAACGAAAGACTCGACCAGACGTCGGTGGGCGGGGTCGAGGCGATCCCATTCGGCACGCGGTGGCAGAACATCGAACAACTCGACTTGATACCCGCTACCCGTCATCGGATTGCTCAGCCATACAACAGCCTCTTCGACCGAAAAGTTGCGCTTGTCGGAAGCGCCATAAAGTTCAATCCGGTCTATTGCCCCCGTCTCGCTCCTCTGCGCCGAGGGGTTCGGCACCTCTTTCCGCTTTTTTTCGTCGTACCGCATTCTGGTCTGCGGCTCGGCTTTGGCAATTCCCGCTTTTACCACCGTCAAAGCCGATGGACTGCCTTCAACAATCATCACGCCGAGATCTCCACCCCCGACTACAGGCACTCGATCGCTGCGAAACAGCGCGCCCACGGGGCGATGGCTTTTCGCCCAGGCATCGCGTTTGAGGATTACCTTGACGTAGCCGATCGGTCCCTGTGCTTGCGCGGAAAGAACCCCGGAAATAGCGTCGATCTGATCGATCAGAGCTGCTTTGTGAGCCTCGAATTCCCGATCACGGTGAGCGAAGAAATCCTTGCGGCCGCCGCCACCGCCTGCCTCTCGGGCTTCCTCATAGTTGTTCGGATTGAGAACGATCTGGATCGGACTAGCCATTGTCTACTCTCCCATCAACTTTACTCGCCTGCCGCCCAAGCTGACGACTTACAGTCGACTTATCCCGGCCAGCGATTTCACCTATGTCGGCCATCGAAAATGCGAGAATGGGGTCGTCGCGCATAGCCCGGAATAGAGTCGCGGGATCGTCGAACAGCAGCGTTCGACGCTCGCTCTGAATTCGGGCCGCGTTGAGCGTTGCAAATTGGCGAAGAGTGTCAAGCAACCCCCGCCGATCATCCTCGCGAACCGTGGTGGCCTTCTTGTATGTTCTCACCAGCGATTCGATCTCCGCGCCGGTCGAACCTTCGGTGAACCAAGCAATAAGGCGCAAATGGCTGCTGGGAGCAGTTACAGGCGGCATAAACATGGCGGCGATCGCCTTCCTCACCTCAAAATCGGGCTTAGGGATCTCAAGCTGAACCTCGAAACGGCGCCAGACCGCTGGATCAAGCAGCTTTTGGTGATTGGTGATGCCAATCGTCAATCCAATATTCTGCCTGACATCTAGATTTTGGAGAAGAGCATTCACAACGCGCTTGATTTCGCCGACCTCCTGCGGGTCGTCGCGGACCTTTGCAATTGCGTCGAACTCATCAAGCAGAAGAACACAGCGATATCGATTTGCAAACGCGAAGAGATTTCCGATATTGCGTGCTGTCGTACCAAGAAATGAAGATACAAGGCCATCTAGCTTTACCAGGACAACAGGCAATTCCAGTCTGCCCGCCATCCAAAGAGCCAGGCGTGTCTTCCCCGTGCCAGGCGCTCCGTAAATTAAACACGTCTTCGAGGGCACGATATCGACGGTCGCGAGCGCCTCGAAATCGGTCCACTCATCGACGATTGTCCCGACCGCCTGCGTCACAGTTGAATTAAAGAGCGGAGCCGCTCTCTCAACTTCAGATGGAAAAATGATCTCTGCCAAGGCGGCGGACGTTTCACGATCAACAGGGACCGGCGTGTTGCGGCCCAACGTCTCACCAGACAGGTTCGCTCGGGAGCGCTCGATTCGGCTCGGAGCCATCTCCTTTAGTCGCTCAGCCGTAGAAAGAACCCTCGCGAGCGATGCTGCCTGTTTTTCCTCGCCATCCTTGGCGAGGGCATCCTTTAACCGCTCGACTTGCTTGCGCAATGCCGGTGTTGGCTCGCTCATGGCCGCCCGGCATAGGGCTTGAATAATTGAAAAGTGCTCCATGCGCCCCGCTCGTGATCTGATGCATAACTTATGCTGCATGGTGCATTTAGCGCATCGCAAGGTGCAGGTCAACGCTGTTTTGTTGCGGGTTTGGCGGCGCTAGGTGCGATGTTGTAGTGATCCGTTGCGGCTTCTTCTGTGAACCAGGCACCAGCATTAGTCGGGGGCTGGCCTTAGACCCCATGATCGCGGTGTGAGCTGAGTGGATCGGTGGTCTCTCCCGCGGCGTTCTCCTTCGAGGGTTGCGCCAGATGGGCTGGCGCCGAGCCTCAAGAACGGGGGAGAGACCAGATGCAAGATAGCATGTTCATCGGGCTGGATGTCCACAAGGCGACGATCTCGGTGGCTGTTGCGCAAGGAAAGCGCGGCGGCGAGGTAAGGCACTGGGGCACGATCCCGCACCGGCCCGATCACGTCCGCAGGCTTGCCGAGAAGCTGGGCTGCGCCGGGCGACGGCTCCATCTCTGCTACGAGGCGGGGCCCTGCGGCTATGGTCTTCATCGCCAGCTTACCGAACTCGGACATGACTGCATGGTCGTCGCGCCCTCGCTCATCCCGGTGAAGGCCGGCGACCGGGTGAAGACCGACCGGCGCGACGCGGCCATGCTGGCGAAGCTGCATCGAGCAGGCGAGCTGACCGCGGTCTAGGTAGTTCAGCCTGAACAATGTGTTCATCCCGGTATGCTGGCCTGATCCTGCCGGTCCTGGGCAGTTAGGGCCGCCAGGATTGCGGCTATGATCAGCGCAAGCCAAGCCCGGAGATGGGCGAGAATCTTGCGGATATTGTGGCCACAGCCACAGAGCACTGCGAAGAGGGCATCGCCGATGGCGCCCTTCAGGGGACATCTGGCGAGGCGACCGTCGGTTTTCATGTGGCCGATCTCTGCCTAGATGGCGCTGCGGCGGCGGAGGTCAGTGATCAGCTTCGGCGTCAGGCCGCGGCGGGCGCCGCTGATCAGGACGCGGGTCCTGTTCTCACCGTGGCCGCGGTAGCCGCGGTCGACGACGGCGAGGTCGGGGCGCTGGTCGGTCAGGATCGTCACCTGTTCCAGTGCTTGCCTCAGAGTGTGGCCGTCATAGGGATTGCCCGGAAAGCTGCGCATGCCGACGACGAAGCCCTCGTCCAGCGTGGTGGCGACGCTGACCTTGCAGCCGAACTCGTAGCGGACCCGCGCCTTACCCTTGGAGATGCAGTCGACTTCGGGCTCATGCAGGGCATAGATCTTGTCCGCGCCCTTGGGAGGCTGGTGCAACAGTTGCGACACGAGGCCGAGCTTCCCGATGATGCGATCCCGCAGGTTGCCTTCGGGGATGTCCTGCAGGTGGCGGCGGAGATCCCGCATGACCCGACCGGTGTAGCCCTTCAGCCTTTTCAATGCCTTGCGCATGCGTTTGAACTGCTTTGCATGGGCGTAGCGGCCAACCTGCAGCGCCAGCCGAGGGGCGAGACGCGCGTAGGACTGCCGCAGTTCCACCCCGGCCTCTTGCGCCAGGGCGACCAGCTGATCGCGCGCCCGCTCATAAAGCCGGGAGTCCGTCGGATGGGCGATCGCCTTTTCCATCACGGTCGTATCCACCGCCACACGCCTGACGCTGTCCTCGTCGATCACCCCGGACTTCTGTCCGGCCCGGATGGTCTGGGTCAGCAGCCACTCCACACCCTCTTCGCCGATCCGCCCCCGCCAGCGGGTCAACGAAGATGGGTCGATGGGCGGACGGTGCTGGAAGAAGGTCTCGCCGGTGAAGTGCTGGTAGTAGGGGTTCTCGACCCAGCGGGCGACCACCGCCTCGTCCGACAGCCTGTAGGCATGCTGGAGATAAAGCAGACCCGCCACCAGCCGCGGCTCCGTCACGGGCCGCCCCTTGCCCGACGGGAAGAACCCCGACCATTCCCGGTCGAACACCTCCCAGTCGATCAACGCCGCCAGCTTCACCAACTCGTGCCGCTGGTCGATCATGTCAACAAGGCGCGGACGCAGCAGATCATCCTGTTCCTCAGTGCGCGGGCGGTGCTTCATGGGCGGGACCGAAATTGCAGGGTATCGGTCGAAATCATACGAAACCCTGCAGGTTATGGCGAGAAAAACAGGACTGTTTCAACGAAAAAGCAACAGCATGGCCGTTGTTCAGGGAGAACTATCTGGAGGCTGGTCTGGAAGGTCCGGTCTACGGACCGCGTGACCGCAGCGAGCGTCTGGCTGACCAGTTCAAGTCATATCTGGTGGAGCGGCTGGAGTCATTTCCCGGTCTGTCCGGGTGCCTGCATCGGGAAGCGCGAGCTGGGCTATGCGGGCGAACACGATGCCCCGGAGGCTGGCGCCGATCCACGATAGCTGGGCGGATCGTTCCGGAGCAGGCCGCTGGCGCGCTCCCTGATGGAGATCGCCGCGGAAGCGACGCGCATCAGAAGCCTGTTGCCGCCCACGAACCGTGAGTTCCGCTCATGGTCGAGCGTGTCCCACATCACCGGGTCGGACTTCTGCAGTCAGGAGAACATCCACGCGAAGACGGAGGCCGAGTTCGTCCTCAAGATGCTCAGGCCATGTCGGGATCCGAAGGGATCGAGCAGATCGCCTCAGGCGACCGGTCCGGCCTCGCCTGGCCTGGCTCAAGGGGAACCACTTCGTTTCCGAGGAGCTCCTCGATACGGAAAGATACCCCCGCGGCAGGGTCCTGCTCGCCGAGGATGCGCTCGACCAGCTGGAAGCCTTCCGGAAGTCGCATGAGGCCGCACCAGAGCCATGACTGGCGGGGCAAAGGCGCTCTGAGCGAACACGGATGGCGTCCTGCGGAGTGGATGTGCTCGTTGCCCTCACTCGGCGCTTCTGCCAGAATTGGTGATCCCTGCTTGTTACGGTGTTGGTTTCATGGATGTGGTGACCCTTTGCCTGTTCATATCCGCGGTGATTGTCTTGACGATCACCCCCGGTCCGGATCTCTTCCTGATCATGGGGCGTGGGATCTCGCAAGGTCGAGCGGCGGCCCTGTTCACATCTCTGGGCTTCTTCCTGGCAGGCTTCGTGCAGGTGCCTTTGCTCGCCTTTGGCCTCGCCAGCGTCGTGGCGCGGAACCCGGTGCTTTTCGACATTCTCCGCTACGCTGGCGGCGCCTATCTGGTGTGGCGTGGCGTCGCGATGATCCGCCACGCCGGGTGCGGGCCAGTGCTTTCGGCGAACTATGCGTCCGCCGGGGCCGCGATCCGGGAAGGGTTCATCGCCAGCCTCGTAAACCCCAAGAGCCACGTCTTCCTTCTGGCCTTTCTGCCGCAGTTCGTCCGTCCTGAGAACGGATCGGTGATGGTCCAGTTCATCTTTCTGGGCATCGTCATGCGGGTCGTCGCTCTGTTGATCGAGAGCGGCATTGCATTTTTTGCGGGGTCTATCGGGGAGCGCTTGCGACGGTCGCCGCAGCTGCATGGCTGGCTGGAGCGGTTGGCCGGGTGCCTGCTCGTGGCTGTAGGTTTGCGCCTTATGCTCATGGATCGACCGCAGGACGTCATGACGAAGCCATAGATTGGCAAGGAAAAGCACAAGGGGCCGGCATGGTGAAACAGCTCCGATGCGCCCCAGAGACGAGCATGATGGCTCCATGAGCATCCATTGTGTGACCACCTGAGCCTTGTGGCGCGGCGGGTCTGATTCCTCACCGTTTGCCCTGAGCCACGCCACCTTCAGCATGTTTGAGAATCGCACGTCGGAGGGCGAATAGACCAACAATCGGGAGTCCGACCGCCAAGAACCCGCTCTGACCGGCGAACAGCGCCCAGATGATCGACGCCAAACTCGCCACTAACATCACGACGGACCAGGTGACGATTGATTGCCGTGGCAGTGCTTGCGAGCCGATAAAGCCGCCTCGCGAAAAGAGCGTGAGCGCGCAACCTGTGATAAAGATTGTCAACAGAACCGCAGTGTAGGAGTTGGCCTCGATGCGATTTGCGATCTGGGTCATCTGAAGGCGGTTCAGACCGACGATCAACGGAGTGATGATTGCCAGATGCAGGTTTATGCCAACAAATATCGGACTGGGCGGCATTCTGCGAACCCAGAAACCAACAAGAACTCCTGCAGCAAACGCAGCCCCCACCCATCCGGCCAACTCGAGGTCGCCAGAACTCTGTAAGATGAGAGCGAACGCTATGGATGGGGCAGCTTCAAAGAGGTCCAGCTGCCACGATGATTCCCCCGAAGACGACATACTAATTACCTGACATTAAAGTTAGAAGAACTTAAAGACGAATCTTGTTCCAGTTCGCCTCACCTTGCGTTCTGCATATGCGCAGAACAATAACCCACCTATTACAGGCTTTCTTCTGGGCCGTGCAAGGACTTCATCTTGTTCTATAACGCCTGCCCACCCGCGGTTCCGCAGCTGGTTCGCTTCGCAGCTCTTGGTGTGAACAACCTCATGAGATCTCACACCTAGGCGCTGACCGTCACAGCATAGAATATAGCCATTCTTGGCGGTGCCATTTTCGAAGCCTCGGGACCAAGCGGATTCTCGTGGGCTAGCATGGCCATGCTTGTTGTCACCGCCGGGTCTGGATTTACATGAAGCGTGCCTCGCTGGCGCGGGAAACATGATGTGAAGTTAGGACTATCGCCCCCTGCGGC